>NZ_AHZC01000382.1 GCF_000247475.1 Rhizobium sp. PDO1-076 | reverse complement strand
GAAATATCTGCCCCGCTTCGTCGTAGCAGGCCGCGCGCACGCCAAGCGTCATGCCCCGGCTGAGGGCAAAGTAGACATGCAGCAACCGCACAAGGAACTTCTTGGCCCGACCGGGGATTTCGGAGCTATCATTCGCTGGCGTCATTTTCCTTGCCCCCCAATGCCGGCGCCTTTAAGAGAGACGCCATGTTCAAGCTCGCGCATATTTCCGACGTCCATCTTGGCCCCTTGCCGAACCTGACGATCCGGGAACTCGCGTCCAAGCGGATTACGGGCTATGTGAACTGGCACCGCAACCGGCGCAAGCACCTTTTCCCCAATGCCTTGGAGATGGTTCTCGAGGGCCTGCGCCAACATCAGCCCGATCATCTGGCAATCACCGGCGATCTGGTCAACCTGGCGTCCCGCCTCGAAATCCGCCTCGTCGCAGAGTGGCTGCAACAGGCCGGAGCACCGCTAGACACTTCCGTCGTTCCCGGCAACCACGATGCCTATGTGCCCGGCGCGCATGATCGCTCCGTTCATGCCTGGTATGATTACATCCGGGGTGACGACGATCCACTGATCTGGCAGGACGACCACAAGATCTTTCCCTATATCCGCCGCCGCGGACCGGTCGCGCTGATCGGTTGCTCGACCTCGATCGCCACCCCACCTTTTTCCGCTCAGGGTTATTTCAGCGGCCGCCAGGCACGGGAAACGGCGCAATTGCTGAAAGCTGCAGGCGAAGAGGGCCTGTTTCGCGTGGTGATGATCCATCACCCGCCGATCCGTGGCGCGACCTCGCAGCACAAGCGCCTGATCGGTATCCGCCGCTTTGCCGCCGCCATCCGCACCGGCGGCGCCGAACTGGTGCTGCACGGCCACACGCATCTCAATACGCTGTATTGGCTCGACAACCACGGCAAGCGAGTGCCGGTCGTCGGCATCGCATCGGCCAGTCAAGGTCCAGGCGGCAAGAAACCGGCCGCTGGTTACAATCTCTTTTCCATCGAGGGAACAGCGGATAACTGGCAGGTGGAATGGGAGCGTTACAGGATCGAAAGCGACAATGTGCCGCTTGCGCTCGATCACCGGCAGATTCTGATCGGCGGCTGAACTCACGCCTTTCGCGACATCGTCCTCGGGCTTATCCCGAGGATCTTCCAACGTTTACCGAAAATTCGACGGGAGTAGATGTACGGGACAGGCCCGAGCATGACGACTGAATGCGATCACGGGACCACTTCTATGGTCCCGCAATGACACAAGTCAGGCCTATTTCTGTTCAGCCAGCACGCGGTTGGCGGCCGACACGATCGCCTCCAGCGAAGCGGTGACGATGTTGGTGTTGATGCCGACCCCAAACAGCTTGCCGCCGACATGCGCCATTTCCACATAGGCTATGGCCGCTGCGTTGGATCCGTGCTGCAGCGAATGCTCGGAATAGTCCTCAACCGAGAGATCGATGCCCAGATAGGCCGACAGCGCATTGACGAAACCGTCGATCGGCCCGGTGCCCTTGCCCTCGATGCGCATGGTCTCGCCGCCATCGGTAATCTCGGCAGCAACCACGCGGATACCCTTCTGGTCGGAACCGGCCGGGTAGGTATGGTGATCGACGAACTTGATCCGTGCCTCGGGCTGATCGACATAACGTTCGATGAAGCGTGCATGGATGCGCTTCGACGGCAGTTCGATGCCCTCTTCATCCGTGATGCGCTGGATGTCCTCGCGGAACTCCACCTGCAGGTTGCGCGGCAGGTTGATGCCGTAGTCTTCCTGCAGGATGTAGGCGATCCCACCCTTGCCCGATTGCGAGTTGATGCGGATGATCGCCTCGTAGGAGCGCCCTACATCCTGCGGATCGATCGGCAGATAAGGCACTTCCCAGACCGGGTGATTGGCGACCTTGATCGCCTTCATGCCCTTGTTGATCGCATCCTGGTGCGAGCCGGAAAACGCAGTATAGACCAGTTCGCCGACGTAAGGGTGGCGCTCGGGAATGGTCATCTCGTTGGAATACTCGTAGACCGCCTTGATCCGCTCAATGTCCGAGCAGTCGAGTTTCGGATCGACACCCTGGGTGAACATGTTCAGCGCCAGCGTCACGACATCCACATTGCCCGTACGCTCGCCATTGCCGAACAACGTGCCTTCGACGCGGTCGGCGCCGGCCATCAGCCCCAGTTCGGTGGCAGCAATACCCGTGCCACGGTCGTTGTGTGGATGCAGGGAGATGATGCAGTTCTCGCGATTGTCGATATTGCGGCACATCCATTCGATCTGGTCGGCATAGATGTTCGGAGTCGCCATCTCGACGGTCGAAGGCAGGTTGAGGATCAGCTTGTTGTCCGGCGTCGGCTTGATGATCTCGACCACCGCATTGCAGATTTCCAGCGCCACTTCCAGCTCGGTACCGGTAAAGCTCTCCGGCGAATATTCGAAGCGGAAACCGCCATTGTCCTTGCTGGCGGCATTCGCCGCCATGTCGGTGATCATCTTCGCCGCATCGACGGCAATCTGCTTGATCCCTTGAACATCCTTGCCGAACACCACACGGCGCTGCAATTCGGATGTCGAGTTGTAGAAGTGGATGATCGGCCTCTTGGCACCGTCCAGTGCTTCGAACGTGCGGGTGATCAGTTCCGGCCGGCACTGGACCAGCACCTGCAAGGAAACATCATCCGCCACATTGCCTTCCTCGACACACCACCGGGCAAAATCGAAGTCGGTTTGAGACGCGGACGGGAAGCCGATCTCGATTTCCTTGAAACCCATGTCGAGCAGCAACTGGAACATCCGCGCCTTGCGGTCATGGCCCATCGGATTGACCAGCGACTGGTTGCCGTCGCGCAGGTCGACCGAGCACCAGATCGGCGCCTTGTCGATAACCTTGGACGGCCATGTGCGGTCAGGAATCTGGATCTGCGGATAGGCGCGGTACTTCTCGCTCGCGTCCGGCATGCCATTTTTCACGGTCTGGGATTTCATGATCATCGTCTTCATCTCTGCTCTTCGCACTCCCCCCGGCTCATAGCGCAACTGCAGGCGCTTGGCGACGGGTGAGCGGCCCTGCTAGGGCAAATCTCGCTACAAGTTTGGATTTTCGAGGAGCAATCGCCAAACGGCTAACCCGGCCGCCGGGCGCTCCTCAATGGACCCGGCAACCGCGGATAAGGCCGAGAAGAAGAAGCGAGTTTGGCACCGACGCAGCAAAGCCGGCCGCGCTGTGCGTAGCCTTCATATGCTCGGACATGATTGTCAAAGAGGTGCTCATGGCCAGAGTGATAGCGTGCAGGAATGAATCGCGCAAGAGCGTTATTCGGCGGCAAAAGCCGAGGTATGGAGGAAATCGATCCGATTATTGCCGTTGAGATCGTGCTTCAGCAGTTGGCAGTCGAAGTCCGCGCGCCGGCATGGCTTTGAGATATGCGTCCTTCCCCTATGAGGTTTTTGGCCCGGCCATCTTCGCCAATCCCAGCATCAGCACACCGGCAATCAGCCCCCAGAATGCCCCGGATATGCCGAGGATGGAAATCCCGGACGCGGTAATCAGAAACGTCAGCGCTGCTGCCTCTCGCGTTTCCACATCCTTGAAGGCGGCAACCGCCGAGCCTGAAAAAGCGCCGATCAGGGCAAGCCCCGCCACCGACTGGATGAGGATAGGCGGCGCCAGCGCCACGAACGAGGTCACGGCACCGGCCGCCAATCCCAACAGAATGTAGCCGATACCGCCGATGATTGCCGCCCAGTAGCGTCGCGCCGGATCTGGATGCGCGTCCTCACCGGCGGCCATCGCCGCAGTGATGGCCGCAAGATTGACCGCATGACCGCCGAAGGGGGCAGACAGGAACGAGAAGAGACCCGTCACGGCGAACATCGGGCCGGGCTTCGGCTCATAGTGATTGACCTTGAGGATGGCAATTCCCGGGATGTTCTGCGAGGCCATGGTGACAATGAACAGCGGCAGCGCGATCGAAACCAGTGCAGACAGGGTGAAGACCGGCATAACGAACTCGATCGGCGGCGCGAGGGATTGCGTCCAGCTGGCCATCGCCCCTTCCGGCAATTCGACACCGAACACGATGACCGCAACGAAGGTGAGCAATGCGGCCGGCACCGCATACAGGCGCTTGAACGCAGCAACCACTGCCCAGACGACTAGGATCGGCAGTCCGAGCCGGGCATCAAAGGCAACAGCCTTGAACGGCGCAAAACACAGATTGATGATGACGCCAGCCAGCATGGCATTGGCCAGCGGTGCTGGGATCGCGGCAACCGCCCTGCCGAAGGGACGGAACAGGCCGGCCAGTACGATCAGTGCAGCGCAAACGAAAAATGCCCCGACGGCCGCCGGGAAACCACCCAGCGGAATGCCCGCCGTCGCCATCAGCGCCGCCCCCGGCGTAGACCAGGCAACGGAAACCGGCAACTTGGTCCAGACGCTGAGAATTATGCCGCAAAGCCCCATCGAGATAGACAGGGCCATCAGGCCGGACGCCGCCTCGTAGTCTGTCGCCCCCACGCCTTTCAATCCCTGAAGGACCACGGCAAAGGAACTGGCAAAGCCGACAAAGGCGATCAGCACACCCATGAAGGTGCTCTGGACGGAAAAGTCTTTCAGCATGGCGCAAGCCTTGGTTGAACGAGAGAACAATTGCCTATCGAACACCAAAATGCCCGATCCTTGGCAAGGCACGAATGGCGAAATCGGGTACGTTTTCGCCAAACAGCTGGATGCGAGATCGGCGCTCCGTATCGCATCGACATCGTCGCACAAAAAAAGCCCCCGTCGGTCTCCGGCAGGGGCTCTTCAATTCACAAGGCTTCGAAGACGCTCAGCCGATGTCGGCGTGGCTTTCGATGATCTTGCCGACCAGGCCGTACTGAACGGCGTCTTCGGCCGCGAGCCAGTAGTCGCGGTCGATGTCCTTGGCGATCTTCTCTTCCGTCTGGCCGGTGGCTTTGGAATAGATCTTGATCAGTCGCTGGTTCATCTTGATGATTTCGCGTGCCTGGATCTCGATGTCAGACGCCATGCCGCGCGTGCCGCCCGACGGCTGGTGCATCAGGAAGCGTGTGTTCGGCAGAGCCAGACGGCGTTCCTTGGGAACAGCGACGAAGATAAGCGAGCCGGCCGATGCAGCCCAGCCGGTGGCGATAATCCATACCTTCGGCTTGATGAACCGGATCATGTCGTGGATCGCGTCACCCGCTTCGACATGGCCGCCCGGCGAGCAGACGAACACGCGGATGTCATCGTCCGAGGCTGCCGCAAGCGCGACCAGCTGGGTGCAGACCTTCTGCGCCAGTTCCATGGTGATGCCGCCATAGATGAAGATCGACCGCGACTTGAAAAGGTTCGCTTCCGTTTCCTTGCCGATCGGCAGTTCCTTGCTCTTGTCGTCTTCGTCTTCGTTCATCCGGCAATTCTCCACTTGCGTTTAGCTCACCCGCACATAGTGCGTCTCATGTCGTAAGACAATGCGGGAAAAAGACAAGCATGGAAGCGGTGAACAGGAGGTTAGCCCAAGGGAGAAACACCGCCATCCTTAAAACCGCGAGCGTCACACCTTCCAAGACACCGGCCATTAACAGTCCTCGCTTTATAAGCAGGCAAGAAGGAATGGATATGGCCACGCAGATAAGACTCGCAGAGATCATCGAGGCGCTAAGTCATGCGCTGGACCTGACCGAAGGTCAGCCACCCGGCCATTGCATCCGCTGCTGCTATATCGGCACGGCCATTGGTCAGAGACTCGGATTGACCGAAGATCGGTTACGCGACCTCTATTATACCCTGATGCTCAAGGATCTCGGCTGCTCGTCCAATGCCGCCAGGATCTGCGAACTGTATCTGGCGGATGACCTGAAATTCAAGCATGACTTCAAGCTGGTCGATGGCTCGTTTCCACAGATCCTCCGCTTTGTCCTGTCCCATACCGGCATGCAGGCGGGCCTTGCCGAGCGGTTTCGCGGCTTGCTCAATATCGTCAAAAACGGCGCGGAAATCTCCCAGGGCCTGATCCGCACCCGCTGCGAGCGCGGCGCAGAAATCGCCCGGCAGATGCGCTTCTCCGAAGACGTCGCGCAAGGCATTCTCGATCTCGACGAACATTTCAATGGCGGCGGCCAGCCTGCCGGCCTCAAGGGCGACGAGATCCACCTCTTTGCCCGCATTGCGTTGCTTGCCCAGGTCGCCGATGTCTTCTTCGTCAATGAAGGCGCCGAAGCCGCCATTGCCGAAGTCAGCAAGCGCGCCGGCAGCTGGTTCGATCCACATCTGGTCGACGTCTTCAAGACCGTGGCGACACCGGTCTTCTGGGCCGAACTCGGCGCTGACAACCTCGAACGCTTCGTTCTCGCCCGCGAACCCGGACGACAGGCGATCATGGCCGACGAGGATTATCTCGACGACATCGCGGCCGGCTTTGCCCATGTCATCGACGCCAAAAGTCCCTACACCTCCGGCCATAGCGACCGTGTTGCCCTGTTTACCGACATGATCGCCGAAGAGATGGGCATGGCAACTCCGGAACGCCGGCGGCTGAAACGCGCCGCCCTGCTGCATGACATCGGCAAGCTCGGCGTCTCCAACAGCGTGCTCGACAAGCCCGGCCGCCTGGAAGGCGAGGAATGGGAGCAGATGAAACGCCATGCCGAGTTTTCGGAAACGATCCTGTCACGCATCACCGTCTTCGCCGACCTCGCCCTGATCGGCGGCGCCCATCATGAAAAACTGGATGGATCCGGCTATCCGCGCGGCCTGCAAGGCGATCAGATCAGCTTCGAGACCCGCATTGTCTCGACTGCCGATGTCTTCGATGCACTCACAGCCGACCGCCCCTACCGCGCCGCCATGCCGGTCGCCAAGGCATTAGCCATCCTCTGGGAAGGCGCCGGCAAGAGCCATGATCCGGCGTGTATCGAGGCCCTGGAACGGGCATTGACGCGAGCGGAATTGGCGGCCGCTTGAGATGACGGCTCTTCCTCTTGGCGCTGGCCGCTGGCCATAGTGCCAGTTCGCCCCCTCTGCCCTGCCGGGCATCTCCCCCACAGGTGGGGAGATCGAGCCGCAGGTCGCGCTCGCCTGACTTGATGACGATGAGCGCGCTGAATCGATTCGGTAGCGACGCGGCTGGCGGCATTGCCGAGACTGCATGACTTGTCTTCAAGCCGGTTTTCCTGCCTGGTTTTATTGGCTGGGCGAGCAGCCTCATCTTGCGGATCTCCCCACCCGTGGGGGAGATGCCGGGCAGGGCAGAGGGGGGCGAGCTTGCGTCAACGATACCCGACCGCGCCAACGCGAAGCATTCATGCCTACCGCGCAATGCGCGTCGACAGAATGATCGACGACAGTGTGCGCTCCACCCCGGACACCTCGCCGATCCGGTCGATCAGCCGGTCGAGTTCGGCAATCGACGGGGCAGCGACGATGGCGATCAGGTCATAGGGGCCGTTGACGGAATAGAGCGCCGTCACATCCCTGATGGCATTCAGGTCCGCCGTCACCTGGGCCAAAGCCTTGGGCGCCATCGTGATCATCACATGCGCCCGGATCAGTCCGCTTTCATAAGCCTCCGACAGCCTCAGCGCATAGCCGGCAATCACGCCCTGCTCTTCCAGCCGCTCAAGCCGCGCCTGCACGGTGGTGCGTGACAGGCCCAATCGTCGCGCCAGTTCCGCCACCGGCATGCGGGCATTTTCGGCCAGCAATGACAAAAGCGCGCGATCCTTGTCGGTAACCTGCATTATGCCTATCCATGTCGTCGTTTCACTGAAAATGATACGTGATTTTACACTTTCCGTCACTTGGAATCGACAGGTCACCCGCCCACACTGGAATTCACCAATTGCAATCGGCCGGTCGTCGCACCGGCCCCTTTTACATTTATAGGGGCACAGTCATGAAAAACGTCGTCATCATCGGAGCCGGCAAGATCGGCGGCGCGATTGCCCGCATGCTGGCCGAAACCGGCGACTATCAGGTGACCGTGGCCGACCGCAGCGCCGACCAGCTGGCCAAGCTCGACGCCCATGCCGCCGTCAAGACCACCGTGGTCGACATCACCGACAGTGCCGCCCTCGATTCCTTGCTCGCTGAAAAATTCGCCGTCCTTTCGGCCGCCCCCTTCCACCTGACCGGCGCCATCGCCGAAAGCGCTGCCCGCACCCAGACCCACTATCTCGACCTCACCGAAGACGTCGCCACCACCCGCAAGGTCGAGCAGATGGCTACGAATGCCAAGTCGGCCTTCATCCCGCAATGCGGCCTTGCCCCCGGCTTCATCTCGATCGTCGCCCAGGACCTGACAAAACATTTCGACACGCTCGACAGCGTGCGCATGCGCGTCGGCGCCTTGCCGCAATATCCGTCCAACGCGCTGAACTACAATCTGACCTGGTCGACCGACGGCCTGATCAACGAATATATCGAGCCCTGCGAAGCCGTCGTCGAAGGCAAGCTGACCGTCGTGCCGGCCATGGAAGAGCGCGAGGAATTTTCGCTCGACGGCGTCACCTACGAGGCCTTCAACACCTCGGGCGGCCTCGGAACGCTGGCCAAGACGCTGGAAGGCCGCGTGCGCACGATGAACTATCGCACCATCCGCTATCCCGGCCATCAGGCGATCATCAAGGCGCTGCTCAACGACTTCAACCTGAAGAACCGTCGCGACGTGCTGAAGGACCTGTTCGAAAACGCCCTTCCCGCCACCATGCAGGACGTCGTCGTCATCTTCGTCACCGTCTGCGGCTGGAAGGACGGTCGTTACCTGCAGGAAACCTATGCCAACAAGGTCTATGCCGGTGTGGTCGCGGGCAAGAAGATGAGCGCCATCCAGATCACCACGGCTGCCGGCATCTGCACCGTTCTCGACCTGCTCGCCGACGGCACGCTGCCTGCCAAGGGCTTCGTCCGCCAGGAAGAAATCGCCCTGCCCGCCTTCCTCGCCAACCGCTTCGGCCGCGTCTACGACCCCGAAGTCATGCGCGTCGCCAAGGTCGGCTGAACGCCTCCGGGGGGAGGAGCGGACCGCAAGGTCCCCCGGACGGGGCGGTATAAGACAAAAATGGAGGACCGCCCCGTCCACCTCGGTCGAACGTCATGGGGTGTATTGCGTGCGCGCGCACCATTCAGCACCCGGACGCTGACTGTGCGCGTCCAGCACTGATCACCTCTACTCCGCCACAAGCGCGACCCCATCCCCCCCCTTGCGGGGGAGACTTCGGAGCCTTGGCCGAAGGCCAGAAATCGATCCAGTGAATCGATTTCAGCGAACGGAGGCCGGAGCGCGACGCCGCGCGAAGGCTGTGAGAGGAATTGGCCCGATCAGGGCCAAACCTCAGATTTCGCAAGAGACGGGCTTGGTCAGGATGGTGCCAGCGAAACCGTGCCCCTCTCCAGGAAAATCTGAAGTTTAGGCGGCTTGCGCGCGCCTAAGCCTTCGATTTTCCGTCCTCCCCCGCAAGAGGGGGAGGTGGGACCGCCCTACTCTTCGTCGATCGGCAAGGCAGAAAACTTGAGGCCCATGGCCTTCATCAGCTTGAGCACCGTGGCAAACTCCGGATTACCGCTGTCGCCGAGCGCCTTGTACAGGCTTTCCCGCCCGACCCCGGCCTCTTCCGCCACTGCGGTCATGCCGAGCGAACGGGCCACCGTGTTCAGCGCCCGACGAATTTCGACGGCATCACCCTCCTCCAGCGCTGCAGCCATGTAATCGGCGCGCGCTTCCGGGGTTTCGAGATAGTCGGCTGCGTCGAAGCGGGGCATGTCCTTAGTGGAGGTCATTGGGCCAATCCTTCAATTCCGTTGCCAGCCTCTTTGCTGTTTCGATGTCTCTGATCTGACTGCTTTTGTCTCCACCACAGAGGAGGATCACCACGACTGAACCTCGCTGTACATAATAAACTCTGTATCCGGGGCCGTGATCGATCCGCAGTTCATGCACGCCTCCGCCAACACTCTTGTGATCGCCGAAATTGCCGTCAGCGATCCGCTGGATCCTCAGCAGGATCTTCGAGACAGCACGCCCGTCTCGAAGGGCACGCATCCAGCGATCGAACATCGAATGTCTGCGGATATCCATAAACGTATCCTATGGAATACAGAAAAACAAGTGCACGTCGTCTGCCTCCCGCTTCCCAATGGAACGGGCAGGTTCACCCTCTGCCAACCGGAGGCTCGTTTCGCCGCTTGAACAAGGATAGGGCCAAGATGCCACAGCCACTCAGCGCAAGACCAACAATCCAGTATCCACTCAAGACAGTTTCAAGAAACCAATCCCCTCTTTCGAGAGGTCGGATTTCATCGCCAATCCACACGGCCGGACCACCGGACACTGGGTCCACCAAAACCGAACAGTCGCCCAACTTGGTAACAGAAGGACCTGACCGAAGTAGATCAAGCGGCATGTCTCGCGGATCAATGGTTCGTCGGTCGATAAAGGCGCCGTCCAGACGAAACACATCAACTGTGTCTCCTCTCGCGCTGAAGATGCTCAAAGTCCCATCGGTATTGGCCGCGATCTTGAACACACCACCGCGATTGTCAGTCTGATAGGCGTTCTTGAAGTTGCCCCGACAGTCATAGCGTTGCACCCGCTGGTTCCGCACCATGACCGGATCTTGAACCTTCGCCAAAATATCGCCCCCAGACGTAACAATAACCTGGTCGAAAATGCCTGTGGCTGGCCACACTCTGGTCGGGAGGATGCCATGATAAAAGAGATCCGCGACTGCTGAGCTGCTTAGCGCGACCAGCACTGCTATGAAGCCCGCTAGAGCGGGTAGGTTCTCAAGAGGTCTGAACTTGCGCCACAAACCAATGCCCACGACGATGGTCAGGCATAGAGAGAAAAGGATAGTTATCCAGCTTGTCGCGACATGTGGGTTCAGCAGATTCCTCCTACGAGTGATCACGGCCGTCAAACAAAAAAATGTACGCCAGGCTTAGAAGCGCTCGAAAACTCCAATTCCATCACCTTCCGACAACGACCAGAAGAGGACTAGCGTCGCTCGGCAAGTTAAACCACGTAATTTGGCACATCAAGCCAGCACCTTTTGGCGTTACCGGCATCTGATATGCGTTATGAAAAAACGATAAGTCTGCAATTCCGAGCGTTGGAATAGCTTTGCGCTCACAAGAAAACCCGCCGGCCTCTCAACCGACGGGTCCACTACCCTCTGAATATACCGCCCTCGCCTCAGCTCCGCGGCTTCAGGTTCTCCGCATCATACAGCGGCTTATAGCCGACGCCGGCAACCTCCACCGGATAAGTCTCGCCGAAATACTCGACATTCAGCGTGCGCCCGACCTGGCAATAGTCCCAGGGCAGATAGGCGAGCGCGATGTTTTTGCCGATCGTCGGACCGTAGGCCACCGAGGTGGTGTAGGAGCGGCGGCCGAGGGTGTCGATGAGCACCTCGCCGGTTGCCGGATCCATCACCGGCATCGAGCCGACAGGATAACGCTTGACGCCCTTGGCATCGGTGTTTTCGGTCATCACCAGCGTGCAGAGCATCGCCGGCTGGTGCTCACGCGCCTTGTATTCCAGATGTTTCGCCTTGCCGCGGAAGTCGGCTTCCTTGACCTTCGGACGGGCGAGATCGGCTTCGATCAGGTTGTACTGGGTGAGCAGGTCGGCATTCTGCAGGCGCAGGCTCTTTTCCATGCGGCGCGAATTGGCATAGGTCTCGACGCCGAAGGCCATCACGCCGGTCGCGCGCAGGGCATCCCAGACGGCAAGGCCGTCCTCGTATTTCATGTGCAGCTCCCAGCCCTGCTCGCCGACATAGGAAATGCGGAAGGCGGTGACCGGTTTGCCTCCGATCTCGATCTGCTTGATCTGGGCAAAGGCGAAGTTTTCCGGATCGAGGCCGGCCGGATCGGAAACCACCTTCTTCAGCGTGTCGCGGGCATTCGGGCCCCAGATGCCGATGGTGATGAACTTTTCCGAGACGTCGGTGATCCTCACGTCGAGGCCTCGATCTTCAGCCACGCGCTTCATGTAATGGAAGTCGCGCGGACCGGCATCCGCCCCGTTAATCAACCGGCAACGGTCGGCCATGCGGATGACGGTGAAGTCGGCCCGCACCATGCCCTCGTCGTCGAGGAAGTGGGTGTAGATGCCCTTGCCGATATTGCCGTCGCCGCCGATCTTGGCAGCGCAGAGCCATTCGAGCAGTTCGACATGGTCGGGGCCTTCGATGTCGACCATGTGGAAATGGCTGAGATTGACGATGCCGCAATCCTCGCTCATCGCCAGATGTTCGGCATTCGAGACGCGCCAGAAATGACGATTGTCCCACTCGTTCTCGCGCACGGGAACCTTGTCTGCATATTTCTCCAGCAGATGCTCGTTGGCGGCATAACCATGCGCACGCTCCCAGCCGCCGAGTTCCATGAAGTGGCCGCCGAGCTCGACCTCGCGCTCATACATCGGCGAACGCTTGGCACCACGGCTGGACGCATAGGGCTCGCGGGTATGCACCGCCGGGAAATAGATCTTCTGCGCCGCCTCGAAGCAGCGGTTGGCGATGAATTCCTCGGTCAGCTGATGCGGATAGAAGCGGGCATAGTCGATCGAATTGTGGTCGATCTCGGTGCGGCCATCGGTCATCCAGTCGGCGATCAGCTTGCCATAGCCGGGGCCGTCCTTGACCCAGATGGCGACGCAGTACCACAGGCCGCGCACCTTCTGGCTTTCGCCACACGACGGACCGCCGGCGGCCGACACCTGCAGCAAGCCGTTGAACGAATGGCCTTCGTTATAGCCGAGTTCGCCGAGGATCGGCGTCAGTTCCATGGCGCGCTCGAGCGGCTCGATGATCTGCTCCATGTCGAGGTCGCGCTGCGACGGCGACAAGCGCGCCTCGTGCTTTTCCAGGAGCTCGCGCGGATGGCACATGCGCGGATTGGTGGTCTCGTAATAGCCCCACTCGATCTGGCCGCCTTCGGTGGTCTTCGGGTCGCCGGTGTCGCGCATATAGGCCGAATTGCCCTGGTCGCGCAAAAGTGGATAGCCGATATCCTTGCCGGTGCCTTCGAACTCGTTATACGGACCGAAGAAGGTCAGCGGATGGTCGACCGGCATGACCGGCAGATCCTCGCCGACCATTTCGGCAATCAAACGACCCCACAGACCGGCGCAGACGATGACGTGATCGGCCATGATCGTGCCGCGATGGGTGACGACACCCTTGATGCGGCCGCCCTCGACGATCAGCGATTTGGCCGGGGTATTGGCAAAGGCTGTGAGTTTGCCAGACTTTTCAGCCGCATCGACCAGCTTGCCGGCAACCGTCTGGCTGCGCGGAACGACGAGACCGGCGTCGGGATCGAACATGCCGCCCATCACCTGATCTTCCTCGATCAGCGGGAAGAGTGCCTTGATTTCGGCGGGCGAGACATAATGGGCGCGGGTGCCAAACGCCTTGGCAGACGACAGCTTGCGCTTGATCTCTTCCATCCAGGTGTCGTCGCCGGTGCGCGCGACTTCCAGGCCGCCGATGCGGGCGTAGTGGCCCATCTTCTCGAAGAAATCGATCGAGTACTGGGTCGTCCAGACCGACAGGTAATCATGGCTGGTGGTATAACAGAAGTCCGAGGCATGTGCCGTCGAGCCGATGTCGGTGGGGATGCCCGACTTGTCGATACCGACGATGTCGTCCCAGCCGCGCTCGATGAGATGATGGGCGATGGAGGCGCCGACGATCCCTCCGAGCCCGATGATGACGACTTTTGCCTTGGACGGAAACTCTGCCATAGCCTGCAATCCTGCCTGCGAGAATGATTGATGTTGGGTTCGATTTTAGGGTGAGCAGTCGCACAATTGCAGCCTGTCTGCGACATTCTCCAAGTGTTGCACGACCACTTATCCGCAGACAATCTGCCAGCCAGCGGCAAAATGACAACAGCCGATGTCGCCCGCACGACAGGTGCAGGGAACATCCGGCGAGTCGGGTGACAGGGACGCTCCAGTACCCACGATCCTCCCTGTCGCCCTGATAACGGCACACCCCGATAATCTAATACACAACGAACATGACAAAACCTCGGGCCACAGCACCTCGACCAGCAGCACGCCCTGCGCCCACCACGAACCCGGCCCGCATGCCGGCCTCGATCGGCAACACAGCATTGAAGCAGGACAGCTGGGAAGAATTCTGATCGGCTGAACATAGGCGGCGGGGCAAAATCTGGATGCCCCGCCGTCTCTCTATGTTCCGCAGAAGGTGCGTGTCACGCGCTCTTCGGGTTTTGGTGGCAGGCATAGATCGGCCACATCAGGGTCTTCCGCGAAGGGTTTCCGCAGCGCATCAGACAGCCGGTGGAAGAACGAAAAATCGTTGTAGATTGCCGCCTGGATAGCCTCCTCGATACGGTGATTGCGCGGGATCAGCGCGGGGTTGACGGTCTCCATCTCAGCCTGGATCTCCGCGCGGGAACGACCGCCTTCCATGCGCTGACGCCAGCGGACGAGCCATCCGGCAAGCCCAGCCACATCGGTAAACTGCGCCTCCAGTACCGCATCATCGGATCCCCCGGCAACCTTGCCAAGCGCCCTAAACGTCAGCGTGAAATCCGCCTCGCCCTTTTGCATCAGTTCAAGCAGGTCGCTGACCAGCGTCCGGTCCTGATCGTCTTCCCCCATAAGACCGAGTTTGGCCCGGAAGGCCGCAAGCCAGGCCGCCTGAAAGACATCGCCGAACTGGGACAGGACGCCATTGGCCATCTCGACCGCTTTTTCTTCGTCTTCATCCAGCAACGGCAGCAGGCATTCCGCCAGCCGCGCGATGTTCCACTGGCCGATGCCCGGCTGGTTGGCATAGGCATAGCGGCCGCGCTGGTCGATCGACGAAAACACCTTCTTCGGATCATACTCGTCGAGAAAGGCGCAAGGTCCGAAATCAATCGTCTCGCCGGAGATCGCGACGTTGTCGGTGTTCATCACCCCATGGATAAAGCCGACCGAAAGCCAGCGGGCGATCAGTTCGGCCTGGCGCACCGAGATGGCAGACAGCAGCGCCGCATAGGGATTTTCAGAACCGGAGACCTCGGGATAATGCCGGGCGATCACATGATCGGCGAGCGTCTTCACCCCATCGGTATCGCCGCGCGCGGCGAAATACTGGAACGTCCCGACGCGGATATGGCTGGCGGCAACCCGCGTGAACACGGCCCCCGGCAACACCGTCTCGCGGATCACCGGTTCGCCGGTCAGCACGGCCGCCAGCGCCCGTGTCGTCGGGATACCAAGCGCTGCCATGGCCTCGGAGACGATATACTCGCGCAGCACCGGACCCAGCGCTGCAAGCCCGTCGCCATTGCGGGAAAAGGCTGTCGGACCGGCGCCTTTCAGCTGGATGTCGCGTCGGCGTCCCTCTTGATCAATCACCTCGCCGAGCAGCAGCGCCCGACCATCACCGAGTTGCGGGTTGAAATGACCGAACTGATGGCCCGAATAGGCCATGGCGATCGGCTCGGCACCAACCGGCAGGATCTGCCCGGAAAAGATCTGCGCCAGCCGCACGGTGTCGCCAGCATCGAGCGCGATGCCAAGCTGATCGGCCAGCGCCTGATTGTAGCGGATCAACTGCGGTTGCGCGGCGGCGGCGGGCTTGGCCGGCCGGAAAAAATGTTCGGGCAACCGACTGTAGCTGTTGTCAAACGCGATCAAAGGCAACTCCTTGCCCGGCGTGGTGCCGGGCATTTCATTCACACTGCAATATGGGGATCAAGCCCGGACAGACAAGCGCAAACCGCAGCACATTAACGGGGGATGGACCAGGCCAAATATGGACACAGACCGGTCCGGCATCTTGTCTGGCACGGAAACACGGCGCTAATTGAACACCGACAGGATTGCGTGGCTGCGCATTCCATGCGGACCATCGCCGCCATCGAACGGCGTTCGCAATGCGGCCGAACAGGAACCACGATCATGAAAATTCGCCACGCCATCCTCGCCGCATTCATGGCGCTCACCGGCTGCACCACGACAGAAGAAGCCCAGCAGGTGATCCAGTCGCGCTGGGTCGGCCAGCCGATCGATTCCTTCTTCATCCAGTATGGTCCACCGATCAGCCAGTATCCCCTGTCGAACGGCACGATCATCTACACCTGGCGCGGCGGCGACAGGACACGCTACATCCCACCAACCTATACCATGCCCGAACCGTCCCGAACCGTGGTGCGCACGGAGACCCGCCAGACCGGCTCGGGCCAGACCGTGACAGAGACCCGCGTCATTGCCCGCGATCCGGGCTGGGGACCTGAGATGATTTCGCCGCCGCAATATCAGCAACTGTTTTGCGAATTGCAGATTACCACCGACAAGTCGAATGCTATTGTGACAATCCGTGCCTCGAATGACACCGATGGCGAGGGGCTGAGCCTGTCGAGATGCGCCGAAGTGCTGGATGCGCATCCTAAGAAATGAGGCGCAGGCACATGGGCCATCTCATCGATGGCTCGCCCATTGCCATTCTGTGCAAGCTGCAGACAAACGCGGACCACCCACGGCGCGTTCATTGCGCGCCATATTGCGATGGAGTTGAAGATTGAGCGTTGCCTTCACCAAAGAAGAAAGTTCCGAAACGGCTGCAGAAACCCTGTTACCCGATCGGCCCATTTCACCCCATCCGAACCTTGTATCGGAGGCCGGACTGAAGGCGCTCGAACTGCAACTGCGCCAGGCGCGCGACGCCTATGAGGCGACGACCGCGATCGAGGATGTCAACGAACGGCGCCGGCAGGCAGCAACACCTTTGCGCGACACCCGCTACTTTGCGGCCAGGGTCCACAGCGCACAGCTGATCCCCCATCCGACATCGACGGACACCGTTTCCTTCGGCAGCACCGTAACCTTCAGCCGTGACGACGGGCGTGTGCAGACGTATCGGATTGTCGGCGAAGATGAGGCGGATCCGAAAGCCGGGTCGATTTCCTTTGTGTCCCCGGTGGCAAAGATGCTGATCGGCAAGGCGGTCGGAGACATCGTCGAGGCGGGAGGTCAGGAACTTGAGATCACCGCGATTTCCTGACGCATTCCGGCAACGCATGCCATAGGCATTGCGAAAATCCGGCCACTTGAGCCGCAAGGCGGCACGCGACATCAAAGGGCGGGTCAGAGCGCCCAATGTGCCCATCGCGGCCTAATGCGCAAATGGCGGGTTGAGATGACATCCGGCACAGGCTATCTGGAGCCAACCACAAACAGACCCTCCACAAACGACAAGGCGCATCCCGGCATGACCCCAGACTTCCTCGTCACCCATTCCGGTGGCTTCCATGCCGACGAGCTGCTGTCCAGCGTGATCCTGACCAGGCTGTTCCCCCAGGCTCGCATCGTCCGCAGCCGGGCGCCGGAATGGATCACCCCCGCTTCGGATCGTATCATCTACGACGTCGGTGGCGCCTATGATGCGCAAGCGCAGATCTTCGACCACCATCAGCGCGGCGCGCCGCTGCGCGACGACGGCCAGCCCTACAGCTCATTCGGATTGATCTGGAAGCATTACGGCAAGGATTACCTAGCCGCCTCGGACGTCCCTGAGGCGCATGTTGAAAAGATCCACGCCTCCTTCGACGCAAGTTTCGTGCTGCCGATCGACCTGGTCGACAACGGCGCCCTCAGCCCGTCGATCGCGGGGCCGCTAGCAGGACTGACGCTGCCCGCCCTGCTGGAAACCTTGAAACCGGTCTTTGACGAAACCGACCCTGAGGCGATCGATCGCTGCTTCCATGCCGCGCTGGCCGTTGCCCGCAGCTTTGTCGAGGCCCGGATCGCCGGAAGTGCCGCAAAACTGCGAGCCGAGGCGCTTGTGCATCAGGCGATCGTCGATACCGGTACGGGTCGCGTGCTGGAACTGCCGATGGGCATGCCCTTCCGCCCGGCCATTCTGAAGGCGGGTGCCGATCACCTGCTGTTCGTCGTTCACCCGCGCGAAAAGGACTGGTGCCTGACCACCATCCGCCGTGCGGACGAAGGTTTTGAGGTCCGAGCCGATCTGCCGGCCGCCTGGGCGGGCCTCACCAACGGCGATCTGGAAGCTGCCTGCGGCATCGCTGGCGCGAGTTTCTGCCACAATGGACGCTTCGTCGCCGCCGCTAGATCACGCGAGGCAGCACTCGCCATGGCCGATCTGGCTGTAACCGAGGCTCTCTCGATTGCAGAGACTCAGACAGCGGTCGCCCAGGTCTAACCGCAGAACCAGCCACCAGCGGAACCAGACAAAACTGTCGGATGCCCGATCTTGTCGCGGTTATTCCTGCTGAAACTGACAGGGCCAGCTGGCGGGTGTGTTCAGACCGGCCGGCAGCCTTGTCTGCGCATCGCCACAAGCCATGTCCACCTGCCACTGGGTGAGACCAGTCGCAGCCGTCAGGTCAACGCCTTCGATCCTTGTGAGGAAGAAGAAAGCCCGGTCGAAATCGACCGGCTTGGCAAACGCCGCCCCGCGAAAGTCGGCGCGAGCAAGATTGGCCAGCGAGAAACGGCTGCCGCCAACATCGGCTCCGTCGAATTGCGAGCGCCCCAGATCAGCCTTGGTGAAATCGGCATCGCCAAGCTTCGCCTGGGTGAAGATGGATCGCTGCAATTCGGCGCCGCTGAAAATGGCTCCCAGAGCATCGAGCTGGCTGAAATCGGTCCGGTAGGCTTCGATCCGCGCAAAGCGCGCGCCCGTGGCCGTCGACCCGGCAAAGCTGGCGCGCACCAGGACCGCCTTCTCCAGGTTCGCCTTGGTCAGGTTGCTGCTTCTGAGATCCGTGGAAGTGAAATCCGTCCGGGTAAGATTTGCGCCGCTAAGATCGCTGCTGTCCAGCATGATCAGCTTCTTGTCGCAATCCTCCCAATTGATCCCCGGCGCCGGAGAAGCGCGGCAATCGTCGGCAGCCTGAGCGGACAGCGTAAAAAGCCCGATACAGGCCGCTACCAGCAGGAAAGTTTGAAAAACTGATCTTCCGCACGTCACAATCATTGGCCGCATAGCCTCATCCCATCCGCCGATACGCTTGCACTGTCTGTTATATAGGGCACACGCCCGACCTTAAGTAGGGCGTGGTCCGCCTGCCCGACAGCAGGTCGTTTGACGCCGCACAACTTGAGCCTAAGCACAACCCGCCGATAGCGAAAGGTCTAAATCCGATCAAGCCGCATTCCCCCGATGAAGCGGCGGCCCAGTTGATTTATCGCCACAAGACCGCTTTTTGCCAGCCAAAGGCCGATACCGGTCGAGAACCGTGCAACCCGGAAGCGCCGAACCGTCCCCATTCGAACGCCCCACATCCCATCTGCGCCACCCGCTGCCGCGGCATGCACCGCCCATCCCCGGCATTCGACGTAGTTTCGCACCCGACATTGCCATGGACAGCGCCAAACAGCTTACGTTACTGTCACGGATGACATACAGAGACGAGGTGGCGGGACCGAACACGGCCGCCTTGAGTCGACCAAATAGAGGGACCTAAAATGTTGAAACGCCTTTCCTACACCGCAGCCATATTTGCCGCAGCCGCCGCCCCGGCCTTTGCCCACCTGAACCCGGAAGAACACGGTTCGATGATGGCAGGCCTGTCGCACCCGCTGTTCGGCGCCGACCATATTCTGGCGATGGTTGCCGTCGGCATCTGGGCCTCGCAGATCGGCGGCCGCGCGCTCTGGGCAGTTCCGGCCGCTTTCGTCGGCACCATGGCCATCGGCTTTGCGCTTGCTGTCGCCGGCATTGACCTGCCCTTCGTCGAACCGGCAATTCTCGCCTCGGTCATCGGCCTCGGCTTGCTGGTCGCGGCTGCTGTCCGCCTGCCGGTTGCAGCCTCTGCCGCTGTCGTCGCAGCATTCGCCCTGTTCCACGGCCATGCCCATGGCGGCGAACTCGGCACCGCCGGCGCCCTCCAGTTCGGCCTTGGCTTCCTGATCGCCACCGCCGGCCTGCATGTCGCGGGCCTCGGCCTCGGGATCGCCCTCAACCGCTTCGGCCCGGTTGTCGCTCGCCTGCTCGGCGTAGCAACCGTCATCGGTGGTGCCGCAATCGCCTTCGGCTGATCGCACACCAGTATCCAGACATGTGAACGGCGGCCATTGGCCGCCGTTTCTCGTTTGATTCAAGCTCTTCGCAAATCCTGCCAACCCCTTGCCGGGAGTAGCCTTTCGCCAACGCCTCACATCAGGCTTGAAGAGCGAAAACCGGCTTCAGCCGCGCCCGCGATAGGTCGCGACCCCCTGCTCCGGCAACCAGACACCTTTCGGCGCCTCGCCGGTCTGCCAGAAGACGTCGATCGGGATGCCACCGCGCGGATACCAGTAGGCACCGATCCTCAGCCACTTCGGATCGAGCAGCTCGACAATGCGCTTGCCGATATAAATCGAGCAATCTTCATGAAAAGCGCCATGATTGCGGAACGCAAACAGGAAGAGCTTCAACGACTTCGATTCGACCAGCCAGTCGCCGGGAATGTAGTCGATGACGATATGGGCGAAATCCGGCTGGCCAGTCATCGGGCATAGCGAGGTGAATTCCGGCGCGGTGAAGCGCACCACATAATCCGTCCCGGCATTGCCGTTCGGCACACGCTCCATCACGGCAGTCTCCGGGCTGGTCGGCGCTTCGACCGCATGGCCGAGTTGCGACAGTCCCGATACATCGGTCATGCTCATAATCTTATCCCTTTACCGCTACGCCCACGCCGTGGGCCTCTTCGCTTTCCGGTTCCACATGGATTGTCACGCGCCCGCCCGGCAGCACGGCCATGACCGCAGCTTCCAGCCGATCGCAGATCTGGTGCGCCTCGACCACGGTCATATCGGCCGGAACGACCAGATCGAAGGCGACGAATGTCACCGCACCGCCGCGCCGCGTGCGCAGATAATGCACGCCGAGCGAGCCCTCCGCATTCTCGGCAATCGCTTTCTTGATCGCCTCCACGTCGCTGACCTCAACCGCCTTGTCCATCAGTCCATCGACGGAGGTGCTGATCACCTTCCAGCCCTGGAAGATGATATTGCAGGCAACCAGGATGGCGAGCAGCGGATCGAGGATCGCATAGCCGGTGATCACGACCAGAACCAGACCGGCCAGAACCCCGATCGACGTCACCACATCCGACATGATGTGATGGCCATCGGCCGCAAGAGCCGGCGAGCGATGCGACTTGCCAACCCGGATCAACGTGCGCGCCCAGACAAGATTGATCAGACCCGCGACAAAATTGATTGCAAGGCCGAGCGCTGGCGCATTCAGCACCTGCGGATCGGCAAGCGCTGCCACGGCCTCGTTGATGATCACCAGGGCGGCCACGACAATCAGCACCCCCTCGACGACCGCCGACAGATATTCCGCCTTGTGATGGCCGTATGGGTGATCATCATCAGCCGGCTTTTGCGCGTATCGAATGACGAAATAGGCGATGAAGGCCGCAATCACATTGACGGTCGATTCCAGCCCGTCCGACAGCAGCGCCACGGAGCCGGTGAGCCACCAGGCCAGAAGCTTCAGCCCCATCACGCCAAACGCCAGCGGAATGCCCCAGAAGGCGAGCCGCTGAACCAGATTGTCTTGTGTTCCGACCATCATATGTGTCCGTGCAGATGCGAGCGAATTGCAATGGGCAATCCCAAAATGCAAAACCGCCCGCGACGGAGCGCAGGCGGTTTCAAGTTCGCGCAGTCTAAAGCACAGAGTTTAACAGCGGGTCAACCCGCCGAAACCGGTATCAGGCGGCTTTCACCTTGGCTCTCTTCGCCAGATGCGCCACGACGTTCTCGATCATCCGCATGCCGGCATCCTGGCCAAGCGTCATGATCGATTCCGGGTGGAACTGCACCGCAGCCACCGGTTCCTTGGTGTGTTCGATGCCCATGATCGTGCCGTCTTCGCTTTCCGCCGTGATCATGAATTCGCGGGGAAGCGTCGCAGGATCGGCAAAGATCGAGTGATAACGGCCAACCGTCACTTCCTTGGCGAGACCGGAAAACACCAGGCCGGGCTCGAGAATGCGGATGCGCGACGGCTTGCCGTGCATCGGAACCGCAAGCTGGCGCAACTCGCCGCCATAGGCTTCGGCCAGCGCCTGCAGGCCGAGGCAGACGCCGAAGATCGGCAATTGCCGAGCCCGCGCCTTCTTGATCGTCGCCTTGCAATCGAAGTCCTTCGGAGATCCCGGTCCCGGCGATAGAACGACGAGATCGGGATTGAGCCTGTCGAAAACCTCGTCGGCGACCGGAGAGCGCACGGTGTTCACCGTAGCCCCCGTCTGGCGGAAATAGTTGGCGAGCGTATGCACGAACGAGTCTTCGTGGTCGACGAGCAGGATATTGATCCCCTGCCCGACAGCGGCCACGCCGCGCTTGTTCTTCGCATCATTGCCCGTCTTTGCGTCACGAATGGCTGCAATCATGGCGGATGCCTTCAGTTCGGTTTCGGCCTCTTCCTCTTCCGGGATGCTATCATTTAACAGCGTCGCACCGGCACGCACTTCGGCAATGCCGTCCTTGATGCGCACCGTGCGAAGGGTCAGCCCGGTATTCATGTCGCCGTTGAAGCCGACCATGCCGATCGCGCCACCATACCAGGCGCGCGGGCTCTTTTCATGTGCTTCGATGAACCGCATGGCCCAGAGTTTCGGCGCACCGGTTACAGTCACGGCCCAGGCATGGCTGAGGAAGCCGTCGAATGCGTCCATGTCGTCGCGCAGCCGGCCCTCGATGTGGTCGACGGTATGGATGAGGCGCGAATACATTTCGATCTGGCGGCGGCCGATGACCTTGACCGAACCCGGTTCGCAAACGCGGCTCTTGTCGTTGCGGTCGACGTCCGAGCACATGGTCAACTCGCTCTCGTCCTTCTTGGAGTTGAGCAGTTTGAGGATCTGTTCCGAGTCGGCGATCGGATCGTCGCCACGCTTGATCGTGCCCGAGATCGGGCAGGTCTCGATGCGCCGGCCATTGACCCGAACGAACATTTCCGGCGAGGCGCCGACCAGATATTCCTGATTGCCGAGATTGATGAAGAAGGAATACGGCGACGGATTGATTTCCTTCAGCCGCTTGGAGATCTGCGACGGCTTGCTGTCGCAGCGTTCCATGAATTTCTGCCCCGGCACGACCTCGAACAGGTCGCCGCGACGGAAGCTTTCCTTCGCCTTGGTGACAAGCTCGGCATATTCGCCCGGACGATGGTCGCCACGCGGCGGAATGGTGTCGGTGTGCTGGAACGGTTCCGGCGCAATCTCCTCCGATTTCCCCTCGGTCGTCACGTCGCCCTTGGTAAAATCGTAGCGATCGATCCACGCCTTGGCCGAATAGTGGTCGACGACCAGGATTTCATCCGGCAGGAACAGCACCATGTCACGCTGGTCTTCCGGGCGCTGCAGCGATAATTTGATCGCGTCGAACTGGAAGGCCAGATCGTAGCCGAAGGCGCCAAACAGGCCGATCGCTGCATCTTCCTCGGAATGAAAGAGGTCGGTGATGGCTCGGAGAACGGTAAAGACGGTCGGGATTTTCGAGCGCTCTTCCTCGGTGAAGACACGATCCGGTACCTTGACCTCCAGATCGAGGCGACGCTCCGTGCGGGCACCGAGATCGAGATCGGATACCGTCGCCAGCTTGTCGGCGATCAGTGCCAGGAGCGCCTCGCCACGACCGTTATAGGCCTCGATCCACACCCGGCGGCCAAAGCAGGAGATGCCAAGCGGCGGATCGACGATGGCGGTGTCCCAGCGGGTGTAACGACCCGGATATTCGTAATTCGACGAGAACACCGCGCCGCGCCGCTCGTCGAGCTTGTCGACATACGTGCTGACCGCATCAGCATAGGGTGTCGGCCGCCGCCGCCGCGTTACGGTGACACCGCCGCGCGTTACATAGGCCTCGCTCCCGTCGTCCCGCATGATCGTCGACATTCCAGTCTCTCTCCGTCTTTCATGGCCCGGTTGGAAGGCGCCTGAATACAAAAAAGCCGCCTCAGGTTCTCCGGGCGGCTTTGGGTTCAATCGTCTCAAGACATGATTGGTCAAGGCCGCGTTAGCGTACCCACCACCAAGCATTGTTGTTCAAAACGATCTTCATGGCGTTTTTGATAACCTGCTCTTTGCCCCTGCGCAAGCGGGATTCGACGCACATATTCAGGGAACATTGCAGAGCATGGACTGAACTTAAGCGGCTCCCAACCGTTAGCCCTCGCGGCAAAAGGGAGACGAGATCCAAAATGCGGAATTTTCTCGGCGTAAGTCTGGCCATGATCTGGCTCATCGGCGCAAGCCTCCCAGCCCGCGGGCCGACCCCTGAAGAGAAGCCACAGGTCGCAGCGCCTGTGCCGAAACCTGCCGATAAGCCGGAGGCGGTTGAACCGGCTGGCACAGCAAAGGAAGCGGACGAAGACGACGCACCGGACGCGGTCGCGCCCGACGACGCGGGCTCCACCCAGCCACCCCCACCGGCAGCATCTGTGCCGGCAACGAAGCCGGACTTGCCCCCGGCCCCAAACCCTGCCCCGGAGAAAGCGCCGGAACCCGCCCCGGAACCGAAGACGCCTCCGCCGACCGTTGTCACTGAGGATGAGGCAGGCTTCAAGGCGTGCACGGCAGCCTTGAAGGATCTGGGCGCGACATTCGAACAACCCGCGCGGATCGACGACGGCAATGGCTGCGGCATCGACAGGCCGATAACGCTGACGCGGCTCTCCCCAACAGTCGCGCTGGAACCCGCCGGGACGTTCCGTTGCGAAACGGCCTTGCAGCTTGCCCGGATGACCCGCGACATGATCGCCCCCGCAGCAAAGCTTGGCCTGTCCGACAAGGGCGCGCTAAAAACCGTCAACCAGGCATCGGGCTACATATGCCGCAACCGCAACAGCGCGGAAAACGGCAAGATCTCAGAACACGCCCGCGGCAATGCCGTCGACATCGCCGCCCTGACATTCGAACGCGGCACCGTGCCCATGGTGATCGCCAAACAGGATGACGGAACATTCGCCGCCGCCTTCCAGCGCAGCCTGAACGCGATGGCCTGCCTGTATTTCACCACCGTCCTCTCCCCCGGCAGCGACGCCGCCCACCAGGACCACCTGCATCTGGATGTGATCAAGCGAAACAGCGGTTTCCGCTATTGCCGGTAACGGAAAAGGGGCGGCGTCCGATGACACCGCCCTTCCCTTGCCCCCGCCGAAGCGAAATTTAGAACTTTTGCGTCAACGAGATTTTGAAGGTCCGGCCGGGTTCGGAGTAATACTCGATAGGCTGGTTGGTATTGCCGGTACCCGGCACCGTTGTCGGGTTGAAGTCCTTCATGCTGACCGCGTTGTAGTAGGTCTTGTCGAGCAGATTGTAGATGCCGGCCTGAATGCGCAGGCCCTTAGTCTGCTCAGGTTCCCACCATGCAGTCAGATCGACAACACCGTAACCCGGTGCGTCAAACGTCGTCGCGACGCCGTCGTCACGCATGCCGGCCGCAGCGATAAGGCTGAGATCCGTACCCCATGTCTGCTGCTCGAAACCGAAACCGACCACGCCTTTGAACGGGGCAACCGAGCGAAGATACTTGTCAGCGTCCTTGTCCTTACCGTAGGCGTAGGCACCGCCGGCGTGAACGAAGAGACCGTTTTCAAAGTCCTTGCGCAGGCTGAATTCGAAGCCGGAAATATCCACATGCTTCAGGTTGTTGTACTGCGTCAGCATGCCGTAGGTCGGATCACCGAATGTGGTTGTCTGTTCGATGAAGTTCTTGTAGCGGCTGTGATAGGCCGCAAAACGGGCGACGAAATCGGTGAATTCGACCTTGCTGCCGATTTCGAACGAGTTCGACGTTTCCGCCTCAAGCTCCGGATTGCCGACCACGGCATATCCGGTATTGACGAAGTCGAGATAGAGTTCGTTCACCGTCGGCGCGCGATAGGCCATCGACCACTGGGCGTAGACCTGCACCTCATCGGTCAGATCATAGCTCGCCAGCAGCTTCGGGCTGAGGCGGCTGCCATCGCTGCTCTCGGGAAGACCAGCCTTCAGATAGCCGTTGTTGATGGCATAGGCGTCCGTCAGCTTGGGTTCGTAGTCATACCAATCAAAGCGAATGCCCGGCGTCAGCGAGAAGGCGCTGTTTTCCATCGATATCTTGTCGTCGATGTAGAAACCAAACTTCTTGCCATCGACGTCCGGCATGTCGGACTGGTTAGACTTGAGGTTCGAGCAACCGGCTGTCACTGTGCCGAGTGTGCATGCGTCGATGCCGGTCACGAACTGGCTCGTATCGAGCAGGGCACCATCAGCGCCGATTGTCAGCTCATGTGTCAGATTGCCGGTATTGAACTCGCTGACCACGTTGCCGGTGAAGCCGATGGCACTTTCCTGCAATTCGTTGTCGCGCAGCCATGGCCCGGCAACGGCCCCCACACGACGTCCGGTCGCGCCGGCATTCTTGGTTGTTTCCTGCCAGTACACTGACAGTCGCGCCGACTGAATGACGGCATCTTCAGCGGGATTGAGGAAGCTGTAGTCCAGGGAGACGCGATCGCGTGCGGTGTCGTCAAACCCGTCATATTCGCCGACGGCCCAGACACGACTTGAACCCGTCGTGGCACCCGTCAATGTTTTCAGTTCGGTATCGGAATTGTAGCGATAGCGTTCCGCCGTCAGACCAACCGTATGGCCGCCCTCCAGATCCTGCCGCAATTTGAACAGCAGGTTGTTCTGGTTGAAGTCTCCAGGATTTGCCTCGGTGCGCGTTGCACCGATGGTATCCACCGTTCCCTGGTTCTGCCGCTCCTGCCCCCGCCTGTAGGTGCCCTGGAAAAGCACGGACGTATTGTCGATGCGCTTTGCCACCGCTGCGGAACCGCCGAAGCTCATCTCCTCGCTGTCGAAGGTGGCTTTCGCCATGCCGCCCCAGTCCCTGCCCTCGCCGATCAGATCTTCCGGCTCCAGGGTGCGCAGGGCGATACCGCCGGCCAGCGCGCCGGAACCCAGGCGGCTCGAGTCAGAACCGCGCAGCACATCAAGCGTCGAAATCGACGAGAAATCAAAGCTGTCGCTGCCGCCGGCAACGTTCGTCGTGGTGGCGGGACCACCACGTCGCGCAAAATTGTCGAGATAGGGCAGCGGGATACCATCGATCGTCGTCAGGATGCGTGGCCCACCCAGGCCGCGGATCGTCACGCCACCCTCGGACTTGACGAAATCAACACCCGGTTCAAGCGAACGTCCGAGATCCCTAAAGCTGTTGATCTGGTTCCGCTGGATATCCTCTGCCGTAACCTGACTGACCTGCGGACTGTCCGAAACGAGTGTCTTGTTTGCTCCGCGCTTACCCTTGACCACGATCGTGTTCAGCCGGGTTTCACCGTTGTCCGTCGTCGATGCGGCCTCCTGCGACCGAGCCGGAATAGCAAAAGTAATCACCGCAAGGGCGGTACAGGTGAGCAATGCGGGTCGGAGGGACCGGAAACCCATGCGATGTTCCTTTCAGCGGCCACGAAGGATCGTTCCCGCGCAGTTCATGCTGCGCGGGCTGGCCAAATGGGATTGCGTCAAAATTGCGGCGACCAGAAACGGTCGCCTCATTTACGCCGTATAAAACATGATTGTTTATGTCAAGATATAATACATGATTCTTTTTATCATGCATTATGACCGTTGCGATATCGGCAGAAATACCACAGTTTTTCAGGGGTGACGCAGCGTCAGAACAGCCCTTCGATATAGCCTTGATCGTTCAGGAAAATCTTCTCCGACGACGGGACCCGTGGCAGCCCGGGCATGGTCATGATCTCTCCCGTGATCGCCACGACGAAGCCGGCGCCGGCGGAAAGCCGCACCTCGCGGACATGCACCACATGGCCCTCCGGCGCCCCTCGCAAGGTCGGATCGGTCGAGAACGAATACTGCGTCTTCGCCATGCACACCGGCAGGTGCCCGTAGCCCTGCTCCTCCCAGCTTTTCAGCTGGTCGCGCACAGCCTTGTCGCTGGTCACTTCGCCGGCATGATAGATCTTCGAAGCCACGGTCTCGATCTTCTCCATCAGCGACAGCGCATCCGGATAGAGCGGCTTGAAATGCGAACCGCCGCTATCGGCCATTTCCGCCACCCGTCGGGCAAGCTCCTCGATGCCGGCCGAACCGTCAGCCCAATGGCGGCAGACGATCGCATCGGCTCCGAGATGGGAGACATAATCCTTCACCGCCTCGATCTCGGCATCGGTATCCGAAACGAAGTGGTTGATGGCAACGACCACGGGCACGCCGAACTTGCGCACATTCGCCACGTGGCGCCCCAGATTGGCGCAGCCGCGGGTGACCGCCGGCACATCCTCGCGGCCAAGATCCTCTTTGCCGACGCCGCCGTTCATCTTGAGCGCGCGAACGGTCGCCACGATCACCGCCGCCGCCGGCTGCAAGCCCGCCTTGCGGCATTTGATGTCGAAGAATTTCTCCGCCCCGAGATCGGCCCCGAACCCGGCCTCGGTCACCACATAGTCGGCGAGCTTCAGCGCTGTCTTCGTGGCGATCACCGAATTGCAGCCATGCGCGATATTGGCGAACGGACCGCCATGCACAAAGGCCGGATTGTTTTCCAGCGTCTGCACCAGATTGGGCTGCATGGCCTCCTTGAGCAGAACCGTCATCGCGCCGTCGGCCTTCAGATCGCGGGCGAAAACCGGGCTCTTGTCGCGGCGATAGCCGATGATGATGTTGCCCAGTCGCTGTTCGAGATCGTCGAGATCGGTCGCAAGACACAGAATGGCCATCACTTCGGACGCCACGGTAATGTCGAATCCGGTCTCGCGCGGATAGCCGTTGGAAGCACCGCCCAGCGAAGACACGATCTGGCGCAACGCCCGGTCGTTCATGTCCATCACCCGCCGCCAGGTGATGCGCCGGGCGTCAATGCCAAGGTCGTTGCCCCAGTAGATGTGGTTGTCGATCAGTGCCGACAGCAGATTGTGGGCCGAGGTGATGGCGTGGAAATCGCCGGTGAAATGCAGATTGATCTCTTCCATCGGCACGACCTGGGCATAACCGCCGCCGGCCGCCCCACCCTTGACCCCGAAACACGGCCCAAGCGAGGCCTCGCGAATGCAGGTGATCGCCCGCTTGCCGATCCGGTTCAGCCCGTCGCCGAGCCCGACCGTCGTGGTCGTCTTGCCCTCGCCGGCCGGCGTCGGATTGATCGCCGTGACCAGGATCAGCTTGCCGTCCGGTCGCCCGGCCAGCCCGTCGATGAACGCGGCCGAGATCTTTGCCTTGTCATGGCCGTAAGGAATGAGGTCATCAGGCAAAATGCCGATCTTTGAACCGATGGCCTGGATGGGAAGCTTCTTTGCCGCGCGGGCAATTTCGATATCGGACAAGATCGTCAAGTTTCTGTCTCCTCACCTCTGTTTTGCGGCCGAAGATCGGCCGACCAGGCAATCGTTGCAAGCCCGGCGAGCTGACTATTTTGGCGCGGGCACGTTCGGACCTGCAGCGTGGTCCGCACACGAAACTCCATATGGTCAACAAGGCGCGGCAGTCCGAATGCCCTGATTAAACAATCACCCTTGTCCGGCAACCCTTGCTTCGGCTAAATCAGGAGAAATCCAAAGCTTGCAGAGGTCACAATGAAATCGCTGGAACTGGTCATCGAAAAAATCATCCTCTCGAGCCGCTGGATCCTCGTTGTGTTCTATCTCGGTCTGGTTGCTGCACTCGCAGTCTATGCGCTGTCTTTTGGCTACAAATTTCTCAAGATCGCCAGCAACGTGTTTGCCTACGAAGAGTTTGAGATGATCCTCGCGATGCTCAGCCTGATTGATGCTGCCCTGGTCGCAAGCCTGATCGTGATGGTGATGATTTCAGGCTACGAGAACTTCGTCAGCCGGTTCGACAACGCCGATGACGAGGTATCCTTTCTCGGCAAGCTCGACGCCGGCAGCCTGAAGATCAAGGTCGCGTCCTCGATCGTCGCCATCTCCTCGATCCACCTGCTGCAGATATTCCTGAACGCCACCAAATACACCGACGGCCAGTTGATGTGGTTCACCCTGATCCATCTCGCCTTTGTCGTATCGGCCGTGATGCTGGGTTATCTCGAAGTGTTGATGAACAAGAAGAAGGGCGACTATCCCGACAAGGATTGATTGCCGCTCGACTACGTATCCGAGCAACACGAAAACATCCCCCGCAGCCTTCTACGACCATCCTGCTGCCAGAATGCGGGCACCGCCACGCGACCGGGTTCCGAGGCGGGGCGGTGGTCTCGCAGGCGACGCGCAGCGCTGCGCGCAAGCGATTCTGCCACGGCTCGGCAGACGGCTGGATCATACCAATGCTATGATGAAGGACTTTCAGCTACAGGACGGCTTTGGCCGTGTAAAACCTAAGGAAACAGAGTTCCGCCAATTCAAGCGGCAGCGGTGAGAAATTAGTCATATTAATACCAATACCCCTCCAAAAAGTGCTAGCTTTTCGGCGTGACTGATATATTTGTGAGATAACTTACAAACAGATATCAACTTTCGAAAATATCAAAAAATGCTGCCAGAACGACAGATGCTCTTGGGCGACGAAATCGGGAGCTGTCAGAGCCGCGCCGAGCTCATGCAGCGTTGGCTCCGGGTGGCAAACGAATATGACCTGGACCACGTGACGGTCACCAATGCGCCAACCTTCCAGGACAAGCTGTTCGGAAATCTGGTCCACGAAAGCACCATCCCGTCCGACTTTGTTCGCGAATTCGATCGCAAAGGCTTCCTCAAGTTTTGCCCGCTGACATCACATGTCTCGCGAACCATCATGCACAAGACCTGGACGATCGGATCGGACGGCAAGTCGCCGGATTTCGACTGTCCGCCGGAAATGTGCGAGCTTATGTACCGCTATGGCCTGCTGATGGGCGTCATGTTCCAGACCTCGTCGATTGATGGCAGCCGCCAGATGGTTCGCTACGACGGCCGCCGGGGACCACTCACTCAGCCCGAACTGAACGAGCTGTCGATGATCAGCATTCAGGCCTTCGATGTCTTCGACCGCCTGCGTCGCACCGCCAGCACGACCAATGTCCTGTCCGCACGCGAACTTGAAGTTGTGCGCTGGACCGCCCAGGGCAAGACCTCACTGGAGATTGGCCAGATCCTGTCGCTCTCGGATCATACGGTCAACGCCTATATGACCAATGCGATCCGCAAGCTCGATTGCGTCAACCGCACCCAGTTGGTCGCCAAGGCAATCCGGATGAAGATCATCAGCTAACGCGATCTTCAAGATCGACGGAAACGCAAAAGGCCCGGCATCGAACCGGGCCTTTTGCTATTGGCGATCGATCGCCGGATCAGCGATCGAGAATGGCGCGGATCTCGACCATGTTGGAGCGGACCCGGAGAATGTAGAAGCCCATCGTGGCCAGATGGGTCGGCATGATCCAGCCATCCTCGCGGCCATTGGAAATGATCGCCGGCTGGATCCTGAGTGAAGCCTGCAGCTGGCGCTCCATCTCGGCCCACACAGTCCCCAGATTGCGTTCGCGGATGACATTGCCGAAATCGGCACGCGCTGCCTGTAAAAGCGCATTTTGCGCATAGAGCTGGCCGAAGGAGAACCAGAAGCGGTCATCGGCGCGCGTATCGAACCAGCCCGCATTGAACTCTTCCGAGCGGCGACGCAGGATGTCGGACGTGTTGCCGAGGTCGCTCGCCATGCCGTCGAGCAGCTGCAGCAGATTGTCGGCGCGGGCATCAAACACCGCTTCGCAATTCTCCAGCGACGCATTGAACCGGCGGAAGCTTTGCACCGCGGCGCGATAGTAGCTCGGCGTCGGCGTCTTGAAGCCGAACGGATCGGTGCCGAAATACCAGGTGCTCTCGTCGAACTGGATATTGCCACGTGCATCCTGCAGATCGCTGTTGATACCCGACGTTCCGCGCACGCGACCGAGATTGTCGGCAAGCTGGATCGCGGTGCGACGGACAACCTGGTTGACACCGCGCTGGAACGACGCCTTGTTGTCGAAGAACGGCGTA
>NZ_AHZC01000383.1 GCF_000247475.1 Rhizobium sp. PDO1-076 | reverse complement strand
ATCATGCTTGACGGCCATGACCGCCGTGCTCGCGCTGATCCCGATTTCGCGCGGGATTTTCTGGGGGCCGCTCGCCTATGCGATGATGGGCGGCATCCTCGTGGCGACAGTCTTGACCATTCTGGTCCTGCCGGCTGCCTATTCCCTCTTCTTCGGTCGCGAGCCCAAAACGCCTGCGACCGAATAGGGAGCGGGAGGGGACCCCAAGCCCCTCCCGACTTCGCTTTTTTTGACCGATTGATCAAACCGCAAGACGTGGTAAAATCCCCGTCAAGATCAGTCAGAAGCGCTTTCCATTTTGCGACGTCGCTGCGCGAAGCCTTTGGAAACAAATGCTTCTACCTTATCACTAAAACAAATTTCGTTTGCCTTGCTTACGATTTATTTCTGCGAATTTTATCCTGCACTTGGCGAATTCCGCCAAATTCCAGTCTAAAATGAAGTGATATTGCGGCAGAATCTCTCTTTACAACGTTTTTTAAGCCGATATGACGTTGGGCATGCGGGCTTTGACGTCGGGCATGCGCACTGGCCTCTTTACGACAGCCATTGCGGTCTCGCCGTTTCGGTACGCCGGAATGAGGATCAACACCTCGTTCTGCAAAACACTGGGTGCGAAACACGCCCCACGGAACCAAAAGAACCGGCGACCGGACAGTCATGGTCCAACGCCTCTGGGAGACTGCTCATGAAATACAAGTTTGGCTTTGCCGCCGCAGCATTGCTCGCGGCTACGTTCCTTTCCAGCGCAGCGAGCGCCAAGACCTTCGTCTATTGCTCGGAAGGTTCGCCGGAAGGCTTCGACCCGGGCATGTACACCGCTGGCACGACATTCGATGCGTCGGCGCATCCAGTTTACAGCCGCCTGATGGAATTCAAGCCTGGCACGACCGAAGCCGAAGCCGGTCTGGCTGAAAGCTACACCGTCAACGCCGAAGGCACCGAATACACCTTCAAACTGCGTCCGGGCGTCAAGTTCCACACCACCGAATTCTTCACCCCGAGCCGCGAATTCAACGCGGACGACGTGATCTTCTCGCTGGAACGCCAGATCAAGGCCGACCATCCGTGGAACCAGTATGTCGCCGGCACGTCCTGGGAATATGCCGCAGGCATGGGCTTCCCGGAACTGATCAAGTCGATCGAAAAGGTCGATGACCTGACGGTCAAGATTACCCTCAACAAGCCGGAAGCACCGTTCCTCGCCAACCTCGCCATGCCGTTCGCCTCGATCCTGTCGAAGGAATATGCCGACAGCCTCGAAAAGGCAGGCAAGAAGGAACAGCTCAACCAGATGCCGGTCGGCACGGGTCCGTTCTCCTTCGTCGGTTACCAGCAGGATGCGGTCATCCGCTTCAAGAAGAATGCTGACTACTGGGGTGGCGCACCGAAGATCGACGATCTCGTCTTCGCAATCACCACCGACGCTGCCGTTCGCTACCAGAAGCTGAAGGCCGGCGAATGCCACCTGATGCCGTTCCCGAACGCAGCAGACGTTGCCGCGATGAAGACCGACGAGTCGCTGACCGTCATGGAACAGGAAGGCCTGAACGTCGCCTACCTCGCCTACAACACGACCCAGGCGCCGTTCGACAAGCCGGAAGTGCGCAAGGCCCTGAACCAGGCGATCAACAAGCCGGCTATCGTCGATGCCGTCTTCCAGGGCATGGCAACTCCGGCCAAGAACCCGATCCCGCCGACAATGTGGTCCTACAACGAAGCCACGCAGGATGATGCCTACGACCTCGACGCCGCCAAGAAGGCGCTCGAAGCTGCCGGCGTCAAGGATCTGTCGATGAAGATCTGGGCGATGCCGGTATCGCGCCCCTACATGCTGAACGCCCGCCGCGCGGCTGAAATCATGCAGGACGACTTTGCCAAGATCGGCGTCAAGGTCGAGATCGTTTCCTACGAATGGGCCGAATATCTCGACCGTTCGAAGGCCAAGGATCGTGACGGCGCCGTCATGCTCGGCTGGACCGGCGACAATGGCGATCCGGACAACTTCCTCGACACCCTGCTCGGCTGCGAAGCCGTGGGCGGCAACAACCGCGCTCAGTGGTGCAACGAAGAGTTCAACGCCCTGGTCAAGAAGGCCAAGGTCACGTCCGATCAGGCTGAACGCACCAAGCTTTACGAAGAAGCCCAGCTGGTCTTCAAGCGCGAAGCACCTTGGGCAACCATCGACCACTCCCTGTCCATCGTTCCGATGCGCAAGGAAGTCTCTGGCTTCGTTCAGAGCCCGCTCGGTGACTTCACCTTCGAAAACGTCGACATCGCCGAGTAATCGGATACGAGACGCAGTCGCCGCGGGCCAAAACCCGCGGCGATTCTCGTTAAGCTCCACCGGACAAAATCCGGCGATTTCCACGGTTCGAAACCCGATACGGCTTTTCGAGTGACCGAAGAGGCGACAAGCCCACGGTCCGACCTTCATAAGAAAAACAACAGGTCTCCTACATGTTTGGCTTTCTCTTGCGGCGGCTTGCCGTCTTGATCCCGACCTTCATCGGCGTATCGATCATAGCCTTCGCCTTCATCCGGCTGCTGCCGGGTGATCCCGTCGCGCTTTTGTCTGGCGAGCGCGTGATGTCGCCTGAGCGACACGCGGAAATCAGCGCAAATCTCGGCCTCGACCGGCCGATCGTCGTGCAGTATTTCGACTATATCAGCGGCGTCATGACGGGTGATTTCGGCACATCGATCGTCTCGAAGAGCCCGATCATCGATCAGTTCTTCGCGCTGTTCCCGGCGACCGTCGAGCTGTCCTTCTGTGCCATCATGATCGCCATCGCAATCGGCGTCCCAGCCGGCATCATCGCTGCAATCAAGCGTGGCTCGGCCTTCGACCAGACGATGATGGGCATCGCGCTCGTCGGCTATTCGATGCCGATCTTCTGGTGGGGCCTGCTGCTGATCATCCTGTTTTCCGGCATCCTGCAATGGACGCCGGTCTCGGGCCGTATCTCGCTGATGTTCTTCTTCCCGCCTGTCACCGGATTCATGCTGATCGACAGCCTGCTGTCGGGTCAAAAGGGTGCCTTCTCATCGGCCCTCAGCCATCTGATCCTGCCGTCGATCGTGCTCGCCACCATTCCGCTTGCCGTCATTGCACGCCAGACACGGTCCGCCATGCTCGAAGTGCTGTCGGAGGATTATATCCGCACAGCCCGCGCCAAGGGACTTTCGCCGTTCCGCGTGGTTGGCCTGCATGCGCTTCGCAATGCGATGATCCCGGTGATCACCACGATCGGCCTGCAGATCGGCGTCATGCTTGCCGGCGCGATCCTGACCGAAACGATCTTCTCCTGGCCGGGCATCGGCAAATGGATGGTCGACAGCGTATTCCGCCGCGATTATCCCGTCATCCAGGGCGGACTGCTGCTGATTGCCGGCATCATCATGGTCGTCAACCTGATCGTTGATCTCCTGTATGGCCTGATCAACCCGCGCATCCGCCACTAGAAGGATAAAATCCCATGGCTGAGACCATTCAAAGCCAGCCGGTCACCACAGCGGCAATGCGCCGCCAGATGTTGGCCGAGTTCTGGTTCTATTTCTCCGAAAACCGCGGCGCCGTCATCGGCCTCGTCGTTTTCATCGCCCTCGTGCTGATCGCGGTGTTTGCACCGCTGGTCGCGCCGCATTCGCCGTTCGAACAGTATCGTGACGCCATTCTCCTGCCGCCCGCATGGCTTGAAGGCGGCAACTGGAGCTATCCGCTCGGCACCGATCCCGTCGGTCGCGATATCATGTCGCGCCTGATCTACGGATCGCAGTATTCGCTGTTCATCGGCGTGTTCGTCACGACGCTGTCGTTGACCACCGGCATCGCCATCGGTGTCATTGCCGGCTACTATGGCGGTTGGCTCGACACCACGATCATGCGCCTGATGGATATCATTCTGGCATTTCCGTCGCTGCTTCTCGCACTGGTGCTTGTCGCGATCCTCGGACCCGGCCTGACCAACGGCATGATCGCCATCGCATTGACCCTGCAGCCGCATTTCGTCCGCCTGACGCGTGCCGCCGTGATGTCGGAAAAGACCCGTGACTATGTGACGGCCGCCCGACTGGCCGGGGCAGGGCCGTTCCGCCTGATGTTCCGCACCATTCTGCCGAACTGCATGGCGCCATTGATCGTCCAGGCGACGCTGTCGTTCTCGAACGCGATCCTCGATGCCGCCGCACTCGGCTTTCTCGGCATGGGTGCCCAGCCTCCGGCACCTGAATGGGGCACCATGCTGGCGGAAGCCCGCGAATTCATCCTGCGTGCCTGGTGGGTCGTGACCTTCCCGGGTTTGGCAATCCTGATCACGGTTCTGGCGATCAACCTGATGGGCGACGGCCTGCGCGACGCGCTCGACCCCAAGCTGAAGAGGTCCTGACATGGCACTTCTCGACATTCAAAACCTCACCGTCGAGTTCGAGACCGCTTCAGGCTGGTTCAAGGCCGTCGACGGCGTGTCGCTTTCGGTCGATGCTGGCGAAGTTCTGGCGATCGTTGGCGAAAGTGGCTCCGGCAAGTCCGTTGCCATGCTGGCGGTCATGGGGCTTTTGCCCTGGACGGCCAAGATCACGGCCGACCGCATGCTCTTTCTCGGACGCGATATCCAGGGCATGTCGCCTTCCGATCGGCGCAAGCTGATCGGCAAGGATGTGGCGATGATTTTCCAGGAACCCGTCGCCAGCCTCAACCCGTGCTTTACCGTCGGCTTCCAGATTGAGGAAGTCCTGAAACTGCACATGGGCATGGGTGCCAAGGAACGCCGGGCGCGCGCGATCGAGCTGTTCAAGCTCGTCGGCCTGCCGGATCCGGCTGAACGCCTCAATCACTTCCCCCACCAGATGTCGGGCGGCCAGTGCCAGCGCGTGATGATCGCCATGGCGATCGCCTGCAATCCGAAGCTGCTGATCGCCGACGAACCGACGACGGCGCTTGACGTGACGATCCAGAAGCAGATCCTCGATCTGCTTCTGAAGCTGCAGGTCGAGACCGGCATGGGCCTGATCATGATCACCCATGACATGGCGGTCGTGGCCGAAACGGCCGACCGCGTCATCGTCCAGTACAAGGGAAAGAAGATGGAGGAGGCCGACGTGCTGTCCCTGTTCGAAGCCCCGAAGAACCCTTATACCAAGGCGCTGCTTTCCGCTTTGCCGGAAAATGCCACCGGTGATCGCCTGACGACGGTCTCCGATTTTATGGCAGCGTCCCAGACGACGGGAGGTGCCGCATGAGCACTGTGGTCGAAAACACCAGCGGAACCCCGATGCTGGAAATCCGCGACATCAAGCGCGACTATCATGTGCCGCAAGGCTTCCTGAAGGCCGACAAAACCGTGCATGCGGTCAAGGGCGTGTCGTTCAAGCTCGAAACCGGCAAGACGCTGGCTATTGTCGGTGAAAGCGGCTGCGGCAAGTCGACCCTTGCCCGCATCCTGACCTTCATCGATGAGCCGACTGGCGGCGAATTGCTGATCGAAGGCAAGAAAGTCGATACTCGTCCGGGCCACCTGACCGCCGAGATGCGCCAGAAGGTGCAGATCGTCTTTCAGAACCCGTATGGATCGCTCAATCCGCGCCAGAAGATCGGCGACGTTCTGGGCGAGCCGCTGCTGATCAACACCAAGATGACGGCATCGGAGCGTCGCGATCGCGCCAACGAAATGCTGATCAAGGTCGGCCTCGGTCCGGAGCATTACAACCGCTATCCGCACATGTTCTCCGGCGGCCAGCGACAGCGTATCGCGATTGCCCGTGCATTGATGCTCAATCCGAAGCTTCTGGTACTCGACGAGCCGGTATCCGCGCTCGACCTGTCCGTTCAGGCACAGGTTCTGAACCTGCTCGCCGACCTGCAGGAAGAGTTCGGCCTGACTTACGTGTTCATCAGCCATGACCTCTCGGTCGTGCGCTACATCGCAGACGAAGTGATGGTGATGTACTACGGCGAGGCCGTCGAATACGGCACGCGCGATGCTGTTTTCAACGATCCGCAGCATGAGTATACCCGCACTCTGTTTGCCGCGACCCCGCGCGCCGATGTTGAATCAATCCGCGCCCGCATGGCAAAACGCGGCAAGCTTGTCAGCGCCGGCTAACCGATCAACGCCGATCAATCTGGGGGAGGGGCGCCGGCGGCGCCCTTTTTCTATTCCGGCAGATGACCGTATGAAATCTTCGGGCTGTCGAAAACCATGGTCGAGCGGATCGTCTTGATCTCTGCCAGCTGATCGAATTCCTGCCAGATCAGCCGCTTGTAGTCGGCCATGTCGCGGACAGATATCTTGAGCAGAAAATCGAAATCGCCGGCCACCGCGTGGATTTCAACCACTTCCGGCAATCGCGCGACCATCTGGATGAATCGATCTCCGACCTGTGGCGTGGTTCGGTCCAGAGTGATTTCCACATAGGCTTGCAGACCAAGACCGACACGGGCCGCATCGATGATCACCGCTTGGCGGATGATGCCGCTATTGTAGAGGCGTGCCAGCCTGCGTGATAAAGGTGCGGCGGTCAGCCCCACACGATCGGCAATCTCCGCGTTGCTGAAGCTCGCATTTTCGAGCAGGCATTCGATAATGCGGCGATCGATGCGGTCGAGTTCGAATTGCGGTTCAATGGCCATGGCACCAAGCTTACCGAATATCGCGCAATTTTCTAGCGCTTAATGCATATAATTCGCAATTCCTCAAAGCTTTTATACTTCTAGAGGAGAAAATCAGGCGCGACTTTGCTCGAATGAATTGCTATGATTTGCGCATATTACGCACCATTCAAGAAGGTTCTTCATGTTCGACAAGCTGGCTTCCCAACCGAACGATCCGCTGCTCGCTTTGATCGGGCTCTACAATGCCGATGCACGCGCAGATAAAATCGATCTCGGGGTTGGCGTCTACCGGGATGACCTTGGGCGTACGCCGGTGCTGCGCGCCGTCAAGGCCGCTGAGAAACAGTTGCTTGAAACCCAGGAAAGCAAGTCCTATGTCGCCCCGGAAGGCGACCGAGTCTTCCTCGATTTGCTCTGGGATCTGGTTGGTGGCAAGGATACGGGCAAGTTCGCTGCCGGCGTGCAGACACCTGGCGGCTCCGGAGCGCTACGTCTAGCGTCTGATCTTTTTGCCCGTGCCGGAACCCGCCGCCTCTGGCTTGGTCTGCCGAGCTGGCCGAACCATGCCGGTATCTTCGGTGCGACCGGGCTTACCGTTGAAACCTATCCCTATTTCGATGTGCCGACGCAGTCAGTGCGCTTTGCCAGCATGATGAAAGCGATGACCGGCGCCCAGGCGGGCGACGCCGTGCTGATCCATGCGAGCTGCCACAATCCCACAGGGGCTGGCCTGACGGCTGCGCAGTGGCAGGAACTGGCGGCCATTGTTGCCGAGCGCCGTCTCATCCCTCTGATCGACAGCGCTTACCAAGGCTTTGGCACCGGCATCGATGAAGATGTGGCGGGGCTGCGCCAGGTGATCAAAGCCGCGCCTGAGGCGCTGGTGGCCGTCTCCTGCTCGAAATCCTTCGGCATCTACCGCGAACGCACCGGCGCGATCTTTGCCGTCGCCGAAACGCAGACCGCCGCCGATATCGCCCGCTCCAATCTCGTTACCATGGCCCGCACCAGCTATTCCATGCCGCCGGATCACGGTGCTGCCGTCGTTCGCACCATTCTTGCCTCCGAGACGCTGCGCAGCGACTGGGTCGTTGAACTGAATTCGATGCGCGACCGGTTGAACGGCCTGCGCCGGGAACTGGCCCATGCGCTATCCGATGGCTGGCAGCTTGCGCCGCAGATTGCCGAGCAGCAGGGCATGTTCTCGCTGCTGCCGCTGAGCGAGAGCGAAGTGCTCGATCTGCGCAAGGATCACGGCATCTATATGCCGACCTCCGGCCGCATCAACATCGCAGGACTGAAAAGTGCCGACATCGCGCGGGTTGCCTCAGTCCTCAAGCCATTGCTTGGATAACAGCCCATGACCACCGCAACCGTCAACCCGATGGCGCCCACAGAGCGTCACCGGCTCTATGAAGACGTGCTGGCGATGCTGTCCGGCACGCTCTTCGTGTCGCTGGGAACGCTGATCTACACCAAGACGATGCTGACGGTTGGCTCCACCGCCGGTCTGGCCTTGCTGATGTCCTACGCGTCTGGCTGGGGTTTCGGGCTGATCTTCTTCCTGGTCAACCTGCCGTTCTATATCCTTGCGGTCAAACGCATGGGCTGGGGCTTCACCATCCGCACGTTCACCGCAGTGGCGCTGGTTTCGATCCTGTCAAAACTCAACGGGGCGTGGATCGATTTCTCCCATCTCGACCCGCTCTATGCGACGATCATCGGTGGCGGATTGATCGGCACGGGCCTCTTGATGCTGTTTCGCCATCGCACGGGCCTTGGCGGCATCAATATCCTCGCACTTTACCTGCAGGAAAAGCTCGGTATTCGGGCCGGATACGTGCAACTCGGCGTCGATCTGGCAATCCTCGCCGCGGCCTTTTTCATCCTGCCGGCAGACCGCCTTGCCTATTCCGTGCTGGGCGCTGCGATCGCGAACCTGATCATCGCCATCAACCACAAGCCGGGTCGTTACATGGGCTTGAGCTGAGCGACATTCCTGCCGAAACAGCAAGAACGTCGTCTTCGATCAGGCCAGGGCAGCATCCACGATCACCAACGGGCGACCTTGCGTACAGTTCTCGATGCGCGCATCCACGCGGTAAACCTGCCGAAGCAGGGCAGGGGTGATCACATCGGCCGTCGGGCCATTGGCAACCAGACGACCGTCTGCCACGACCAGAGAATGGTCGCAGTAGCGCATGGCATGGTTGAGATCATGAAGCGCGATCAGGACCGCCATGTCTGTCTGGCGAGCAAGCTGGTGCATGTGTTGCAGCACCTCGATCTGCCGGAAGAGATCGAGAGCAGACGTCGGCTCGTCCATCAGCAGAATTTGCGGCTTGCGCACCAGTGCCTGGGCAATGGCGACCAGTTGCCGCTGGCCACCCGACAGTTCACCCAGATCGCGGAACGCAAGATCGGTGATGCGAAGCGATGACAGGATACGGTCGATATCGACCAGTTCCTGATCAGCCACCTTCCAGCCGGAGCCCTGCTTTGAGGCGAGCAAAACGCTTTCATAGACGGTGAGTACGGCATTGGCGCCGGTATCCTGCGGCATGTAGCAAATCGGCCGAAGGCTTTCCTCCCCACTGACATGCACAACGCCGTCACCCTTCAACAGGCCGGCGATGCGTTTGAACAGCGTCGATTTTCCCGCAGCATTCGGGCCGATCACCGCTGTCAGCATACCGCCGACGATATCGCCGGTGGTGATATCGGTAAAAATGCGGTTGCGGCCATAGTGAGCGCCAAGCGCCTCGAGCTTCAGGGCTACCATGCGCGCCTCCGATGGGTGAAAATCAGCGAGAAGAAGAAGGGCACACCAACGAGCGCGGTGATGACCCCGATCGGCAGAATTGCGCCCGGGATCAGCATTTTCGAGACGACCGAGGTCACCGACAGCAGCAATGCGCCGCAGATCACCGAACCAGGCAGGAAAAAGCGCTGGTCTTCGCCCACCAGCATGCGGGCGATATGCGGGCCAACCAGGCCGATAAAGCCGATCGTGCCGACGAATGACACGGGGATCGCCGCAAGCAGACTGACCAGCATCATCGTTTCCAGCCGCAAAGCCTTGACGTTGACGCCGAAGGACGCGGCCTTGTCATCACCGAGACGAAGGGCTGTCAAAGCCCAGGCCTTGCGGGCAAAAAGCGGCACGCAAAATACCAGAACGGCAGCGGTCACACCGACCTTTGCCCATGTCGCCTTTGTGAGCGAACCCATGGTCCAGAAAACGACGGCGGCAAGCGCCTGTTCGGATGCCAGATATTCCAGCAGCGACAGCAGCGCATTGAAGGTGAAAACCAGGGCAATACCGAGCAGGACGATCGTCTCGACCGTTACGCCGCGCAATGTCGAGACGCTGTAGATGAACAGCGAGGCAAGCATCGCCATCAGGAATGCATTGATCGGCACCATATATTGCACGGCCGCCGGAAAGACGGCCACCCCGCCGACCAGTGCCAGCGCTGCACCAAAACCGGCGGCGGCCGAAATCCCGAGCGTGAAAGGGCTTGCCAGCGGATTGGCCAGAATTGTCTGCATCTGCGCACCGGCAAGCGACAGGCTGGCGCCGACGGTCACCGCCATCAGCGCGATCGGCATGCGGATATCCCAGATGACGACCCGCAGCTGGTTATTGGCTTCGCTTGGAGACAAGATCGTCGAAACGACCTGAGCCAGCGTATAACGCGCCGGTCCGAGTGCCATGTCCACGGCAACACTGACAATCAGTGCGATGAATAAAGCGCTCAGAATCAGGACGCGACGCGCGGTCAAGGCACGGTAGCGACCGCGCCCCTCAACCCCGGCTACGTCTTCAGTCACGACGGCCATCCAATGTTATCCTTTTCAAACAAAGCAAAATCGCCGGGCTTGGCAGCCTGCGCCGAGAATTTCTGGTGGACCTGCGGGGCCGCAAAGGACGGCGCCGTGAGAAACGGCAAAAGGGCAACAATTGCCCTGTTTCTTGCGACCAACATCGGAGCCTATCCAGCAAACGGAGGCCGGCGGGTTTCCCCGCCGGCAAGAACCATCAAAGGCCAGCCTTCAACGAGGCGAAATAGCCCGGCTGGTAGTCGACCGGCAGGAAACGCTCATGCATTTCCTTGAAGGTCGCATCCGCATCGAGATCCTTGAACAGGTCTGGATGCAGCCACTTGGCGATCTGCTGAACAGCGACGAACTGGTAAGGACTGTTATAGAACTGGTGCCAGATGGCGTGGACATTGCCATCCTTGACCGCCTTCACATCGGTAAAGCCGGGACGCTTCATCAGATCGGAGAGCTTCTGGGCAGCGACCGCCTTGTCGGCACCCGGACCGACGCCGACCCACTTGCCACCGGGAACATACAGCTCCCAATTGGAGCCGGTGACGATCACCTGGTCCGGATTGGATGCGATGATCTGCTCCGGGTTGACCGTGCCGAAGGTGCCGGGGATGAAGTCCTTGGCCATGTTCACGCCACCGGCGAGTTCGACCATCTTGCCGAAGTTCTCATTGCCGAAGGACATGCAGCAATCGTCGGAGTAGCCGCCGGCGCGCTCGATAAACACGACAGGCTTCTTCAGGTCGGCAGCCTTGGCGAGCGTGTCGGTGACACGGGCAATCTGCTCGTCATGGAACTTGACGAACTCCTCGGCGCGTTCTTCCTTGCCGAACAGCTTGCCGATAATGCGCATGGAATCGTCGGTGTGTTCCATCGGCTTTTCGCGGAAGTCGATATAGACAAGCGGAATGCCGACGGCTGCCAGCTTTTCGATATAGCCGCTTTCCTCAGTGGCAGACTTTGCTTCCGTGTTCATGATGATCACGTCAGGCTTCAGGACGACAGCCTGCTCGATGTCGAACGTGCCATCCTTCATGCCGCCGAAGGTCGGGATCTTTTCCATCTCCGGAAACTTCTTGAGATAGATGTTGTAGCCGTCGAGATCGGCCTTCTTGAAATCGTCGCGCCAGCCGACAACGCGGCCGAACGGCTTTTCGGTGTCCAGCGCTGCGGTAAAGTAGATCTGCCTGCCTTCGCCGAGGATGACGCGCTCGACAGGCACGTTCACTTCAACTTCACGACCCGTGATATCCTTGATCTTCACGGTCTCGCCAGCATAGGCGGCCGTGGAAAAAAGAACGAGCGAAATCGCGGCGGCGGAAGCCACCTTGTCGAGATAAAACACTGTCGCGTCTCCTGTTTGAGATTGTGCGGTGATTTATGTTTTTATGACTTTCCCAGTCAACAATTATCTTTTAGAAGTGTTCCAACCTCTCGATCACTTCCGGAAGATCCAGCCAATGCAAGCTGTTAGCACTCTATCGAATCACGATCTGCGCGACGAAATTAAAGCCTATTGGTCGCTCAGAGCCGAGACTTTTGACACCCAACCCGGTCATGAAATCTTTTCAGAAGACGAACGGGCGGCTTGGCACGCTCTGTTTAGAAAGCATCTTGGCGAAGGGCAGGGGAGGGACGCGCTGGATCTGGCCTGCGGCACCGCAGTCGTATCCCATATCCTCGACGACCTAGGTTTCAAGGTTACCGGTCTCGACTGGGCAGAGCCGATGCTTGAGCGCGCCCGCGCAAAGGCCGCAAAACGTGGCCGGGAGATCCGATTCCTGATGGGCGACGCAGAAAACACCATGGAAGCCGACCAGTCCTATGACGTGATCACCAATCGCCACCTGGTCTGGACGCTGGTCGATCCGCTTGCCTGTTTTCGCGAATGGCACCGGGTGCTGAGAACGGGTGGTCGCGTGCTCATTGTCGATGGCGACTTCGTCAATGTGTCACCCCTGACCCGCCTGATGAAGCGCTTGACCCGTTGGGCAGCCCGCATCGGCCTGGCCAGGGATGCCATGCATGGCGCGCCGAATTCAGACATGGCGGAAACGCACAATCGCATCCTGTCGCGCGTCCATTTTTCGGACGGCGCCCATGCCGATGCCGTGGTGGAACTGCTGAAAAAAGCAGGCTTCGAAAAGATCACAGTCGACACAGATCTCGCCTCCATCCACCGCACCCAGCGCAAGAATTTCTCTTTTCTCAAGGGACTGGAGCGGGCGACACAGCACCGCTATGCCATCTGCGCGGAGAAATAGGCGGCGACTGCCTCTTGCATCGCATATGCAGAGGTAATACTTTTATTTGATCAGGTATTACCGAGGTTGACATGGCGACAACAGTGACATCCAAGGGGCAGGTCACGATCCCCAAACCGGTACGCGACCTGCTCGGCATCGTGCCGGGCACGGAGGTCGAGTTTCACCGCGCCGCAGATGGCAGCGTGGTGCTGACCCGTGCCGATCGCAAGGTCGGAAGGAACCGTTTCGGCGCGTTGCGCGGCCATGCCGGCGAAGGCATGAGCACCGACGCGATCATGGCCCTGACACGAGGCGAAAAGGATTGATCCTCGTCGATACAAATGTTCTGCTCGATCTGGTTACCGACGATCCCATCTGGGCACCGTGGTCGGTGGACCGGCTGGAGGCTGCGGCCCTTGAAGGACCGCTCCTGATCAACGACGTGGTCTATTCCGAACTTGCAGTGCGCTATGCCAAGATCGAGCGGCTGCACGAATTTGTCGCAGCGGCTGGCCTGATCCAGGCTCCGATCCCCAAGGCAGCCCTGTTTCTCGCCGGCAAGGCCTTCACCGCCTATCGCAAATCTGGCGGATCACGCGCCGGCGTGCTGCCGGATTTCTTTATCGGAGCACATGCTGCCGTCGGCGGTTTCCCTGTGCTGACCCGCGACGGCGGTCGCTATCGCAGCTATTTCCCGAAGCTGGCACTGATCACGCCCCAGACCTGAGTGCGGGTGAGCATCGAACCTTTACCCAAAGATGGGTCCCAGGATTTGAAACGTCGCATTCACGCATAGAATGTCCGGCATTTGGGATATGCCATGCGCATCGGGGCCTGTACTATCTCTTGCATAATGCGTCGCGCCGATCGGTCCCATGCCACGCAGCAGTTGGAGAAATTCCCGCCCGTGTCCGGCATCGTCCTTGACTCACAGCCTCTCACTTTCGCCGCCCTCGACGCCATCGGCTCGGGTCGCGTGTCCGTCAGCCTGAGCCCCGCCGGCATGGCGCGCGTCCGCAAGGGCCGCGAGGGCGTGGAAACAGCCATCTCCCGCGGGGAACCCATCTACGGCGCCAATACCGGCGTCGGCGCGATGAAAGATACCGACTGGAGCGAAGACGAGATCGGCACCTTCAATCTCGGCCTTGTGCATGCGCATCATTTCGGCACCGGCGCACCGTTTCCCGTTCCGACCGTGCGCAAGGCCATCGCCATTCGCATCAACACGGCGCTGACCGGTTACGCCGGATGTTCGCCGGAACTGGTCGAGGCATTTCAGGCCCTGCTGGAAAAGGACGTCATCCCGGTCGTACGCCGCACCGGTTCGATCGGCTGTGCCGATATCGGCCTGATGGGCCAGATCGGCTCGGTCCTTACCGGCGTCGGCGAGGTCTATTACCAGGGCCTGCGCCGCAAGACCTCGGATGTATTTCCCGAAGTCGGTATTGCACCGATCAGGCTCGCACCGCGAGATGCACTCGCCTCCTTGTCCGTCAATGGCGTCGGCTATGCCGCGAGTGCCGTCGCGCTTCGCGATGCCGCCAAGGTCCTGCGGGTGCTGATGGGCACGGCGCTGATGTCGTCGGCAACGCTTGGCGCAGCACGTGCGCCCTGGCGCTCGGCGATCACGGTCGGTTGCGCCAGGCAATCCGAGATCGGCAGGTGGCTGACCGAAACGTCAGGGAAGTGGGACTGGAAAGATGCGTCGCATGTCCAGGATCCGTTGAGCCTGCGCATGCTGCCGCAGATCTTCGGCGTGGCGGTTGCCGAGATCTCGCGCATCGGCGCTGTCGTCCTCAACGCAACCGGCCGCAGCGACGACAACCCGGTCGTGGTCGATGGCGAGGTCCTGACCTCTGGCGGTTCGCTGCCGCTGGAAGTTGCGATTGCGATTCAGGCCGGTCAGTTGATCCTTGCCCATGTCGCACGCAACATCTTCAACCGCTGCGTCCTGCTGGCCAACGGTGGCAGACGTGGCTTGCCGGTCAATCTCGTGCCGTCAGGCGCGGTGGCAACGGGATTTGGCCCGGCGCTCAAACTGGTCGGTGATCTCTATATCCGCGTACTGTCGATGACATCCGCTCTATCGCCACAGTCGCTGGTTGTGGCCGACGGCATCGAGGACGAGGCAGCCTTCCTGCCGCTGATCGTCGAACGGCTCGAGCGGCAGGTCGAAGCCCTGAAGCGCATGGCAGCACTCGAAGCTCTGTTTGCCGCGCAAGGCACGGACATCCTCGGCGACCAACCGGAAGGCGTCGCCGCCTTGCTGCATGAGGTCACGCGCAGCCATTCCGCCTTCTACCGCTCCGACAGGCCACTGTCTTCGGAGGTCGAGGCCCTGGAAGACGATCTAGCCGCACCCGGCACGTTGGCACGGCTCGTCGCGGCAGCGCCGCTGCCTGTCTTCGATAGCTTTTTTGCACTTTGATCCGACGATCTGCCATCAGGCTCAAACGGCAGTTCGTTCAGAATATCGAGCGCCACGGCCATCGCTGCATCGGCGACAGGGGAAGGGCGGCGCACCAGCGTCAGGCGAATATCGTAGTGATCGGGCAGGGGAATGGCGTCCATCTCACCCTCCAGCCCGGCCAAAGCTGAGACCGGCATCACGGTGAGATAGCCATGATCGACCACGAGATTGGCGATGACGGGGATCATGTCGATTTCGGTAACCGACAGACGGTCTCGCTGCTCGCGCGGCAATTCACGGTCGATCAACTGCGTGATCTTCTGCCGCAGGCCCGTGCGTGACGAGGGCGCAGCAATCCGGCGAGCCGCCAGAATTTCCGGCATGTCGGCCAGCGTCCTGCCGGCGAGACTGCCCGCCGATCCGACCAGCGCCAGCCCGGATTGCCAGACAGGCTGTGCCGTCAGGCCATCCGGTATCTGGTCACAATCGACCAGGACCAGATCGTAGAGGCCGGCATTCAAACCGGCCAGCAGTTCATCGGCGCTGGCGGAGGTGACAAAAAGCGGAGCCCGCGCGCGTCGCTTTGGCCAGGCGGCGACCAGCGCTGCGATAATGCGGGCGACCCGGCTGCCGGATCCGAGTGGTGAAACCGCCCCCAGGCGGGTAGTCGCGCCAAGCCGGTGAAACCGATCTTCCGATCCCTCATTCAGACGGCTCCAGACCTGATCGAGGTCTTCGGCCAGTGCCAGCAGGCGGCGGCCGACATCTGTCAGCACCACTCCCGCTTGACCGCGTTTCATCAGCTCGACAGCCAATTCGGTTTCCAGTCGCCGCATCTGGCGCGTCAATTGCGGCTGGCCCATGCCGATTTCCATCGCAGCCCTGCGGATGCTGCCGGCGCGGGCGATGATCAGGAAGCGCTGCAGAGTGGCAAGCGAGATGGAGAGACGTGTCGCTGCGACGAGAAAGGGAAGGGAGGCGGTGAGGGCCGGGGGCGGTGCATCTTCGGTTGATGCTGGCTTGGTCGGTTCCCGTCCGAGACCAGCAATCGCCAGAGAGAGTTCCGCGGCGCGTGACAACGACACTTCCAGTCTTCGCCCCTCCAGCGTCAGCAGGTTGCGACTGCCCGACGTTGCGAACATGGGGGTGGCCACAGCCGCCTGAAACCTGCCGAGCGCCGCCGAAACACTGGAGACGGGACGCTCCAGGCGGGCAGCGGCCTTGCGCACGCCACCGGCAACCAGAACCTGATGCACCGTCATCAGCGTCGCGATATCCAATCTCTCACCTTTCCAATGTCAGGAGACGGAGCATAACTTGTCCATGAATTGGGATATGCCACAAAACTGTGCGCATGCCTAATCTGATTTCCAGAGCCGGATCGACCGGCAAGGGAGATAAGCTGATGGCTGATTTCGATCTGGTGCTTTCGGGCACGGTTGTCCTGCCCGATCGCATCTTGCAAAATGGCTTCGTTGCGGTACGCGACGGTGTTGTCGTGCTGGTCGGGCAGGGGGAAGCGCCAGCGGCGCACGAACGCCATCTTCTGCCGGATGCACTGATCTTTCCCGGCGCCATCGATGCGCAGGTGCATTCCCTGTCCCAGAAGGGCCAGGAGGATTTTATCTGGTCGACACGATCGGCAGCAGCCGGTGGCATCACCACCATTGTCGACATGCCATATGATGAGGGGCACCTCGTCTGTTCGGCTCAGGCCGTTGCGGAAAAAGTCGCGCATGCCAGCGCCCAGGCACGTGTCGATTTTGCCCTCTATGGCACCGTCGATCCCGAGGAGGGGGCCGCCCGCATCGCCGAGCAGGCAGCAGCCGGCGTTGCGGCTTTCAAGTTCTCGACATTCGGAACCGATGCCAAGCGTTTTCCGCGGATCATCACACCCCTTCTGGCCGAATGTTTTGCCGAGGTCGCCAAGACCGGGCTGACGGCCGGCGTGCACAATGAAAACGAAGAATATGTCCGCTTCGCCATGGATCAGGTGAAGGCGGCCGGTATCACCGACTACACAGCCCATGGCCTGTCGCGCCCGCCGCTGACCGAACTTCTGGCGATGCTGGAGATCTATGAGACCGGCGCCCAGACCGGTTGCCCGGCCCATGTCGTGCATTGTTCGCTGGCGCGCGGCTATGAGATCGCCGCCGGCTACCGGGCACAGGGGCATCAAGCCACGGTCGAGTGCCTGATCCACTATCTGACACTGGATGAAGAAGTCGATGCGAAGCGCCTGGGCGGACGGTCAAAATGCAATCCTCCGATCCGGCCGCGTGCCGAGGTCGAGGCGCTCTGGCGCCAGGTGACCGCCGGCAATGTGACATTGCTGGCCACCGATCATGTCAGCTGGTCGCTTGACCGCAAGACCAAGCCCAACATGCTAGACAATGCCTCAGGCCTGCCGGGACTGGAGATGATGATCCCGCTCTTCGTCAAAGGTGCACTCCAGCGCGGCGTGTCCCTGACCTGGGGTGCAAGACTGATGGCGGAAAACCCGGCGCGGCATTTCCGCATCGATCACCAAAAAGGGGCCCTCGCGATCGGCCGCGATGCCGATATTGCCGTACTGACCCCAGAAGCCTTCGTCTATGACGCCTCCAAGACCGGTAACAATGTTGCCGGCTGGTCACCCTATGACGGCATGAGCCTGCCTTACCGGGTCGCTGCCACCTACAATCGCGGCGAACTCGTCTATGATGGCACGATCGTCACCGGCCAGCCGGGTAGGGGCCGTTTCGTCCGCCCGCCAGCTGCCGTTCCCTATCGGGCGTCCGCCGCATGAATCGCCGCAATTTTCCCGTATCGGCCGAGCGGATCGCCGCCGATATCGATACTCTTGCCGGCCTGACAGAGCCAGGGAGGCCCTATACGCGTCGGGCTTTTACACCCCTGCATCTGGAGGGCCGGTCTTTTCTAATTGACCGCTTCCGACAGGCCGGCCTCGTTCCGCATGTCGATGAAGGCGGCAATCTGATTGGACGCCGGGTTGGCAAAAATCCAGACCTCGGCACGCTCATGCTCGGCTCCCATTCCGACACTGTGCCGGACGGCGGCCGCTTCGATGGCATCGCCGGGGTGATCGCCGCACTGGAAGTCGTGCGGACGCTTTACGAGCAGGGGATCGAGCTGGAGCATAACCTGGAGATCGTCGATTTCCTCGCAGAGGAAGTTTCCATCTTCGGTGTATCTTGTATCGGTAGCCGTGCCATGGCCGGCATCCGCCCCGAGGAATGGTTGTCGCGCGAAGTCGATGGCCAGCGGCTATCAGACGGAATTGTCAGGGCCGGCGGTGACCCCACCACCCAGGACGCCCGATCCGATATCCGAGCCTTTCTCGAACTGCATATCGAGCAGGGGCCTGTGCTTGAAGCCGAACGGCTCTCGATCGGCGTGGTGACGGCGATCGCCGGCATTACCCGGATCGAAGTCAAAATCGAAGGGCGCGCCGATCACGCCGGCACGACACCGATGGATCGGCGGGTAGATGCTCTGGTTGCCGCATCCCGCCTCGTGCTGGATATCGAGGCATTGGCGAGGACCATGGCAAGCGGAAAGGCGCATTTCGCCGCAACTGTCGGCGAATTCTCCATGCTTCCCAATGCCGCAAATGTCATTCCATCGCATGTCAGGATGTTGATCGACATCCGCGCAGAAAAGCCGGCGGATGCAAAACTCTTCGCCAGCGCCCTGCACAAGAATGCCACCGAGATTGGCTCCGCCAGCGGCACCACAATCAGCATCAACCCGATCTCCGAGGCCGCCGCCGTCCCGATGAACCCCTATCTCCAGGATATATTGGCCGACATCGCCGGCGCGATCGGCGCGGGACATCGGCGCCTTGCATCCGGAGCCGGTCATGACGCTGCATTTCTTGCTAGGGTGGCACCGGCCGGTATGATCTTCATTCCTTGCCGGGGCGGTCGCAGCCATGCCGCGGAAGAATTCGCCGAAACGGACGACATTGCTCTCGGGGCAAGCGTTCTGCTGGAAGCCGTGAAGAAACTGGACAAAGAGATGAGCGCCGCAACGGCCGCAGAAAGGCACTAATATGGGACGCATCCTGACGGAAAAGGACATCGAGCCCGCCGTTCGCGGTGGATCCGTCTATGCGGCTGGCGGTGGCGGCTGGGCCGATCACGGGCGCATGCTCGGCCGTGCTGCGGTCAATGCCGGCCAGCCGGAACTGGTCTCGATCGACGAGTTGGCAGCATCGGACTGGGTGGCAACGGCCGCGGCTATCGGCGCACCGGCCTCAACGACGCCCTGGGAAATGCGCGGCGTCGATTACATCAAGGCTGTGCAACTTCTGCAGAAGGCGCTTGGCGAGCCACTCGCCGCCCTGATGGTCGGACAGAACGGAAAATCCTCGACGCTCAACGGCTGGCTGCCATCCGCCATCCTCGGAACCAAGGTGCTCGACGCAGTTGGCGACATTCGTGCGCACCCGACGGGCGACATGGGCTCGATCGGCATGGCAGGGTCACCGGAGCCGATGATCCAGACGGCGGTGGGCGGCAACCGTGCCGACAATCGCTATATCGAACTGGTGGTGCGCGGCGCCACCGCCAAGGTTTCGCCGGTTCTGCGTACCGCGGCCGACCAGTCGGGCGGGTTCATTGCTTCCTGCCGCAATCCGCTGAAGGCGTCCTATGTGCGCGACAATGCCGCGCTCGGCGGGATCAGCATGGCGCTTGCGCTCGGCGAAGCGATGATCGCGGCAGAAGCCAGAGGGCCGCACGCGGTGATCGATGCGATCGTCAACACAACCAGTGGCGCCATTCTCGCGGAAGCGGAAGTCACAGCAAAGAACGTCGTCTATACAGCGGAAGCGTTTGACATCGGTACGGTCACGCTCGGCACCGGCGACAGGGCGGTGACCCTGCACATCATGAACGAATACATGGCCGTGGACGACGCCGGTGGCAACCGCATAGCAACCTTCCCGGATGTCATCACCACACTGTCGGCGGAGGCTGAGGCCATGAGCGTCGGGCAATTGCAGGTCGGCATGAAGATCTTCCTCCTGCATGTGCCAAAGTCGGTTATCCCGCTCGCCTCCAGCGTCAAGGATCCGGCCGTCTATCCGTCGGTCGAGAAAGCCATGGGCATAGAGATTGCCCGCTATGCCCTGAGCTGATCCGACCCCGTCTGGCCTGACCTGCCGTCCCGGCACCCGAACAGCATTCGAACAAGAGAGTGAGAGCCATGCCGAAGCCCAACCCCCGCCATCCGCGATTTCCGATCCCCGGCGGACCTGTGCTCCGTGCCAAGGGCTGGCGGCAGGAAGGACTTCTGCGCCTGCTCGAAAACGTACTCTCGGTCGGCGAAGACCCGGACAATCTCGTGGTCTATGCCGCCCTCGGCAAGGCCGCGCGCAACTGGTCTGCCCATGCGGCTATCGTCGAGACGCTGAAGACGATGGATGAAGACCAGACACTGATCATCCAGTCGGGCAAGCCGGTCGGCCTGCTCAAGACGCATTCGCGCGCGCCGCTGGTGCTGATGGCCAATTGCAACATCGTCGGACAGTGGGCAAAGGCGGAAAACTTCTATGACCTGCAGCGCAAGGGACTGATCTGCTGGGGCGGGCTGACGGCCGGGGCATGGCAGTATATCGGCAGCCAGGGCGTCATCCAGGGAACCTATGAGATCTTCATGCGCATCGCCGAGAAACGCTTCGGCGGTTCCCTGGTCGGCCGTTTCATCCTCACGGCAGGGCTTGGCGGCATGGGCGGAGCGCAACCGCTGGCCGGTCGCCTGGCGGGCGCTGCCATCCTGGTCGTCGACATCGATCCCGAACGGGTGAAGAAACGCAAGGAAATCGGCTTTCTCGACGAGGCGGCAACCTCGCTGGACGACGCGCTGGCGATGATCGAGAGAGCAGTGTCCGAGAAGAGAGCGATTTCTGTCGGCCTCGTCGGCAATGCGGCCGAAATCTACCCCGCGATTGCCGCCCGTGGCATCACGCCCGACATCGTTTCCGACCAGACCTCGGCGCATGACCTCGTCTATGGTTATGTTCCGAACGGCATGACGCTGGAGCAGGCGCGATCCTTGCGCGAAGACGGGCAGGGCCAGTTGATGGCCGCCAGCCGCGCCTCGATCGTTACCCATGTTCGCGCCATGCTCGATTTCCAGAAAAAGGGGGCTGAGGTCTTCGACAATGGCAATCTGATCCGCACCCAGGCCTTCCAGGGCGGCGTCCAGGATGCTTTCGATATTCCGATCTTCACCGAAGCCTATTTGCGGCCGCTGTTTTGCAAGGCGATCGGCCCGTTTCGCTGGATGGCCCTGTCGGGTGAAGAAAGCGATATCGCCACGATTGATGATCTGGTGCTGGAGATGTTCCCCGAAAACCAGATCGTCACCAACTGGATCCGCCTTGCACGAGCGAATGTGCCGTTCGAAGGTCTTCCCGCCCGTATCGCCTGGCTTGGTCACGGCGAACGCACGCGGCTGGCGCTTGCGGTCAACGCCCTCGTTCGAGATGGAAAGCTTGCCGGACCGATCGCCTTTTCCCGCGACCACCTCGATGCCGGCGCGATGGCGCATCCCAACATCATGACAGAGAAGATGAAGGACGGGTCGGATGCGATTGCCGACTGGCCTTTGATCAACGCGATGACGCTTGCCTCGTCGATGGCCGACCTAGTGGTGATCCATTCCGGCGGCGGCGGCTATGCAGGCTATATGACTAGTTCCGGCGTCACGCTCATTGCCGATGGCACGACCGAGGCGGATCTGCGGCTTGATCATGCAATCACCAATGACACATCGCTTGGGATCATCCGCTATGCGGATGCCGGTTATGATGAAGCGCTGGAAGCGGCAGAAGCAAATGCGGTGGGCCACATCCGCACATAATTTCACACTGACCAGTTTAGCGAAAGCTACTTGAGCTTATATGCCAATCCTTAGTTTGGGAGAATGGCATGACACCAGCACAAGTAGAACGCGTGCAAGACAGCTACAGCTTCATCTTCGCTGTCGGCACGCCGTTTATCCTGTCGTTTTACGACAAGCTTTTCGAAATCGACCCCACTCTGAGGCCACTGTTTCGGACGGATTTGGCAGCGCAGTCTGAAAAGCTGCTGATGGCCCTGACCTATGTGGTGAAGAACCTGCACGACGCGAACCGGTTTCTTCCGATCGCCGAAGTCATCGCCAAGCGTCACCTGACCTATGGCGTGAAGCGGGAGGATTACTTCAAAGTCGGGCAGGCTCTCATCCAGTCTCTGGACGAGACGCTGGACAGGCATTTCACCCCCGAAACGCATCAGGCCTGGCTTGCCGCCTATACGCTTCTGGCCGGCATCATGTGTGATGCGGCCTATGGTGCGAACGATCACGACAATCAGCCAGCGCCCTGAGGAAAAGTGACTGAAAGAGGGAAGGGAAGGGAAGGGTGCGCTTCGAAAACACGAATTTTTTGCTGGCGTGAATAAAATACTAGTATATCAATTCTCCGACGCAAACGGCAGAGTGGGAGGCTTGACCGATGGCGGATGCTGAAATTCGCATAGGTCCGGGCAAGGGACGCTCACCGGAACACGTCATTCCGAGGGCGCGCGGTGAACGCGCGGCCAACCAGATCCACGCAGCCTTGCGCGATGACATCGTCCAGATGCGCCTGAAGCCGCTCGATGTGCTCAACGAAAAACTGTTGGGAGAACGTTTCGGCGTCAGCCGCACGCCGGTGCGCGAAGCTTTGTTGAGACTGTCCGACGAAGGACTGGTCGATATCTATCCACAGTCCGGCACTTTTGTTGGCCGCATTCCCCGCCGCGCCCTCTTCGAAGCGATCCTGATCCGCAAGGCTTTGGAGGCAACGACCGTCACGCTGGCAATCGCCGGCGCGCAAGCGGAGGGTCTTGCCGAGCTTGAAGACATACAGTCCCAGCTGGTCGCCTGCGCCGAGACCGGGGATATCGTCCGCTTCCACCGCGTCGACAGCGAGTTTCACCAGCGCATTGCCGAGCTTGCGGGATATCCCGGCATCTGGAACCTCATCCAGCAGGTTCAGGTGCAGATCGACCGGTATCGCTACATAACCCTGCCGCGCTCGGGCCGGCTGGATGTGGTGATCGAGGAACACGCCGCGATCATCGACGGCATGCGGCGACGCGACGATTGTGCGGCGGTCGCGGCCATGGGAATCCACATCGGCCGAATGCTCGAAGAGCTTGACGACATGCAACATCTCGACCCGGCGATCTTCATCGATGATCGGCAGCCGTAATTGCCGCAATGACAAGGCCATCTCGGCCAACCAAGGGAGGTTTTGACATGGCGGTTTCCTTCGATCTCACCGGCCGTAGCGCCATCGTCACCGGGGCGAATACCGGCATCGGCCAGGCCCTGGCCGTGGCGCTGGCGGGTGCTGGCGCCGCAGTGCTTGGCGTTGGCCGCTCCGGCATGGAGGAAACAGCAAGCCTTATCGAAGGGCAGGGTGGACATTTCGAAGGCTTTTCCGCGGATCTCGGCACGATCGCGCCGGTCGACAGTATCGTCGACGCAGCGCTGGATGCGTTCGGTTCCGTCGACATTCTGGTCAACAACGCCGGTATCATTCGCCGGGCCGATGCCATCGACTTCACCGAGGCCGACTGGGACGACGTCATGAATGTGAACCTCAAGAGTGCATTCTTCCTGTCCCAGGCAGTGGCCAGGCGCATGATCCCGCAAGGCCACGGCAAGATCATCAACATTGCATCCATGCTCTCCTTCCAGGGCGGCATACGCATACCGTCCTATACCGCGTCGAAAAGCGGCCTTGCGGGCCTCACACGGCTTCTTGCCTGCGAGTGGGCGTCGAAGGGCATCAATGTCAACGCAATCGCGCCGGGATACTTCGTCACCAACAATACGACGGCGCTTCGAGAGGACCAGAAACGCTCGGCCGACATCCTTGCGCGCATTCCAGCCGGTCGATGGGGCAATCCATCCGAACTCGGCGGCGCGGCCGTCTTTCTTGCCTCCGATGCGGCGGCCTATGTACATGGTACCGTTGTACCGGTCGACGGCGGCTGGCTGGCGCGCTGAACAGACACAGAAAAGGGTGGGCAGGATAGTGAAACGTATCGTATCGATCGGCGAATGCATGGGCGAATTGTCGGAGACGGGAGTGCCCGGCGCTCTGTCCATGGGCTTTGCCGGCGACACCCTGAACACGGCCTGGTATCTGCGCCGCATACTGCCCGACGAATGGGCGGTGGACTATGTCACCGCCGTGGGCACTGACGGGCTATCCAACCGTCTGGTCGCGTATCTCGACGGCGAACGCATCGGTACGCGGCATATCCAGCGGCTTTCCGACAAGACGATCGGGCTTTATTACATTGAGCTCAAGCACGGCGAACGCAGTTTCACCTATTGGCGCTCCGACAGTGCAGCCAAGCGATTGGCAAGCGATGTCGAAACTCTTGAGCTGGCACTCGCTGGCGCGTCGATCGCCTACTGGTCAGGCATTACGCTTGCAATCCTTGCGCCCGCCGATCGCCAGATATTGATCGACGCCTTGATGCGTTTTGCGGCGCAGGGCGGCAAGGTGATTTTTGACCCCAATCTTCGTCCCCGGCTCTGGGAAAGCGCCGACGCCATGCGGGACTGGATCACGCGCGCAGCCGGCATTGCCGATCTCTGCCTGCCGTCGCATGAAGACGAGGCATCCTGGTTTGGAGACCGGGATGCCGAAGCGACCGCGAAACGCTACCGGCAGGCAGGTGCGAAACGCGTCGCGGTAAAGAACGGTCCTGGTGAAATCAGCCTGCTGGATGCCGACGGCCAACTGGTCACCGTTCCGGTCCAGCCGGCAGCCATTGTCGTCGACACGACAGCTGCGGGCGACAGCTTCAATGCGGGTTTCATGGCAGCAGAGCTTGCCGGCGGCACGATGGAGCAGGCAGCAAACGCCGGCGCTGCGCTCGCCGGCAGGGTCATCGGCGCCCGCGGCGCGCTGGTCCCGCCGGCAATCGAGGCTTAGCCTGTCCGGCCAAACGCCCGGCTAGCCGCCGGTGACCGTGAAATAGCCCCAGGCGGCGGCGATTGCCGCGAGCACGCCAACCCATATCAGTGCCTTGCGTGCACCCGGCGTCAGGGACCGTTTCGGCTTCGGCGCCTTGGGCTCTGGCGGGCGCTCGAATTTGATGACATTCGACATGGTATTCTCTCGTTTCTCCGTCGCCTGCTTATAGACGCTTCGGGTTTCAAAAGTCCTGACATTCTAACATCCCATCCGAGCGCTAGGCGACCGGAAGCGACATCACGTCCTGCCGGTGTCAAAGTGACCAGCATGCGAAGTGATTCGCAGCCCTTCCAAGGGGGTAGGCAAGCACGCTTAGAACGGGACTTTTCACCCGCAGCCCTCGCGGACGCTCTGTGTTCACTTGTGATCGACATTACACCGCCGAAACATCGAAAAGATCGATAACCATTCATCCGGAGCCATGGAACTTTTCGCCCATTCATTCGAATGTTCGAAAATTTTTTCTGACTTGGCAAAGTTCTTGAAGTGTATATTTGCGCAGGCTAGCGTCCGCAAACGCGGGAAAACCTGGCTTTCGAAGCAATGTGCGCGCTGGCTTGCACGTGTCCAAAAGCATCAAGCCCGAGCAGATCATGAAACCAGCGAACTGGAAGAATGCAGGAAAAATCGTCGGTCGGAAGCAAATCGGATACGGAGTTGAGCTCGGAGCAATTCGAGGCAGCTGTGCGAAAGATGTCCGGCATCTCGTCGGCGCATTTCCTCAAACTCGTTGAGGATCGCGGCACGATCGGTTTCTGGTCCAGCGACATCACAACCGGCCACGGTTCTGCAACGCTCGGCCTGCTTCGCCTGCTTGGACTGGATCATGGCACACAATTCCGCATTGCCGATTTTACAAGGTTTATCCATCCGGACGATCGCGGCTATGGCGATGACATCTGGACCACGATCCGCCAGGGCATCCCGGTCAACCGGAATTTTCGCATCATCCGCTCCGATCGAACCGTGCGATGGGTGGAATTCAAGAGTGAAGTGGTTCTCGACGGACAGCAAAAGCCGTCCAAGGCCATCGGACTGATCATCGATGTCACCGACCAGCAGGAGGGCCGGCACGCGCTGGAGGATGCACTTGACCGGTACCGCGCTCTGGTTGGTTCGCTGGCAACCATGGAATGGCGCTCGACAGCCGACGGTCAACCGATCTTTTCCCATGCATGGGCCGCGCTGACAGGCCAGAATGAAACGGACGCGGCAAACCACGGCTGGATCCAGGCAATCCACCCCGACGACCGTGAGCAGGTGAGCCGCAAATGGCAAGCGTCCGTCGCGACGCTGGCGCCTTACGCGGTCAATCACCGCATCCTGCTGTCAAATGGCCACTACGAGTGGTTTCATGCCCGCGCCGTGCCCGTCATCAAACGGGGCGGACGAAGCCATGAATGGCTCGGCATCATCATGCGCCAGGTGGACCTGAAGCGCGATGCGCCGATAGCGCCTCCCACGATGAGCATGCTCACGCCGATACAGGTCAGGGCCGCCCGCGCCATGTTGCAATGGACGCTGGACGAGTTGTCTCAGGTTTCCGGCGTGTCCGTTTCCTCCATCCGCCGCATCGAAGGCGAGGGGGAGCGAGCAACCAGGCCAGCATCCCTGCAGGCCATTCGCGCGGCATTCGAGGAGTATGGCATCGAATTTGCGATCAATGCCGCCGGCGCCGTCACGGTAGCTTTCCTCAGCCAAAAATAGAAGCCACCGAAGCTCGCTCAATTCAGAACACGTCAGTTCCGGTCAGCTCGTCAGACGCGGCATGCTGACGATCTTCTTGAACAGGGCATTCATTGCATTTGTGATGCCTTCACTGGGGCTCACTTCGAAGAACAGACCGGGCGAAGCGCAGGCTTCCATGCGCTTGGGGATCTCCGCCTGAAAAGGCTTGATCCATTTGTTGTACCAGTCGTTGGTCGGAAGCGGCAGATAGGTGGTGTAGAGAACCGCGATGCGATAGCCCTTTGCCTTCAGCGCTGTGCATTCGGTAATATCGATGGGCTCCTGACACCGTCTACCGTTCGTGGCCTTCGTGCAGGTGCTCGGTTTCTCGGCATCGCCGACGCCATCGGATACGAAGAAGACCACCTTTTCGGGACTTGCCGCTGATGCGCCGGTGCCCGGTGCGCCGACCAGTTGTCCAATGCTCTTCAACGCCCGGTCAAAATCCGTCTGCTGGTCGTTGTTGTAGTTCTTCTCCGGAATGGACATGAGGCCGATCTTCGCCGCCTTCGTTTGCACGGAATCGAGGTTATCGGTCAGCGATGCCACCTCAAGCAGTTTGGTATCCTCCGCCTTTTCGCCGAATGTGTAGACCGCCATGCGATACTGGTTCGAGCTCTTGCGCAGGGTTTTCGCCGTCTCCATCAGGGCGGCAGTTGCCTTGGCCACAACATCGATACGGATGGTGACACCAAGCTTCTTGGCAAGGTTGTAGTAGCTGTTCTTGTTCTCCACGCCATTCTTGACGATATGACACGCGAATGCGCACTCATCCGACGTATTGTTGACCATCTTGGTGATATCAGCCGGCGTTGCCCCCACGCCCATGGACGGCGTGTTGTCGAGCAACAGATAAAAATCGCGAAATGTCTGGGTCTGGAACGTGGCTTCCGCCTTGCCCGATACGGTCACGGCATCCTGGCCAAGGACCCGGGCGAGGGTGGTCGGCACCTTCGCCTTATAACTGAACACCGCCTTCAGCTCGCTCCCGTGCTTGACCACACTCACATCAGTGCTGATCAGCTCATATCCTTCGGCACTGCCGGTCTGTGCGATAAAGATCTTCTTTGCATCGGCAACCGCGGCGGTCAGCGGCCCGTCCGAACTCATGTGCATCGCCTCGGTCACGCCGGCAGAACTCTCAGCCACGGCCGCAATCGCTGCAGCATCCGCGGCGCCCTGAAGCGTCGTTTTGACCAGCAGGGCATCGCTGATATCCAGTGCAAGACCTGCCGTTCCAATGACCGGCACCAATAGCAGAGCGGTCATCATCCCGAAATTACCGGAACGATCACCCACAAGACGTTTGAACATAAAAACCCCCAAAACCTTGGAGGTCGTTTTACACCGTGATCATGACGAAAGCCCTGCCACAAATGGTTTATGAAATCCTGCTGATCAAGCCCGCCGCTCTCGACCAACGGCAGTCACGACCGACCAGACTTGGCCGTATCGTCGCAAACGTGAGTTCACAGGCCTCAAAATCACTGGCGCAATCGCTCAGCGCTTTTTCCTGGGCGGGTTGTCGATATCAAACACATCACGCGCCTGGCGGATCTGGCCATGATGACCAGCCGCCCAGGCGACCAGCGCGGAAACCGGCACGAGCAGTGATTGGCCAAGATCGGTCAACCGATACTCGACACTCGGCGGCTGGGTCGGAAAGACATGCCGGCTGATCAATCCGTCGCGCTGCAGGGTGCGCAATGTGCTGGTCAGCATGGCCTGGGAGATGTCCGGAATCGCGCGCCGCAATTCGCCGAAGCGATGCGTGCGTTGGCCAAGCGTCCCGAGAATGAGCGTACTCCATTTGTCGCCGATATGAGAAAAGACATCCCGCACGGGGCATTTTTCAGACGAAAGTTCGCCGCGACCGCCTGGATCTGCCTTCATCCCGGCGTCAGCCACCAGCTGACTTTTCTGCTTGTCGATCCGCTCCTGCAGCGTCATCCGGTATCCTTTCCAAAACCTGGTTCTAAAAAACTGCCTACTTTACCGCAGCTCCATGATCTGCAATCTACACCTACTCTGTTTTCCAGACCAGCCGTCATTTACAGAGCGCATAGCGGTTGGTCGTCATCTGAAAGTGGACAACACATGACCGCAAAATATCTCGTCACCGGCGCCACGGGCCAATTCGGCCAGGCAGTTCTGCGCCATCTCGTCGAAACTTATGAAGTGGCACCCGCCGATATCATTGCCGCAAGCCGCAAGCCGGATGCGCTTGCCGACTGGGCGGCTAAGGGCGTGAATGTCCGGGCTGTGAATTTCGACGATGCCGCATCGATGGAAACGGCGTTTGTCGGCGTTGAGCGCGTGCTCATCATCAGCACCGATTCGCTCGACCGTCCCGGCCATCGCCTGACCCAGCACCGTGCAGCGATCAAGGCTGCGGAGCAGGCGGGTGTGCGGCATGTGCTCTACACATCCATGCCGGAACCGGAAAATTCGCCGCTGCTGTTTGCGCCAGATCATGAAGGTACGGAAGCGGCTCTCAAGGCGAGTGGGCTGCCGGCCTGGACTGTCCTGCGCAACAACTGGTATTTTGAGAACCTGTTCATGAGCGCCGGTTCCGTTCTGTCGTCCGGCCACTGGTATTCGGCCGCCGGGCAGGGGCGCATTGCCCATATTGCGCGCGACGACCTGGCTCGCGCCGCCGCCGCCGCCCTGATCGCCAAGGAAGATGGCAAGAAGACCTACACACTGACCGGATCGAAATCCTACAGCCACAAGGACATGGCCCAACTGCTCGCCAAGGTCAGCGGTCGCGACGTAACCGTGATCGACGTTCCGCTCGAGGGCCTTGTCCAGGGCATGATCGGCGCCGGTCTGCCAGAACCGCTCGCCCGCGTCTTTGCCTCGATCGACACCATGGTCGGCGTCGGCGGGCTCTCCCGGATCACGACCGATTTCAAAACCCTGACCGGTGTCGAGCCGCAATCCTTCGAAACCTGGCTGGACGGTCAGTCGTCCGCCTTCCGCGCCATGGCCTCGTAGTCGACATTCCGGCCACCGCCCTGGCCGGAAGCAGGTCTGGACATGGGATCCTCGATCCCAAACGTACCAACCTGCAAGCCGTCCGCTTCCCCAAGCGGACGGCTTATAACCTGCACGACGTTGATCGCGGTTCTGTGATCCCTTTTCTGATCCCGGATGCGTTACGCCGGTCCAGTCTATCGGGCGCTCAATCCGGTCTTTGCACGCGAGCCTCTGTCAGGTCGTGGTGCCCAACTCTACGGCGGGCGCTTCAATCTGAAGGGAACGCCAGCACTTTATGCATCGCTCTCGATGATCACCGCATTGCGTGAAGTCAACCAAATCGGCAGCCTGCAGCCGACCACGCTGGTGTGCTACGATGCGAACATCGAGCGCATCTTTGACACGCGTGACACGGCGGCGCTTCAAGCACGCGGCATGGACCATTCCATGCTCTCGGCCAACACCTGGCGCGATCAGATGAAAACCGAAGGCGAGGCGCGGACCCAGGCATTTTCCCGTGAATTGATTGCAGCGGGCTACTGTGCGCTTCTTGTCAGAAGCGCTGCCGCCGGCGCCGTCGAGGACGATCTCAATCTGGTGCTCTGGAAATGGGGATCAACGCCACCATCCCGACTGACACTCATTGCTGACGACAACCGGCTTTCAAGGTAGCACCGGCAGAGATTGTCGGAGCGGACAAACGTGACTAAGTTCCATAATGTATATTATGCCGCACATTTATGTAGGA
>NZ_AHZC01000384.1 GCF_000247475.1 Rhizobium sp. PDO1-076 | reverse complement strand
GTGCGCTCCGAATGCACGATGCCGCGCCCGGCGGTCATCAGGTTGATGTCGCCGGGCGCAATCACCAGCTCGGTGCCCAGGCTGTCGCGATGCTTGATCTCGCCGTCGAACAGATAGGTGACAGTCGAGAGCCCGATATGGGGGTGCGGCCTGACATCCATCGCATCGCCCGCCTTCAGCACGGCCGGTCCCATGCGGTCGAAGAAGATGAACGGCCCGACCAGCCGCCGCTTCGCCGAAGGCAGCGCCCGGCGCACGGAAAAATTGCCGATATCGCTGGAGCGCGGGATGATCAGATGTTCGATGGCATCGCAGGCGAACGCATCGCCGGGAACGGGGTCATTGCCGGGAAAGAAGGACATGGGCGCAAGTCTCCGGTTTATCGTGCCGCCACTGTAATCCGGGATTGCCGCCACGCACAGTCTCCATGGCCCTCTGTGACGTGACGCAGCGTTCGATATTGGGGGAACTTGTGGGGTATACGATTGATTGACGCTTATGGCGTTGAATGTCATAGTGACGATATGAAGGCCGAGCTGCTCTTTCGTGAACGTATCATCTATAGCGATGGGGCCATTCTCGAGATGACCGTCTGGCGGGTTCCCATGCCTGTCCCACCGTCGCGGCATTTCCTGAAATACTCGCTGTTCTATGGTCGGCCCGGCGAGCGCATCGTCTTGTACGATAACGAGCGCGGCAAAGGTGACCATAGACATTATGGACCACGTGAGGAGGCATACCGATTTGTCTCCGTGGAGCGATTGCTCACAGACTTCAGAAGCGATGTCGAATTGGCCAGAGGTGAAACAATATGAGCAAGGATATCAAAGTCCACGTCGGCGGCTCCTTCGACCAAGCTGCTAGTCGTTTTATCGACGCATGGCACCGCGCCGAGGCGGGAGATCCGGTTTCGGAAGAGCACCTCACCTTTGTCGATTGGGAGGCCTTTGCCCGTACCATGACGGGCAAGCGCCTTGAGTTGTTGCGGTATCTTCACCGTCATCCCCAGGATAGCGTTGCGGCCTTGGCCCGTAGCCTCAAGCGCGATTACCGCCGGGTGCATGAGGACGTCGAGATTCTGACCGCGGCCGGTCTTATCAATCGTGACGGGTTAGCGCTGACTGCGGGATACGATGAGATTCGCACAGTGATTGCGCTTGGCTAAATAAGGCGATCGCTCGGCCGTTTTCGACGATATCGCGCATACGGGTCAACGGGCGCTTAGTAGGCAATGGCGCGATCCCGTTCCACGGAACGCCGAACATTCTCCTTTTCGATCGGTTCGGCGATCACATCGACATTTTGAAAACCTGTGATGGCAGTTATCTTTTGCTGAAGGATCGCAAGCGCACTGAAATATCCGAGACCGGATTCGGTCACTGGTCGAGAAAGCTTGACCAGAATGTCGAGATCCGATTCTGCTGTTGCTTCGCCGCGCGCAACGGAACCGAAAACGGACACATGCTCGGCGCCCACCGCCGACAACTCGTCGCGATGCTCCCTCAGCTTGGCAATCCAAGGTCCTTGTCCATAGGGGCAATATACGGGAATTTCCCGTTCCGGTCGAGGTCCGGGCTGAGCGACGACCGTCAGCTCACTGCCCGTCGAGCGGCTCCACGCCGGCCGGCTTGCCGGCGCGGTCGAGGCGGATCTTCTCGATACGGTTTTCGGCGGCCGACAGAAGCGTCTCGCAATGTTTCTTCAGAAGTTCGCCACGCTCGTAGATGGCGATGGATTCGTCCAGCGCCACATCGCCGCGTTCCAGCCGCGCCACGATGCTTTCGAGCTCGGCCACGGCCTTTTCGAAGGAATAGCCGGTCAGGTCGGCGGGGGCAGCGGTGTCGGACATACTCAACCCTTCATCAGTCTAGCGATATGCAGGCCGGCCGATTCGGCCAGTCCTTCCAGATCATAGCCGCCTTCAAGCAGGCTGACGACCCGGTTCTTGGCAAAGCGATCGGCCACTTCCAGGAGCCGCCCGGTCGCCCAGTCGAAATCCTCACCGACCAGATTGATCTGCGCTAAGGGATCGCGGTGATGCGCGTCGAAGCCGGCCGAGATCAGGATCAGGTCGGGTGAAAAGTCATGCAGTGCCGTCAGCACGCGCGATTTGAACGCTTCGCGAAAGTGGTCGGAGCCGACATTGGGCGAAAGCGGCGCGTTGACGATATTGTTCTTAGTGCCCGTCTCGTCCTTGGCGCCGGTACCGGGATAAAGCGGCATCTGATGCGTCGAGCAGAACAGCACGGACGGATCATCCCAGAAAATGTCCTGAGTTCCGTTGCCGTGATGCACGTCCCAGTCGACGATCGCGACACGCTCGACGCCATAGACTGTCTGTGCATGACGCGCGGCGATCGCCACCGTGTTGAACAGGCAGAAGCCCATCGCCTTGCTCTTTTCGGCGTGGTGGCCCGGCGGCCGTCCGGCGACAAAGGCGTTGTCGGCCTTGCCGGTCATCACGTCGTCGACGGCTGAAAGCGCGCCGCCGATCGCGGTCAGCGCCACCTGCAGGCTTTTCGGCGAGGCATAGGTGTCGGCCTCGATCTGGTTGATCTCGCCGTCTTCCTCCGGGATCTGGCGCATCACCGCAAACAGGTGCTCTTCCGGATGCGCCAGTGTTACCGCGTCCTCGTTGGCCTGTGTCGCCTCGATCCGCACCAGCCGTTCAAAGTTCGGATGCTCCAGCGCGATGTTCAGCGAGCGCAGCCGGTCGGCCCGTTCCGGATGGCCGGGCGGCGTATTGTGCTCGAGAAACAGCGGGTTCTCATAGAGATGTGTGGTCATGGCATCCTTCCTCGGTCGAGGCTGTACATAACGCGCCCGTAGCCCATCTTCCACCGCTAGACGGCGTTTTTACCGTATTCGACCGGCGGTCCGAGGTTTACCCTGTTTCGCGATGGTTTGCCGCTGAGCTTGTTATCTTTTAGCCAATGCCGTTAAATGTGCCAAAGCCATGGAAAGACAGGCCTTATTCATGAATGAGATCGAACGGGTCGAGGTGAGCCAACTCACCATTCCCTATCGCGACATTGGCATGTCCGGCGAGATGCAGGCGGCTGCCTATGTCACCCATGCGGAGGCCGCTCTCACGCATTTCTGGCGCTATCGCCCGCCGCTCGAAGACGAGCCCACGTATGCCGTGTCCAAGCTCGAACTGCGGATTTTCTTTCCGCTGCGCTTCGAAGACAAGGTCACGCTCACCGTCAAGATCGACAAGATCGGCGGCAAGTCGCTCGGCTTCGAGGTCCTGTTCGACAAGGATGGCCAGACGTCAGCCGAGGTCGACGTGATCTGGACGGCGCGTGATCCCGATACCACGGAACCGGTGGCGCTTCCCGAAGACACGCGCGACTGGCTGTATCGGTATCTGAGGTAAATTTCAGAGCTTCTCACTCAGGATGACGGCAAGAATTCGACGCTGCCCGTCCAGCGCAGGTGCTCCGCTGCGGCGCATGTCAACCGTTGTAATCAGTGCCTTCCACAGCGCCCAGCCTCTTGCACGCTGCCATGTCGTGTCATCCAGTGGCAAGGCGGTGCGAAATCGCGCTCTCGCCTCGCCGTGGAGGAAATTCCAGGCAATGACCAGATCGCAGGCGGGATCGCCGATGGCGGCCGTACCGAAGTCGATCACGGCGACAAGCTGCCCGTCTGCCACCAGCAGATTGCCCGGCGCGATGTCGCCGTGAACCCAGACCGGTGGCCGCACCCAATGGCTGGAAAGTGCCTCATTCCAGATCGCGGTCGCGACGTTGCCATCGATCTCGTCCGCAAGTTCGGCGATCGCCGCGACAGTCTCAGCGCTGTAGATGCCCAGGTCGCCGCCGCGGTGGAAATTGTGCGGACCGGCCGGCGGGCCGCCGGCGGTCTCGGCCCGATGCAGGGATTGGATGAAACCTGCAAGCCGGTCGGCAAATCCGGTCATGTCCGCGATCTGTGCTGCCATGGCCGGTTCGCCCGTGATCCAGCCATAAATGCCGAAAGCAAAGGGATAGTGTGACGACGCTTGTCCCTTTGCGAGCGCGGTCGGGATCGGAAGGGACAGTTGCGGCGCCAGCACAGGAAGGATTTGTTGTTCCTTCGCCACCTGCGCCGCATAGCTCCCAGCGCTGGGCAACCGCACCGACATCGTTTCGCCGAGCCGGAAGGTCTGGTTGTCCCAGCCGCCGGGCACCACCTTTCGAACCGGCAGTGCCGCCCATTGTGGAAACTGGTCCGCGATCAGCGCGCGGACCAGAGGCTCGCTTATGTCCAGCCGGTCACTCAACACCCGAGCTCGATCTTTGCCAATGCAGTTGGGTTGGCATTCTGACCAGTCTGCTCACGCGCTCCGGTGCAGGATCGGGTAGCCGACCATCACGGCACGTCCGGCAAGACCTGCGACGACGGCCTTGATCAGGTCGCCCGGGATGAAGGCCATCGAGCCGTAAAAGGCCTTTTCCAGTCCGAGGCCGGCGCCGAAGGCGAGATAGCCGATGCCGAACAGATAGAGGACCAGAACTCCACCGATGGCGGCAGCGGCGATGAAGCCGAGTGTCTGCTTGGTCGCCGCGAAGGTGTAACCGGCAAAGCCCTCGGCGATCCGGCCGGTAACATAGGCGGCCGGCAGCCAGCCGAGCAGGAAGCCGACGGTCGGGCCGGCGAAGACACCGAGACCACCGCGTCCGCCCGACAGCACTGGCAGGCCGATCGCCACAAGCAGGATGACCAGTGCCACCGCAAGAACACCGCGTTTGGCGCCGAGAACCACGCCGGCCAGCATGACGCCGAGCGACTGGGCGGTGATCGGCACCGGAATGAAACCGAGCGTGATCGGCGGCACGGCACCAAGTGCCACGATGATGGCGGCAAACAGTGCGATAAGGACGAGGTCGCGTGTCTTCATGAGATCCCCCTGATAAACATGATCCAGCTTCACTGCCCGCGAATGCCGCGCGCGTCAATGGCGGCGGCGATGCTGTCCGCATCCTTCAGCGTCGCGATGATCAGCGGCGCGATGACCGTGCCGGCCTTCGGCGTCAACCCACGGGCGCGGTGTGCCTCGCGGATCGCATCATAGCGCGTGATGATTTCCGGGACAAAGCGCACGACCAGCCCGACCGCAAGGCCGATATCGGCGGCCTTCAGCAGCCCCAGCCGCTCCAGCGGCATCGCCGCCTGGCTGATCACCGCGATGAAGTCCGAAATGCTCGTCGTCGCCGTGACGCTTGCGGCCAACAGCATCAGCGCCGTCAGGCGAAGGCCGGTCACGCTCGCCTCCTCGACGCCGTTGAACAGAAGATGCAGGCCGACCACGGCGAGAATGGTGGCAAGGATCGGGACCAGCGGGCGGATCGCCACCCGCAGCGGCTGGCCGAGGCCCAGATAGATCGTGCCGGTCGCCAGCATGGCAAACGCCAGCAGCGGGATCGAGCGCGTCAGGAACAGCAGCACAGCGACGACCATCAGGCCAGCGAGCTTGGCGCCTGCGGGCAGGCGGTGCATCACTGTGCGGCCGTCGTGATAGAGGCTCCTCATGCGCCGACAATCTCCACGTAGTGGGTAACGGCCTCGGTCCCTGCGCCATCAAAGGCGAGCGCCCCTTCGTGGAAAACCAGCACACGCGGATAATCGCGAATCAGGTCGAGGTCATGGGTGATGACGATCGCATGCTGGGCAAGCCCCTCGATTGCCGCCTTGACCATCGCCCGGTTCTTCAGGTCGAGCTGGTTGGTCGGCTCGTCGAACAGGATCACTCCCGGTTCGGTGACCACCACCGCGGCCAGCGCTGCCAGTTGCAATTCGCCGCCCGACAGTTCATGTGGCCGGCGGTCCGCAAGATGGGCAATTCCGAAACGGTCCAGCACGCTGTCGACCGCGGCCTCAAGCGCTGGTCCTTTCAGCCCCCGGCTTTTCGGCCCCATGGCGATGTCGTCGCGGATGATCGGCAGGATGATCTGGTTGGCCGGGTTCTGGAAGATGAAGCCGGCCTTCGCCATGACCGCCCTCTCGTCCTTCACCGTATCCAGCCCGTCCAGAGTGACGGTCCCGGATGTCGGCTTGGCAAGACCGTTGATCAACCGGGCGAAACTGGTTTTGCCCGAGCCGTTGAGGCCGATCACGCCGATCCGCGGTTCCGACAGCGAAAGCGTAAGCGGCGCAAGCGCTGAATGTTCGCCGTAGCGGAGTTGGGTCTGGTCGAAGATGATCTGCACGCGTCCAAACACCCTGTCCAAGCTCTCTGATCCAAGCCGTCTCTATAATCGGGGCGGGGCGTAAGTGCTAGCCTGTCCACCCGAGGTATTGCCCGAGGCATTGAACGTTTGCCCCTCACCCTGGCCATCTTCCCGCAGGCGGAAGAGGGGATGGAGCGGCTACGGCGGACTCCTTCTCCCCGTCAAGACGGGGAGAAGTTGCCGGCAGGCGGATGAGAGGGCAGCGGAAGTTATGTCTGCCGGCAAGCTCATCGGAGAATCTTCGCCAAACACGCATTGAACAAACCACGAACATCCGCTAGCCTCATCTCATGGCGATTCCGATCTCAAATCCGCACGCGCGACGTATCTTCCTCGAGCGACAGGGGCTGTCGCGCCCGCCGCACAAGGCGCTCGGTCGCGACGGTCTCTATGGATTGATCCATGACCTCGGTTTCGTTCAGGTCGACAGCATCCAGGTTGTCGAGCGCGCCCATCACCAGATCCTGTTTTCCCGCAGCCAGACCTACCGGCGCGAGGATCTGTTGCATCTGCTTGAAAAGGACCGCTCCCTCTTCGAACACTGGACGCATGATGCCTCGATCATCCCGTCCGCCTTCTTCCCCTATTGGAAACATCGTTTTCGGCGCCGTGAGGCGAAGATCCTCGAAAACTGGCGCAAATGGCAGGGCGAGGGTTTCGACCAGGCTTTCGTGGAGACCTATGAGCGGATCCGGTCTGGCGGGCCGATCCTGTCGCGCGACGTCAAGGCCGAGGACCATAAATCCGGCGGCTGGTGGAACTGGCATCCCAACAAGACGGCGCTGGAATTCCTCTGGCACACCGGCAAGCTGTCGATCGCAAGGCGGGAGAATTTCCAGAAAGTCTACGACCTGTCCGAGCGCGTCATCCCGGGCGAACACCATGCCGGCGAAGTCGATCACGACAGTTTCGTCGACTGGGCCTGCCGGGCCGCACTCACGCGCCTGGGCTTTGCCACCTCCGGGGAGATCGCCGCCTTTTTCGATATCGTCACGCCCGACGAGGCGAAGGCCTGGGTGACCGCACATCGCGAGGAACTGGAGGAGGTGCTGATCGGGACGGTCGATGGCAAGCCGCGCCCGTCTTTCGCCTTCGCCGCCAGCCTGCCTGCCCTGCTGGATGCGCCCGAGCCGCCGGCCCGCATCCGCGTGCTCTCGCCCTTCGATCCGCTGATCCGCGACCGCAACCGCACCGAACGCCTGTTCGGTTTCTTCTACCGCATCGAGGTCTTCGTGCCCGAAGCGAAGCGCCAATACGGCTATTATGTCTTCCCGCTGCTCGAAGGCGACCGCCTGATCGGCCGTATCGACATGAAGGCCGACCGCAAGGCGGGCGCGCTCGACGTCAAGCGCCTGTGGCTGGAACCGGGCGTGCGCCCCTCTGCCGGACGCCTGGAAAGACTGCAGGCGGAACTGGGCCGTCTCGCCCGTTTCGCCGGCGTCGAGCAGGTCATCTTGCGCAACGGCTGGCTCGGCTAGCGCAGGCTCTTTCGATCACCCGGTGCCTACCAATTGATCCCCATCGCAAGCAGGAAAATTTGCCGCAATGTCCGCCACCTCTGACGCCTATCGCATCGAACCTGTCACGCCTGCCGTCAAAGACTATCTCCGACTGCGCCAGCAGGCAGGCCTCAGCCCGTTTTCCGAGGAAGCCGCAACCCGTGGATTGGCGGGCTCGATCTTCGGCGTCTCGCTGATGCAGGGCGCAGAGATCGTCGGCATGGGCCGCATCATCGGCGATGGCGGCTGCTTCTATCAGGTGACCGATATAGCTGTCCTGCCCGAGCATCAGGGCAGGGGGCTGGGCAAGCGCATCATGTCGGCCCTTGCCGACTACATGCAGGCGCATTTGCCAGCCACCGCCTATGTCAGCCTGATCGCCGACGTGCCGGCCAACAGGCTTTACCAGCAGTTCGGCTTTGTCGAGACCGCGCCGCGCTCGCTCGGCATGGCGATGAAGATCGGTGCGCCGGAATCCTTGTAAATTCCATCAAATGACGTATATACTACCTATCATTTGATGGAGGATGGTCCATGCTGGAAATGCTCGACCGCACGCAGGCACAGACAGCCGCAAGGCCGCAGGGTTTTGCCGCCGAGGCTGATCGCGAGCGGCTGTCGAAGACGGCCTTGAAGGCCTATCGCCGCATCGTCGCCCAATGGGACCTGACCAGCCAGCAGGCGGCTGCCCTTCTCGGCGTTTCCGTCAGTACCTGGGAAAGGTTGAAGCCGGAAACGGTGGTCAAGACACTGAGCCAAGACCAGATGACGCGCATCTCCGCCCTGACCGGCATCTACAAGGGGTTACACCTGCTGTTTGCCGACAGCATGGCCGATCGCTGGCTGTCGCTGGAAAATTCCGGACCGCTGTTTGATCGCCGGACACCGCTCGCTGCCATGATCGAGGGCGGCATACCCCATATGCTCGAGGTCCGCCGCTACGTCGACGCCGTGCGCGGAGGGCTCTGATTGCAGGTCGATGGCGCACCGATCGTCACGATCGCCTATCCAAGGACCGTGCGGCTCGTCTCGACCGCGCGCCTGCGCCAGGCCGTGCTCGCGTCGCTGGTGGATACTGCCGATGAACTGGCCGAACTGGCCGAGATCGAGGCGGCGACCAGCAACAGGATCGTGGCCGAAACGCGCGGCATTTCCGGGCTCGCCGCCAATGAACTGGTCTATGACGTGCCGCATGCGCATTTCATCAATGCCTGCTTTGCCTATGCCAAGCCGCGCGAGCCCAACCGCTTCAACGGTGCCGACCGCGGCGCCTGGTATTCCGCGCTGGCCGTCGAAACCTGCCTCGCAGAAATCGCCTTCCACATGACGGAGTTCCTCGCCAGGGCCGGCGATTTCAACGCCGTGGTGGACTATGCCGAGATGTTCTGCAGCCTGTCGGGCGATTTCGTCGATCTGCGCCCACAGCCGCAACATGGTGCACTCGACCCCGACAAGACGCATGGCTATCCACGCGGCAATGCGCTGGCCGAAGCAGCCCGCAGGGCAGGGACAAACGGCATCGTCTATCCTTCCGTCAGGCACCCGGGCGGCACCTGTTTCGCCGTGCTGCGCCCCGCAGCCGTGCAGTCGGTCCGGCAGGGCGATGTCTACCGGCTGGTCTGGTCCGGCAACCCGGCGCCGACCACGGAAGGCCCGATCACATCTCCACCCTCCCCTTGACGGGGAGGGCCGGACCGAAGGCCCCTCCCAGAGATCAGGCGGTTGACGCCTTGCTGCAGAGAAGAACAGGCCAGGGGTCTGCAAGACACGGGCGTGGGGCGCCCGCCGCAATGCCCAAGAATTCGAGATCGCACAGGGGGGATCACCCCCACCCGCCGCTTCGCGTCGACCTCCCCCCTCAAGGGGGAGGTCGCGCCCGCCGATCGCTCCGACCGGATGGCGGTTCCACCACCCTCCCCTTGAGGGGGAGGGTCGGGCCGAAGGTCCGGGGTGGTGTGACGCCTTGCGGCATTGCCCGCGATGGCTACCCTGGATGCCAAGGACGCCCGGATGCCAAGGGCACCCGGTATTCCTCAGACGATCTCGGTCGCCGAGATCTTGATGCCGAAGCCTTCGAGGCCGACATAGTGACGCTCGCGCGACGACATCAGCCGGATCGAGGTGACGCCGAGATCCTTCAGGATCTGCGCCCCAAGCCCGATCTCCAGCCATTCGCTCTCGCGGACCTGGGCTTCGCTATGGGCTTCCCGGTCGAGCTTGCCGGTGCGCGCGGTGGTCGAGACACCGACGCCGACAGAGCCTTCGCGCAGGTAGACAATGACGCCGCGACCCTTCTCGGCGATCTTCTTCATGACGCCGTCAATCTGCCGGTTGTTGCCGAAGACGTCGGCGCCGACATGCTCGAGATGCAGGCGCACCGGAATGTCCTCGCCATCGCGGATGTCGCCGAACACCACGGCCAGATGCTGCATCGGATCCCAGGGCAGCGAGTAGCTGTGGCCCTTGGCCGTGCCATAGGGTGTCTGGATATCGAAGCTCGAATGCAGCTGGATCAGCGTTTCCTTACGCTGGCGATAGGCGATCAGGTCGGCGACCGACACCTGCTTCAGGCCATGTTCTTCGGCAAAGGACGCAACCTGCGGGCCGCGCATCACCGTACCGTTGTCATTGACCAGTTCGGAAATCACCCCGATCAGCGGCAGGTTCGCCAGCTTGCACAGATCGACCGCAGCCTCCGTATGGCCCGACCGCATCAGAACGCCGCCTTCGCGCGCAACCAGCGGGAAGATATGGCCGGGCCGGACGAAATCGGTGGCGCCGACATTGGGATTGGCGAGGTTGCGCACGGTGAGGGTACGATCGTCGGCTGAAATACCGGTCGATGTGCCGTGCTTGAAGTCCACCGAAACGGTAAACGCGGTGGTATGGGCGCTGTCATTGTCGGCGACCATGGCTGAAAGGTTCAGCCGCTTGGCCTCTTCCTTCGGCATCGGCGCACAGACGATGCCCGATGTATGGCGCACGATGAAGGCCATCTTTTCTGGCGTGCAATGCACAGCCGCGACGATCAGGTCGCCCTCGTTCTCGCGGCCGTCATCGTCCATGACGACGACGATCTCGCCGGCTTCGAAGGCACGGATCGCGTCGACGACGCGCTTCTGGTCATAGCTCATGGGAGAACCTCACTTCAGGCGGCCGGTCTGGCCGCGATCCCTCAGAATATGGTCGAGAATGGTGCAGGCGAGCATCGCCTCGCCGACAGGCACGGCGCGAATTCCGACGCAGGGGTCGTGGCGACCCTTGGTGCGCACATCCACTTCGTTGCCGTCGGAATCGATCGAGCGGCGTTCCGTCAGGATCGACGAGGTCGGCTTGATGGCGAAGCGCGCGACCAGCGGCTCGCCGGTGGCGATCCCCCCCAGCACGCCGCCGGCATGGTTGGACAGGAAGACCGGCTTGCCGTCCGGCCCGATCCGCATCTCGTCGGCATTTTCCTCGCCGGTGATTTCAGCCGCCCCGAAGCCATTGCCGATCTCCACGCCCTTGACGGCGTTGATCGACATCAGGTTGGCCGCGATATCCTGGTCGATCTTGCCATAGATCGGCGCGCCGATGCCGGCCGGAACGCCCTCTGCGACTACTTCGATGACCGCGCCGACGGAGGAGCCAGCCTTGCGGATGCCGTCGAGATAGTCTTCGAAGACCGGAACCATCGAGGCATCCGGGCAGAAGAACGGGTTCTGATCGACTTGCGCCCAATCCCAGTTGTCGCGGTTGATCTTGTGGGTGCCGATCTGGGTGAGCGCGCCGCGAATGGTAACACCGGGCATGGCAAGCCGCGCCAGCGCGCCGGCCGCGACGCGCGCCGCCGTCTCGCGGGCCGACGAGCGTCCTCCGCCGCGATAGTCGCGGATACCGTATTTCAGGTCATAGGTGAAGTCGGCATGGCCCGGACGGTAACGCTTGGCGATGTCGCCATAGTCCTTCGAGCGCTGGTCTGTGTTCTCGATATAGAGCGACACCGGCGTGCCGGTGGTGATCATCGACCCGTCTTCCTGTGGCATCACGCCCGACAGAACCTTGACGATATCGTCCTCGCGCCGCTGGGTGACGAACCGCGACTGGCCGGGTTTGCGCTTGTCCATGAAGACCTGCAAGTCTTCCTGGCGGAAACGGACGCCGGGCGGGCAGCCGTCGACAACGGCGCCAAGCGCTGGTCCGTGGCTTTCGCCCCAGGTGGTAACGCGGAAGAGATGACCGAAGGTGTTATGCGACATGGGTGACGAACCGCTCCATTCTGGCCGGCGAGGCATGCTCGCCGACTGGGGCCTTGGATGGCGTCACTCATAGAGCAAATGCAGGAAGGGTGTGAAGCGCTTTTCGACCTGTTGTGACCCAAAAAGCAGGCGGATGTTTCTTTGTTTCGCCCAAACAGGCGCAATCCAATTGCCCAGGCAATCCGCCGGGCACTCGGCGGGCAAACGCGTGTCCGGGCGGCTTCGGACACGGCAACTGCCGTCAGGACGCCTGTCTCTGCGGCAGGCGGGTGACGAAACGGCTGAAATCCTCGAAGGACAGCGGCTTGGCAAAGGCATAGCCCTGCAGATAGTCGCAGCCGAGCTGGCGCAGCAGTGCGGCATGTTCGTGGGTTTCCACCCCTTCCGCCACCGTCTCGATGCCGAGCGATCCGGCGATCTCGACGATCGAGCGCACCAGGCTGCGTTCCTGCGGCTGGGTGGTGATCGGCATGACTAGCTGCCGGTCGATCTTCAGCCGCTTCGGCTTTAGCTTCAGAAGGCTGACGATCGAGGTATGACCGGTACCGAAATCATCGATCTCGATATCGATGCCCAGCGCCTTGATCCGGTCGATATTGCTGGTCGCGATCGTGTCACTTTCGTCGAGGAAGATGGATTCCACCAGTTCGAAACAGATCGACCCCTGCGGCACATTCAGGCCTTCCAGCTGTTCGATCAGGTTTTCGTCATGGAGTCGCTTGGACGAGACGTTCACCGATATGCGTGGCACCTGCACGCCAAGCGCCGTCCAGCGCATCTGGTCCTTGAGCGCCGTCTGCAGCACCAGCTGGTCGATGCGGGCCATGACGTTCAGGTCTTCGGCAACCTTGAGGAAGGCGCCGGACGCCAGTACGCCGCGATCGGGATGGCGCCAGCGCACCAGAGCCTCGGCGCCGCAAAGCTGCATGCTGTTGGTTTCGAACTGTGGCTGGTACCACACGATGAATTCGTCGCGCTCAAGCCCGGTCAGCATGTCGTCGGCCATGCGCTTCTTGGCGATGATGTTCGCCTGCAGGTCCGGCGTGAAGAATTCGTAGCAGTTGCGACCCTTTTCCTTGGCCTGGTAGAGCGCGATATCCGCGTTGATCAGGACCTTGCGCGCATCGGGGGCCATGCCGACGGACTGGGCAATGCCGATCGAAACGCCGCAACGGCAGTCGAAGCCTTCGAAGTCGATCGGATGGCGCATCTCCGTGATGATCCGGTTCGCCAGGTCTGTCAGCTCGTCCATCGTCGTCGCCCGCCGCGCTAGGATGACGAATTCGTCGCCGCCGATACGCGCGACCAGATCGCCGCGTGGCACATGCCGCATCAGCACGCGCGATGCATGCACGAGCATGGCGTCGCCCGCCGCATGACCAAGCGTGTCATTGATCTCCTTGAAGCGATCGAGATCGAGATGCAGGATGGCAAACTTGTGCCGCTGGCTCTCGCCCTTGCGTGTCAGCGTGTCCAGTTCCAGATCGAGCTTGCGCCGGTTGGCAAGCGACGTCAGCGGGTCATGCAATGCATTGAACTCGATACGGTTCTTGGCCAGCTCCAGTTCGATATTGCGCATGTCCGCTTCTGCCTTCGCCGAGCGCAACTGCTCGGCCAGAAGCGAATCCGCTGTCACGTCGAAAGCGATGCCGATCAGCTTCTTCTTCCCGTCCCGGCCGAAATGCGCCTGCCCGACCGAGCGAATGTAGCGGACTTCGTTGTTCGGCAGGATGACCCGCTGAATGGTGTTGAGTGTCTGTTCGTTGGTCGTTGCCCGTTTGGTGGTGATCAGGATGTCGCCACGCTCGTCAGGATGCAGGCAGGCCATCCATTGATGTTCCGTCACCGGCTGTTCGCTGTAGGGCAGGCCGTAAAGCTGGTGCATGCGCTCGTCCCAGACGGCGGTGCGGCTGACCGGGTCGCCTTCCCAGATCCCACAGTTATAGGATGCCAGCGCCAGGTCGAGCCTGTGCGACAGTTCCGCCAGCTGATGCTCGCGGCTGGACAACTCATCGAGCGCCAGTTCAAGCTCGGCATTCTTGATGTCGCTGGTTTCCTTGGCCTGGCTCAGAGACTGGGTCACCAGGGTATCGGTTGTCACGTCGCAGACGATGCCCGTCAGGCGCCGTTTGCCGCGTTCATTGATGGAGCTGGCTCCGGCCGAGCGCAGGTAGCGGCAGGTCCCGTCGGACAGCTCGATACGGTAGGTGACATCCCAGACCGTTTCCGTGCAGGCGATCACGCAGTCGAAGAACTGTTGCTCGGCCTTCTGCACATCGTCGGGATGGATGGTGGCGTACCAGTCGGCCAGACGATCCTCATTGTCCGTCTGGCTGACGGGAAGGCCATGCAGACCGGCGGAACGTTCGTCCCAATGTAATCCATGGGTTTCTTCATCGATATCCCAGATGCCGATATTCGACGTTTCCATCGCCAGCTGGAAGCGGTGCGAGAGGTCGATCAGTCTTTCCTCGCGACCCTGCAGCTGGCTGATATTGCGATTGCGCTCGCGCAGCAGGAACAGCGCGAGCAGCACCGGCACCATCATCGCGGCAACGGTGGAAAGCACGATCATTCTGGTAGGCATCAGACGGCTCATGGCCGCATCCCAGCCCTCGGCAGGCGCGCCATAAAGCACGAAGGAGAGATCGTGATGGCTGAATTCCTGGGCGATCGGTTGCTCGTCGTGGATGCTGGCCGTGCCGAACAGCATTCTTCCGTCGGGTCCGGCGGTCGCGATCGCCAGATGCAGCCGGTCAAGGCCGTGATCGAGATCTGCGGGAGAGGCGGAGCCATCGGCAGCCGAGAGATCCGAAAGCCCGGCGGCGTCGAAGATCTTGGTGATGTCCAATGAAACGGTCATCAGTTTCCACGCCTTGGTCGCCTCCCAGCTCGGCGGCGGCACCGGAATGCTCAGTTCAACGGTATTGCGCGCAAGCGACAGCTTCGGCTGGAACGCCATCCTGTGGATATCATTCAACGGAACGAAGGCGACGGTGGTGATATGCGGGTCGCGCGAGACGATCTTGTTGATCGTGCGGTTCAGCTCTGTCGGTGACAGCATGGGATCGTCGGCTATATCGTCCGCGATCGCCAGGGCATTGGCGACATCGAGATTGAGCCGGTTGCGAATCGATACCTGTGCATGCCGAAGGGCATCAGCGACTTCATGCTCGACGCGTTGCTGTTCGTATTGTGCGGAACTGCGGTCGATCATCACGCCGGCGCCGATGATCACCGTGCTGATCACGCCACCCAAGACGAGCCATAGAACGCCTTTGCTCCACCCTTCGCCGTCTTGGCGCTGTCCTGCATCGAAGATACGCAACTGTAAAATTCCTGTCACCCCAAGTTACGGGAAGTCTATAGGCGGCGGGTTAATTTAGCCTTGCCCGAACAAAACAGCAGCGCATCTAACCCATGGTTCCGTTTGACCATTTTTGACTTTCTCAGCGTTCGGCGGGAAATCTTGTGCGAGATTGCCGATCAGCCGCGAATATCAAAGTGGGGAGGGTTGATCCCCGCCCTCGTTACGGTCCACAATCTTTGCGAAAAGGTCACATCTGCGGGCGAATTTTGCCACATTCGGGAGGCTATTTTGAAACATATATTTTTAGTCGTTTGGTCGAGGGTGGTCCGCATGCGCATCGTCATTTCTGTCTTGCTTGCTACGGCAAGCTTCTTGTCTCCTCTCTCTGCCTTTGCCGGCAGTGATGACGTCGAGGCAACCATCGAGGCGGTCAACGTCGACAGCATGAGTCTCGTGCTCGACGACGGCAAGACCTATACCGTGCCGGCGGAGTTCAATTTCGACGGTCTGGAAAGCGGACAGAAGGTCATCGTGTTCTACACGGAAGTCGACGGCAAGCGTGTCGTGGACGATCTCGAAGTCATCCAGTAGACCGGCTGAATACGGTGCGACGGCGTAGACCCCGGACCGGTTTCCGCCGTTTTCTATTTGAACAATCCTGTTGTTTTACATCCAGCCTATGACGCCGGCATCGCGGTCGATCTTGAGGATCCGATCCTGCGGTATATTGATCTCGCAGGCTTCGTCCTCGTCCATGCCGCCGATCAGGCGGAAGCAGCTGCGAATGACGCCGCCATGGCTGACGCAGACCGTCGGCTGCTCCACCGAGTTCAGCCAGGCGCCGATGCGCCAGGACAGGATCTCGTAGCTTTCGGCATCCTGGCCGGGCGGAATGAAGCCCCATTTGCGCCGGGCGCGTTCCTTGACCCGTTCTGGCGCGGCCTTTGCCAGCTCGGCCAGCGTGAAGCCCTCCCAGTCGCCGAAGGACAGTTCCTTCAGTCGCTCGTCGAGCCGATAGGCGAGGGGATCCAGACCCATTTCGGCGCGAAGGCGCTCCATGGTTTCGCGCGTGCGCCTGAGCGGCGAGGCGACGAAGTCGAACTGGGCGACGCTGTCGCCCAGCACATGCGCCAGCATTTCGCCGTTGCGCATCGCCTGGCCGCGGCCGGTCGCATTGAGGTCAATGTCCTTTTGACCCTGCATCCGGCCTTCGGCGTTCCAGTCGGTCTGGCCGTGTCGGATCATGTAGATGAGCACGGCGACAGACCCCTGAACTTAGTCCTTGGCGACCGAGATATCCGGCGCGTCGACGGCCTTCATGCCGACCGTGTGGTAACCACAGTCGACGTGATGGACTTCGCCGGAAACGCCGGTCGACAGATCCGACAGCAGATACATGCCGGAGGTGCCGACTTCATCGGTCGTGACATTGCGCTTCAGCGGTGAGTTATACTCGTTCCACTTGAGGATATAGCGGAAATCGCCGATGCCCGAAGCGGCCAGCGTCTTGATCGGACCGGCCGAGATGGCGTTGACGCGAATGCCGCGGCCGCCCATGTCGACAGCGAGGTAGCGCACGGAAGCTTCGAGAGCCGCCTTGGCAACGCCCATGACGTTGTAATGCGGCATGACCTTCTCGGCGCCGTAATAGGTCAGTGTCAGCAGCGATCCGCCGTCGTTCATGATCTTTTCGGCGCGGGCGGCGACTGCCGTGAACGAATAGACGGAAATGTCCATCGTCTTGGCGAAGTTGTCGCGGGTCGTCTCGATGTAGCGGCCGGTCAGCTCGTCCTTGTCGGAAAACGCGATCGCGTGCACGACGAAGTCGATCTTGCCCCACTTGGCTTCGAGATTGTTGAAGACGGCATCGATGCTGTCGAGATTGGTGACGTCGCAATCGCCGGCCAGGAAGGCGTCGAGCTCTTGCGCCAGAGGTTCGACGCGCTTCTTCAGCGCATCGCCCTGCCAGGTAAAGGCGATCTCAGCGCCCTGGTCGTGACAGGCTTTGGCAATGCCCCATGCGATGGAGCGATTGTTTGCAACGCCCATGATGACGCCGCGCTTGCCTGCCATAAGGCCGGAACCTTGAGCCATGTTGTGATCCCCTGATACTTTCGATGGACTGCCTATGGCATAGGCCGTTCCGGCGTACAAGATTGAACCGGATCATCAACTGTTAGGTAGCGTAACAAAGGGTGTGTTCATCAAAAAACCGCCATAACACAACGTGAAAGCTCGATTTATGGCGAATAGGCGTGGTGATTTTTCTGTGCGTCGCGCGCGTGGCCGGACGATTCTCGGCTGTGGAATTTCATGAAAAAGGGCGTTGATCATCGACGCAGTCCAGGGCCGCGCCGGCTGGCCGGGCAGCGATCGCAGACCATATCCCGGCGCAGGCGACAGGCGGTCGGAGGCGTTAGAGATAGAGCCCTTCACGCATCAGCCGCATCAGGTCGGTGACCTTCTCGTCCGGCTTTTCCCACAGCATGACACGAAGCTCGACCAGCAGCGCACCGCGTCCGCCGGCGCCGTCCGGCAGGCCGAGCGCATCGATGCGGATGACCTGATCCGAGTTCGACCAGGCGGGAACGGTGACCTTCACCATGCCTTCCAGCCCCTCGACTTCGACATCGCAACCGAGCACGGCATTTTCCAGAGTGATCGGCAGGACGGTGCGAATGTCATAGGCGTCGACCAGGAATTTCTCGGACCGCATCACCTTGATGGTGACCGCGACATCGCCGCGCTGCATGCCCTGGAATTTCAGCCCTTGCGCCTTCAGGCGAACGACATGGCCATCGGTCACGCCATCGAGGGGTACGCGCACTTCACGACCGTCATTGAGCGTGATCGGTACGGACTTCTGTTCGAGCAGGTCGCTGATCGCGACAACGGCTTCGGAAAAGACATCCGGTGCTTTTTCCGGCGGTGGCGGCGGAACGCCGCGGATGCGACGCACCAGCGAGCTGATCAGTTCGATAGGCGCCAGCAGCGGTGAACTTGGCGCACGAAGCGGCGTGCCTTCGTTGAGTTCGGCGGCTTCGGCGTCGCGCTTCAGGCTCTCAGCCACAGCGGCAGCTTCGGGGCTCTCGCCGAAAATTCTGCTGACCAGATCTTCCGGACCCTCGGGCTTGCCGGATTGCGCGCTGGCGCTGCCGGCCTTCTTGTCCTGTTGGCCGGCACCGGCCGTTGACTGTGTTTGCTGGGACGGATGGGTGCTTTGGCCCTGGCTCGCGTCTGTCTGTTCGGCCTTCGCATTTGTCTGAGCTGACTGGGCTTGCGCCGTCTGGGCCTGTGCCTGGGTTTTCTGGGCCTGTGCCTGCGCGGCCTTGGCGGCCTGAGCCGCCTGCGCTGCCGCCGTGTCGGCCTTTGCCTTTGCGGCCTCGGCCTGGGCAAGTTCGGCCAGGATGCGCTCGGCATTGGCCTTTGCCTGCTTTGCTTTTTCGGCAGCTTCGCGCGCCGACTGGCGCTGCTGCATGATCGTCTGCTCGCGTTCCATCGCCTCGACCTTCACGCGTTGCTGGTCATACCGGTTGCGTTTTGCTGGATCTTTCAGGACTTCGTAGGCACGGCCGATTTCGGCAAAACGGTTGTTGGCCAGCGGATCATCGCGATTCTGATCGGGATGCACGCTTTTCGCCTTGGAGCGCCAAGCCGCCTTGATCTCGTCTGCGCCCGCATCGCGCTTAACGCCGAGGACTGAATAAAAATCTCGCATCAACGCCACCAACATCAATCGACCAGTTGCGCATCCGGATCATGGAGCGGTCACTGGCGAATACTCAAAGCCGTCCCGCGAAATTGTCATGCGGTCTCGGCGTTACAATGTCTGGGGAGGTTCGCACGCAAGGAGCTAATTGAATCTTACGGGTCAGAAGCTGCGACGTGGTGTTTCTTCCTGTTTGCTTAAGCAAACGTTTCAAATCCGAACGAAATCAGGATTGACGGTCGAAACTCAGCAGCTGCCAGTTGCCGGAGCCGGATGTGCAGGTCTTGCCGGAGAAATAGGCGATGCCTTCATAGGAATGGCGCGTCGTCGAAAAGTTGCGGCAGATGACACCCTGGCCCTTTTCTTCCTGGATCGCGGTGACGACACCGGCGCTGCCGGTCGTGGCATTGGCCCAGGGCAGGGGTTTGCCTTCGGTCTTCGACAGATCTGCCGACGACACGGCGCTCTGCACCGTCAGTTCGTCGGACCCGTTTCCAGAAGCGCGGCCCTTGGAGATGGTATTGGTCGAGATCGAGCTGTCGACTGTGTCGGAACCGAAGAGGTCCATGCTGCCGCCGAAGCATCCGCTGAGCGGAAGTGTCGCAGCAAGAGCGAGAAGGATCTTGCGTTTGCTCATGCACCTACCCTTTGTACGCTCGACCGACTTTGCTATGTCTACTTCCAAATGGGGTCCCGTCCAATACCGCGTTCTGGACACCTATCATGAAGGTCAGGAGCATTTGAGGCAATATGTCGGATATCGGGTTAACAAGTGGTGACTTTACCGAAGAGAGTGAACCCTTCGCCCTGTTTGGCGCCTGGCTGCAGGATGCCGTGGCGTCAGAGCTCAACGATCCCAACGCGGTAGCGCTGGCAACCGTGGATGCGGATGGCCTTCCAAATGTCAGGATGGTTCTGCTCAAGGGTTTTGATAGCCGAGGGTTTGTATTCTACACCAATTTCGAGAGCCAGAAAGGACAGGAAATTCTCGGCCAGAACAAGGCGGCAATGTGTTTTCATTGGAAATCCCTGCGCCGGCAGGTGCGTCTTCGCGGTGCGGTCGAGGTCGTCTCCGATGCAGAGGCCGATGAATATTACGCGACCCGTCCACTCGGCAGCCGCATCGGCGCCTGGGCCTCGAAGCAGTCGCGCCCGCTGGAAGGCCGCTTTGCGCTGGAAAAATCGGTCGCCGAATACACCGCCCGCTACGCGCTTGGCAACGTGCCGCGCCCGCCACACTGGTCGGGTTTCCGCATCGTGCCGCAATCGATCGAATTCTGGCACGACCGCAAGTTCCGCCTGCATGATCGCATCGAGTTCCGTCGCGAGACATCCACCGGTGCCTGGTCAAAGGTCCGCATGTATCCGTGACCTATTTATATAAGGCACGGTAGCGGCAGCGGACGTCAGCAGCCGCCATAGGCGAGTTTGGTTGGAATGCCTGACGTCAGCGCGGTGACATAGCGGGGCTTCTGGTAAAAGCCGTTGAGCGACAGGCGCGGCAGGCTCTGCGGCGCTGACATGGCATTGCAGCAAAGCGTTGCCGGTCGTGTCGTCACCGACAATTTGAAGCCGGCCCAGTCGGCAAGCGCCGCCGTTTTCGGCGTGGCGCTGCGTCTGTCGCCATAGGGATAGGCGAATGTCGTCGGTCGGGAGCCGGAAAGCGTTGCCACATAGTCGGCGCTCTGGTTGAGCTCGTCGAGCACCACGTCGTCCGGCAGAAAGCCAAGGCCGCGATGGCTTACCGTATGCGCGCCGAAAGAGACCAGCGGATGTCCTGTCACCAGGGCACGCAGTTCGTCCGCATTCATCACCGTATCCGCGACGATCGCATGCGGGTCTATTCCAGCACTCTGCGCCGTGGCGTTTAGTCTTTCGATAGCTCTTGTCTCATCGCCGACGAAGATCTGTTTGCACACATGGTCGAAAGCACCAAGCTTTCCCGAAAGCGTGCGCGTGTCGAAGGCGATCGCACCACCGCCGAAATCGAGGGTGACTTGGTCCTGCGCGCCGATCAGCGCGGCGGCCGTCTCCCACCACATCGTATGGCTGCGCTCGGACAGGCCCTTGCAGACGAAGATCGTGCAGGGCACGCCATGACGCTCGAAAATCGGCACGGCATGTTCGGCATTGTTGCGGAAACCGTCATCCAGGGTAAAGACGACAAACGGCGCCCCAGGTTCGCCCTCCGCCATAAGCGCCGGCACGTCATCCAGCCGGGCAAAGCGAAATCCGGCGGCTTTCAGTTGCAGGATTGTCTTTTCCAGGAATTCGGGCGTGATTTCCAGGTGACGATTGGGTGCAAACGCAGCCGGCCTGAATGGCTGGACATGGTGCAATGTCAGGATCATCCCGCGGCCGCGTGCCGACGCAAGAACGCCAAGCTTCGCCAGACCGTGAGCAACCTCCAGCCCACCAGTGATTGCCAGCCGTCGCAGCAGCCGTTTGAAATCCGCCTTCGTCATGACACCGCGCGGGATTTCGATGCCCCGCTCTCCTCAAAGCGTCAACCTATGCGGACACAGGTTAAGCTTCGCTCAATGATGCAGTGAAACATGTAGCAATTGAGAAGACGCGGCCGATATCGCAGCAGGGCATCATCTTGCCCTGTGACATTAACATGACGGTAACCATAAAAGTTGCAACTCTTGGGGACGATTGGTTTCACATGATCCCGCTTGGCTGATTGTCGCCCCATTCTTGCCCTAAGCGCACTCCCGCGTCCGGTGCGTTGCGGGAATCAGTTTTGCCGGAACAGTCATCCAGATCTAGGCGGCTATTGGAGTTTTCATGAGCAAGTTAATGATCGTACTGTCGTTTTGCGTGGCGGTCTTTTCACTTTCGACGACGGCTCATGCAGGCAGTGCTCAGTTCTTGCTTGATGCCCGCACCGGCGAAGTTCTCGCATCAGAAAACCCCGATACCCTCAATCACCCCGCATCCTTGACCAAGATGATGACCATCTACATGGCGCTTGATGCGATCCGCGCCGGCAAACTCAGTTGGGACAGCCCGGTTCCCTTCTCGAAATACGCCGCCGCCCGCCCGCCGACCAAGCTGCGCGTCAAGGCTGGTGACAAGATCACTGTCAAGGAAGCGGTTCTGTCGCTGATCATTGTGTCGGCCAATGATTCCGCGGCGGCACTTGGCGAAAAGCTGGGCGGTTCCGAGGAAGCATTCGCCGGGATGATGACCCGCAAGGCCCGTGCGCTCGGCATGATGAACACCACCTTCTTCAATGCATCCGGTCTTCCGCACGACCAGCAGTTCACCACGGCGCGCGACATGTCGACGCTCGGCATCGCGCTGATGCGTGACTTTCCTCAAGACTACAAGCTGTTTGCCACCAAGAGCTTCACCTTCCGCGGTCGTACGATCAATGGCCACAACAATCTGATGTATCGCTACAAGGGCATGGACGGCATCAAGACGGGCTATACCAATGCCTCCGGCTATAATCTGGTGAGCGCTGTCGAGGACGATGGCCGCCGGGTCATCGGCGTCGTCATGGGTGGCCGCACGGCCGCCAGCCGCGACAAGGTTATGGAAAAGCTGATTACGGCCAATATCCGCAAGGCTTCCACCGGCAGCAAGCTGCTGGTCAGCCGCTCGACCGGCGTGCAGATGGATATCGCCCGCCTGGATGGCGCCGTGCCTGTTCCGGCCCCGCGCGCATCGGCGGTTGCTGCCGTCGAAAGCATGGCGGGTGCCTCCGCCGCGCCGGCCTCGACCGCGACAGCTTATGCCGGCGGCAGTGTCGCCTCCAGCGAACAGCCGTTTGCCGCACCCGTACCGCGCGCCATCATCGGCGCTGACGTAGCGCCAATCCAGGCGTCGTCCCAGGCCAGAACACAGTCGACGAGCGCCAAGGATCGCAAATGGCAGATCCAGATTGCCGCCGCGACCAGCGCCCAGGCCGCCATGGATATGCTGTCGGATGCCCGCAGCAAGATCGGCCAGCCGCTTCAGGGTCTCGATACCTATACCGAAATGGTGACGCGCAACGGCACGACATTCTACCGCGCCCGCTTCACGGGCTTTGTCACCAAGGACGAAGCCCGCGCGGCCTGCGACATGCTGGTGCAGAACCGCTACGACTGTGTGTTGATGCCCGCCCGCGGGTGAGGGGGCTGGTCGGAAGTATTGGGCCATCTTTGTGCGGCATGCAGGATGGTGATGATCTCCACCCGAGAGTTCGCGACACGGTAGATGACGATGTATGGCGTTCCGGATACGACCAACTCGCGGGTACCTTCGACGCGCCCTGACCGCCTCACATTGGGGTGATGGGCAAGGAAACTCGTCGCTTCACCAATTCGGCGAGTGATCTTCTCTGCGGATTTGGGGCTGTCTTAGCCTACATATGTACCGATATCCTCAAAATCTTGAGCTGCGTCATCGGTCCACAGGATCTCAGCCATTTGGGACGAATTTTGCTACGATTGCCTTGATGCGGTCGGGACTTGCAAAACGCCCTTCATCGGCAGCTTTCAGGCCACGTCTGATTTTCTTCTTCTGCCATTCTTCCAGCGCTGCGTCCGGATTATCGTCCGTCGGAAACGTCAGGTCATCGAAGGGTAGGGGTTTCGGCTTTTCGTTCATCCTTTGATCATCGCGCATTCCACCCGAACCGCAAGCGCCTCAGGCCCTTGCCTCATGCCGTCCCTCGAAGAAGGCGAGGCATTCCAGCAGGTCCTGAACCACATGGGCGCAGAGCCCGACGATCTCGTCCGTCGGCGCCAGCAGGTCCGGCACCATCACGGCCATCATGCCGGCGGATGATGCCGAGCGGATGCCGTTGTGCGAATCCTCCAGCGCCAGGCAATCGGTGGCTGCGATGCCAAGCCTGTCCGCTGCCACAAGATAGGGGTCCGGTTCCGGTTTGCCACGCTTGTAGTCGCCCTGCGCCACCACCGTATCGAAGCGGCGGATCAGGTCGAAACCGGCCAGGTGGTGCTCGACCTGATGATGCGCCGAGGACGTGGCGATGGCACGCGGGAGCTCGAGCCGATCGAGCCGATCGAGCAGTTCGACGACGCCGGGCTTGAGGCGCAGGTCCTGCGCCATCAAGCGGTTGAAGTGTGAAAGCCAGATGGGGCGGAAACTCTCGGCATCGAAATCGGCGCCATAGTGCGCCCTCAGCAGTTGTGCGTTGCCCGACCAGGGTTGTCCGAGCATGCCATCGTAGAGCGAGGTGGTCATTGACAGGCCGCGTTCCGCGCCGGCTGCCATCAGCGCGTTGCGATAATGTATTTCGCTGTCGATCAGCAACCCGTCCATGTCGAAGATCACGGCTTTTGGTGGGCGTGGCAGCATGATGCGCGGATTGCTTTCCAGGGATCGAAGGGGAGGGGAGACGAATTTGCCGCCGAGGCCTGTGCTTCGGCGGCATGCGGTCAAGCCTTGGTGCCGCCGACGGTGATCTGGTCCATCCGCAGATGCGGCTGGCCGACGCCGACCGGTACCCATTGGCCGGCCTTGCCGCAGTTGCCGATGCCGGTGTCGAGCTTGGTGTCGTTGCCGATCATAGAGATCCGCTTCATTGCGTCCGGACCATTGCCGATCAGCATGGCGCCCTTGACCGGCGCGCCGATCTTGCCGTTCTCTATCAGATAGGCCTCGGTGCAGCCGAAGACAAATTTGCCAGACGTGATGTCAACCTGGCCGCCGCCGAACGAAACGGCATAGATGCCCTTCTTGACCGAGGCGATGATTTCCTCCGGCGTCTTGTCGCCGGACAGCATGAAGGTATTGGTCATGCGCGGCATCGGCTGGTGCGCATAGCCCTGGCGCCGGCCGTTGCCGGTCGCCTTCATGCCCATCAGCCGGGCGTTCTGCCGATCCTGCATGTAGCCGACGAGGCGGCCGTCCTCGATCAGCACGTTATAGGCGGACGGCGTGCCTTCGTCGTCGACCGTGATCGAGCCGCGGCGGTTGTCGATCGTGCCGTCGTCGACGACGGTGACGCCGGGAGCCGCGACCATCTCGCCCAGAAGTCCGGCAAAGGCCGAGGTCTTCTTGCGGTTGAAGTCGCCTTCCAGGCCGTGGCCGACGGCCTCGTGCAGCATGACGCCCGGCCAGCCATTGCCAAGCACTATGTCCATCGTGCCGGCCGGTGCTTCCTGCGCTTCGAGATTGACCAGCGCCTGGCGCAGCGCCTCATCGGCACCCTTGTGCCAGCTTTCCTCGCTGAGGAATTCGTTAAAACCCATGCGGCCGCCGACACCGAAGGAGCCGCTTTCCTGGCGCTCGCCCTGGCCGGCGATGACGGAAATGTTGATCCGGGTCATCGGCCTTATGTCGCGCACCCGGTGACCGTCGGCGCGCAGGATCTCCACCACCTGCCAGCTGGCGGCGATCGAGGCGGTTACCTGGCGCACCTTCGCATCCTTGTCGCGCAGATAGGCGTCGATCTCGGACAGCAGCTTGACCTTCTCCTCGAAGGTCGGCGAACCGATCGGATTGTCCTCGCCGTAGAGCTTGGCATTGGTCCGCTGCGGTGCTGCTGCGTAGGAGCCGGAATGGCCATGCGTGACGGCGCCTACCGCATCGGCCGCGCGCGAAAGGGCGCTGAGCGAAAGCTCGCCGGCATGAGCATAGCCAACCGCTTCACCGGCAACCGCACGCAGCCCAAAACCCTGGTCGGTGTTGAACGAGCCGCCCTTGAGGCGGCCATTGTCGAAGGTCAGCGATTCCGCCTGGGCGTGCTCTATATAGAGTTCGCCGTCATCAGCCCCGGCCAGGGCGTCCGCGACGCGCTTCGTCAAGGTTGCCTCGTCGCAATCGAAGAGGGAGAGAAGGTCCTGGGTCATGCTGGTCTCCTTGGCCGTGGCCCCTGCATGTAGGCGCCCAGACGAAAAGGGGCAAGCCTGCTCGGCCTGCCCGCACCATTCCGGTCATCACGAAAAGCGGAGCCGGAACTCCACTCCTTTGTATCAAGGCAGCTTGTCGTAGCCTTCGCCGAAGCCGGCGAGCTCGATCGGGATACCGACGCGGTCCTGGTCGGCGGATTCACGCAGCGCGAAGACCGCGGCCTTGCCGGCCCGCAGGATCTTCATCAGCTCCTCGTCGATCTCGACCTCGACATAACAGCCCTCGGAGAAGCAGCGGGTGAAATAGGCCCGCCCGATATTGTTGCCGTCGACGAACAGCTCCATGCCGTCTTTCAGCAGCACGCCGAGCGGCGCCAGGATGCGCAGGATCCGCGCCTTGCGGTCGGCGGTCTTCAGCACCACGACGGACAGGCCGACTTCCGGCCGGTCGTCTGCGATGACATTCTGCATCAGCGCGCATTGTTCGACCGTCGCGCCGGCCGGCTTGTCGCAGATCACCGACCATGCGCCATGGTTGGAGCGGATCGTGCCGGGCGGTTGTTGTGGCTGTTGGCCCTGGGCCGGCATGGAAAGCGCGCCAACGAACAGGGCGCCTGCGGTCAAGCCGGACCAAAGCAGTCTTGGGAGACCCATGGATACCTCTGGAAAACGAATCATCCCGCACATTCTTGTCGTGGGGGTGGGGAAATGAAAGCCCCGCCGACTGTTTTAAGGGGGAGTGCGGCATAATTGGGACCGCATTTCACCTTCCGGCAGCAAGATTGGCGCCGTCGCCAACCCCAACGGGCGAAAGCCATGCACTTGAGACCATTGTCAATTGATGAAGCGCAAAATGCCGCACGGGCTTTGCCAGCGGCGTATTGCGAATGCGGCCAATCTATGATTTGAAACGACGACACTAGCATGATTTTTGCGCTATGGTTTGATGTGGATCAAGCGCTTGTGGGAGACTTAACCGTGATGAAGAGAACCTATGCAGTATTGGCCGCGCTGGCCTGTCTGCTTTTCGCTTCTGTAAGCTTCGCCGACCAGCCCAGGCCCTGGCAGATGACGCTACAGGATGCGGCAACGCCGATCATGTCGCAGATCAGATGGTTTGAGCAATATACCCTCTGGTTCATCGTGCCGGTCACGATTTTCGTTCTGATCCTTCTCATTCTCGTGGTCGTCAAGTTCAACGCGCGCGCCAACCCGGTGCCGTCGAAGACCAGCCACAACACCGCGATCGAGATTGTCTGGACAGTTGCGCCGGTACTCATTCTCTTCGCCATTGCCATTCCCTCCTTCAACCTGCTGACCTATCAGCTGAAGATGCCGGAAAATCCCGACCTGACGATCAAGGCGACCGCCACCCAGTGGCTGTGGAGCTATGAATATCAGGGCGAGCAGGCTGTCGCCTTCGACAGTTATCTGCTCAAAGATACCGATCGCGCCGCGGCCGGCAAGGAAGACATTGCACGTTATCCGCGCCTGCTCGCCGTCGACAACGAAGTCGTCGTTCCGGTCAACAAGGTGGTCCGCATGCTGGTCACCGCAGCGCCGACCGATGTTATCCACGCGTTTGCAATGCCGGCATTCGGCGTCAAGATCGATGCTATCCCGGGCCGCCTGAACGAAACTTGGTTCACTGCCGAGCGCGAAGGTCTCTACTACGGCCAGTGTTCGGAGCTGTGCGGCAAGGACCATGCGTTCATGCCGATCGCCATCCGCGTGGTCTCGGAAGAAAAGTATGCTGCCTGGGCTCGGGCGGCAACGAGCGACCTCGCTGGCGCAAACAAGGCGCTCATGGCAGCTGTCGACGGTGCTCCGGCTGCCGTCCAGACCGCCGCAAACGTTTCGAACTAATAAGGAGTGCGGACAATGGCTGGACCTGTTGCCCACGACGATCACGCCCATGGCGCGCATCATGACCATCACGATCACAAGCCGAGCTTCTTTGCTCGCTGGTTTCTGTCGACCAACCACAAGGACATCGGCACGCTCTATCTGATCTTCGCGATCATCGCCGGCATCATCGGCGGCGCGCTGTCGGTCGCCATGCGCATGGAGCTGCAGGAGCCCGGCATCCAGATCTTCCACGGTCTGGCTTCCATCGTTTACGGCTTCGAAGGCGATGCTGCCATCGACGGCGGCAAGCATATGTTCAACGTCTTCACCACGGCGCATGCGCTCGTGATGATCTTCTTCATGGTCATGCCGGCCCTGATCGGCGGCTTTGCCAACTGGATGATCCCGATCATGATCGGTGCGCCGGACATGGCCTTCCCGCGTCTGAACAACATCTCCTTCTGGCTCATCGTGCCGGCCTTCCTGCTGCTGATCCTGTCGATGTTCGTCGAAGGCCCGGCAGGCGCTTACGGCGTCGGTGGTGGCTGGACGCTCTATCCGCCGCTGGCGACTTCCGGCCAGCCCGGTCCGGCCGTCGACCTTGCGATCTTCGCGCTTCACGTTTCCGGTGCATCATCGATCCTCGGTGCGATCAACTTCATCACCACGATCCTCAACATGCGCGCTCCGGGCATGACGCTGCACAAGATGCCGCTGTTTGCCTGGGCCGTTCTGGTCACGGCCTTCCTGCTGTTGCTGTCGCTCCCGGTTCTCGCCGGCGGCATTACCATGCTGCTCACCGACCGCAACTTCGGCACGACTTTCTTCGCGCCGGAAGGCGGCGGCGATCCGATCCTCTACCAGCACCTGTTCTGGTTCTTCGGTCACCCGGAAGTCTACATCCTGATCCTGCCCGGTTTCGGCATCGTCAGCCACATCGTCTCGACCTTCTCCAAGAAGCCGGTCTTCGGCTATCTCGGCATGGCCTATGCCATGGTCGGCATCGGTGCCGTCGGCTTCGTCGTGTGGGCGCACCACATGTACACTGTCGGCCTGTCGCTGCAGGCGCAGCGTTACTTCCTCTTCGCAACCATGGTCATCGCGGTGCCGACCGGCATCAAGATCTTCTCCTGGATCGCGACGATGTGGGGTGGCTCGCTGACCTTCCGCACCCCGATGGTCTGGGCGATCGGTTTCATCTTCCTGTTCACCGTTGGCGGTGTGACGGGCGTGCAGCTCGCCAATGCCGGCCTCGACCGTTCGCTGCATGACACTTATTACGTCGTGGCCCACTTCCACTACGTTCTGTCGCTCGGCGCCGTCTTCGCAATCTTCGCTGGCTGGTACTACTGGTTCCCGAAGATGTCGGGCTACATGTACAACGAGTTCGTCGGCAAGCTGCACTTCTGGGTCATGTTCATCGGTGTGAACATGGTCTTCTTCCCGCAGCACTTCCTCGGCCTCGCCGGCATGCCGCGCCGTTACATCGACTACCCGGATGCATTTGCCGGCTGGAACTATGTCTCGTCGATCGGCTCCTACATCTCGGCCTTCGCGGTCCTGATCTTCCTCTACGGTGTCTTCGAAGCCTTCGCCAAGAAGCGCCTCGCTGGCAACAATCCCTGGGGTGAAGGTGCGACCACGCTGGAATGGCAGCTGTCTTCGCCGCCGCCGTTCCACCAGTGGGAACAGCTGCCGAAGATCAAGTAAGCGTCGATTCAGCCGACAGACAGAAACCGGGCGCCGCGACCTTGAAGATCGCGGCGCCCGTCAAGACCTTGGAAGGCGAGTTTAAGAATATGACAGTCATCGACAATCGCGATCTTTTCGGTATGGAAGGCGAAGTCCGCCTCTCCGAAGCCGGCCCGCGCGATTATTTCGAACTGCTGAAGCCGCGCGTCATGTCGCTTGTGGTCTTCACCGCCTTTGCCGGCCTGGTACTCGCGCCGGGCTCGATCAATCCATTTCTCGGCGCCATCGCGATCCTGTGCATCGCCGTCGGTGCCGGCGCTTCTGGCGCGCTGAACATGTGGTATGACGCCGATATCGATGCCGTCATGACCCGCACGGCGACCCGCCCCATTCCCGCTGGCCGCATCCAGCCGACCGAGGCCCTGGCTTTCGGCCTGGTGCTTTCGGTATTTTCGGTGGTCATCCTCGGCCTTGCGGTCAACTGGTTTGCCGCCGCTATCCTCGGCTTCACCATCTTCTTCTATGCGGTCGTCTACACGATGTGGCTGAAGCGCTCGACGCCGCAGAACATCGTCATCGGCGGTGCCGCCGGCGCCTTCCCGCCGATGGTCGGCTGGGCCTGTGTCAC
>NZ_AHZC01000385.1 GCF_000247475.1 Rhizobium sp. PDO1-076 | reverse complement strand
TGTTGCGGCGCGAGACCATGTTGCCGAGCGAGAAGAACAGCGTGCCGAGCGCCGACAGGCCGACGCCCTTCCAGGTATCGACATCGAAATGCACGAGGATATCCGGTCCGAACAGGAGCAGGAGGCCTGAAGCGCCCAATGCCGCCGCGACCAGCGTGCGGCCGGTGATGGCATCGCCGAAGAACAGCCGGGCATTGATGGCGTTGTAGATCGTCGCCAGCGAGAAGATCACCGAGATCAGGCCGGATGGCACATAGCTGGCGGCATTGTAGAAGCAGATGAAGTTGCAGCTGAACAGGCAGAGCGCCTGGGCGAGGATGAACGGTTGATGTTTCAGGGCGGGAACCTTGAGCCGGCCCATCACGGCCAGCACCACGAGGAAGATCAGGGCGGCGGTGGCGAAGCGGTAGAACACCGAAACCAGCACAGGCACCGGCCCGACCTGCATGGCAATGGCGATCCAGGTCGTGCCCCAGATGATGACGGTGGAAACGAACAGGATGATATTGGTCATGTAGCCCTCGCGGTGATGGCGCATGAGATAGCGCCGGCCCTGCGTGGGTTCTTGCAGAATCTTGCGGTGAAGTGCGGCCGTGTGGCGATGCCGTGGGCTTCGCCGATGGCGCGGGCGCGAGATTGCGCTAAGGTGAAAGCCTGTTTCCAGGGTCGTTCATGCTGCTCGAGCACCAGTCCATCTTCAGCTTCCTCTCCGCCTCGCCGCGCGCGCAGGCGGTCAGCACACTTGCGCTTGGGTCCGGCTGTTCGGCGGCGATCTGGCGCAATGCCGATGACCGGATGAGTTATGAGCGACCGGATGGCCATACATTCAGCCTCTATCTGCAGGGTGGCGCCGGCACCCGCCGGCTCGATGGCGGCGCGCTGAACGGCTGGCCGGGCGCGCTGTGCATCATGCCGCAGGGCGCCTCGTCGGAATGGGAAATCACCGATGCCTTCGAGTTCGTCCATCTCTATGTGCCGGACGAAGAGCTGCGGCGTGTGTTTACCGAGACTTTCGACCGTGACTGCCGGCTGATGGTGATGCCCGAGGCGACCTTCGAGCATGCCCCGGTGCTGGCCGAGGCCTTGCGCAAAGTGGCCGATGCGACCTATGCCGGTGATGCGCTGCTTGCCGACGCGGCGATGACAGCGGCCTTCGCCAGCCTCTTCGTCGATCCGCGTTATGGCGGTGCGCGACCGCTCGCCATCAAGAGCGGCCTCGCACCCGCCGTCCGCCGGCGGATCACCGATTACATCGAGGCGCATCTCGACCAGCAGGTGAGCCTGGCTGATCTCGCCGCGATTGCGGGCCTCAGCGAATTCCACCTGCAGCGCATGTTCCGGGCGAGCTGCGGCGTCTCGCCCCATGGCTGGGTCCAGCATCGGCGGCTTGCCCGCGCCAAGGCGCTGCTGGCGGGCGCGGATCCGATTGCCCAGATCGCGTCGGCCTGCGGCTTCAGCAGCCAGAGCCACCTGACGCGGGTGTTCAAGACGATGACCGGCACGACGCCGTCAGCCTACCGGCACAGCGTCGCCGGTAGCGCCTGACTGCTTCGCTTGACGCCTTCGCGCTATTTGTTGGCCATCTGCGCCATGCGCTCGGGATAGCGGGCGCCGGCCACCTTGGCGGGCGACAGAAGGTCGCCAAGCGCTGCAACCTCATCCGCCGACAGCACGATATCGGCAGCCGCGACATTCTTCTCGAGATTGGCGATCTTGGTCGTGCCGGGGATCGGCACGATGAAATCGCCCTGTGCCAGCACCCAGGCAAGCGCCAGCTGGCCCGGTGTCACACCCTTGTCGGCGGCCATCTGTTCGAGCGCTGTCACCAACGCCAGATTGGCGTCGAAATTCTCCTGGCTGAACCGTGGTAACGAGCGGCGGAAATCATTGGCGGCCATGCCGTCGAGCGACTTCAGCGCCCCGGTCAGCACGCCGCGTCCGAGCGGCGAAAACGGCACGAAGCCGATGCCGAGTTCGCGGCAGGTATCGAGCACGCCATTGTCTTCCGGATCGCGGGTCCATAGCGAATATTCGCTCTGGATGGCGGCGATCGGATGGGTCGCATGCGCCCGGCGCAGCGTCGCGGCACTGGCCTCCGACAGGCCGAGCGCCCTGACCTTGCCCTCGCGCACCAGATCGGCCATGGCGCCGACCGTGTCTTCGATCGGCACGTTCGGATCGACGCGGTGCTGGTAGAACAGATCGATGACCTCGACGCCGAGCCGCTTCAACGAGGCTTCGGCGACCGCCTTGACATGGTCGGGGCGCGAATCCGTGCCGCCGGCACTGGCGTCATTGGGGTTGTCGGCATTGATCCTGAAGCCGAACTTGGTGGCGATCTGGATCCGGTCGCGATAGGGCCGCAAGCCTTTGCCGACGAGGATCTCGTTGGTGAACGGGCCATAGATCTCGGCCGTGTCGAACAGCGTCACGCCGAGGTCTACGGCCCGCGCCAGCGTCGCCAGAGAGCCTGCCTCATCACCGGTCTGGGTATAGCCATGCGTCATGCCCATGCAGCCGAGGCCGAGGGCGGAAACGGAGAGGGAGCCGAGCTGTCTTGTCTTCATGGTGTTTGACCTTTCGCGGAAGAGCGCGCCGGATGCGCTGATGATAGTCGGAGAATAGCACCAAGATTGAATAGGATAATGGCTGTAATTTTGCGCAGCTTGTTCTATTGAATAGAGCAATGAACCGGATCCAGCTTTCGCAACTGGCGGTGCTCGCCACCGTCGCCGAGACCCGCAGCTTCCGCAAGGCGGCCGCAGAGCTTGCCATTGCGCCATCGGCCGTCAGCCATGCGGTGGCCTCGCTGGAGGCAAGCCTCGGTGTGCGTCTGCTCGCCCGCACCACCCGCAGCGTCGCGCCGACCGAGGAGGGCAGGCGGCTGCTGCAGACGCTGGCACCGGCGCTGGCCGATATCGATACGGCGCTGGCGGCCCTGGCCGACGATCGAGGCGAACCGGCTGGCCCCTTGCGCATCACCATGCCGATGCTGGCTGCCGAAGACCTGATCGCGCCGCGGCTGGGTGCGTTCCTGCGGACCTACCCGCGGATCGAATTCGACATCGTCACCAATGACCGCTTCGAGGATATCGTCGCCGAAGGCTTCGATGCGGGTCTGAGGCTCGGCGAACATCTGGAAGCCGACATGATCGCGGTCAAGGCGAGCGGGCCGCAGCGCGGCGTGATCGTCGCATCACCCGCCTATATCGCCGAACATGGCGTGCCGTTGACGCCGCAGGACCTGATGCAGCATCGCTGCATCCGCCGCCGATTCAGCAGCGGTCGGATCTATCGCTGGGAACTGGAGCAGGGCGGCAAGGCCCTGGCCGTCGACGTCGCGGGTCCCTTGATCGTATCCGACCAGCGGCTGTCCCGCATCGCGGCCCTTGATGGTGTCGGCCTGGCTTTCCTGTTCGACGAACGGGTGGACGTGGATATCCGCGAAGGGCGGCTTGTGCCGGTCTTGACCGACTGGTCGCCACCCTTCGACGGTTTTTACATCTACTACACCTCGCGCCGGCAGATGCGTCCGGCGCTGCGGGCTTTTGTCGATTTCTTCCGCTATTCCAGCTGATCAGCCGAGCGACATCCGGTAGCGTACGTGACCGTCTTCTCGCGCATAACTGTCGTAGAGTTTGCGCGCTGTCGCATTGTCGTGGTTGGTATGCCAGTAGAGCCGCGACCAGCCCTGGGTCTTGGCAAGCGCGATCAGGTCGTCGATCAGCGCGCGGCCGATGCCCTGGCCGCGAAAGCGGGCGTCGAGGAACAGGTCTTCCAGATAGCAGTCTGGCGTCTTGACCCAGGTGCTGTCGTGGAAATGGTGGATGGCAAAGCCGGCCAGGCCTCCGTCGACCTCGGCGACCCGCATGGCAACGCGCGAGGAGGGATCGAGGATGCGGGCCCAAGTGTGGTCGGTGATCTCGGGGTCAAGGTCCACCTTGTAGAAGGTCAGGTAGCCGGCCCAGAGCTTGCGCCACGCGGCATCGTCGGCTGCTGTCGCATCGCGTATGACAAGGGTCATGGTCAGGCACCCGCCGCGTCGAGCAGGGCCATCTGCTGATCCGAGAGCTGCAGCTTTCCGGCGGCGATCAGGCTTTCGAGCTGGCGAAGGCTGGTGGCCGATGCGATCGGAGCGGTGATGCCGGGACGCGCCGCGACCCAGGCGATGGCGATGGTTGCCGGCGTGGTTGCGGTCTCGGCGGCGACCTGGTCGAGTGCGGCGAGGATCTTCAGCCCCTTGTCGTTCAGGTAGTTGCCGACCCGGTAGGAGCGGGCGACGCCTTCGGTGTCTTCCGGCTTGCGGTATTTGCCGGTGAGGAAGCCGGCGGCCAGCGCATAATAGCTGATCACGCCGATATCCTCGGCAATGCACAGATCGGCAAGTGCACCTTCAAAACGGTCGCGCGTGTAGAGATTGTATTCCGGCTGCACCACGTCAAAGCGCGGCAGGCTATTTTTCGCCGAGGCATCAAGGGCGGCCTGCAACTGGGTGCCGTCATAGTTGGAGCAGCCAATGGCGCGCACTTTGCCTGCCGTGATCAGCTTGCCGAAAGCTTCCAGCGTTTCCTCGATCGGGGTCTTTTCATCCGGCTTGTGGGCCAGATAGAGATCGACATAGTCGGTCTGCAGACGCTTCAGCGATGCCTCGACCGCCTCGGCGATCCAGGTCTTGCCAAGGCCGGTCTCGCGGCCGTTGTTGTCGAAGCCGACCTTGGTGACGATGATCGCCTTGTCTCGCGCAACACCGCCACGCTTCAGCCATTTGCCGATGATCGCCTCGCTTTCGCCGCCGACATGGCCATCGACCCAGGCGGAATAGACATCGGCCGTGTCGATCGTGTTGTAGCCGGCGTCGAAAAAGGCATCGAGCAGGGCGAACGACGTGGCTTCGTCGGCCGTCCAGCCGAAGACATTGCCGCCGAAGACGACGGGTGCGATGGAAAGACCGGTGCGGCCGAGGGCGCGCTTCTGCATGGCATGATCCTTTCGATGGACTGTTTCACCGGACGGTAGCAATCGGCTTCGTGATGCACCATTCAAATTGGTGAATGGGTCAAAACCATGCGAGCTTCCTCAATTGTCCGGCCGTCGCTCGCGGCGAAACTGGCTCGGCGGTGCAGCGTGATGCTCCGACCAGACCCGCCGCAGATGCCGTGTCGAGGAAAACCCGGCCCGCTCGGCGACACTTTCCATGTCGAACCGGCTCTGGGACAACAGGTCATGCGCCAGCGCCACTCGGATGGTGTTGATATAGGCGGTGACCGACAGGCCGGTGTGCTCGCGAAACAGCCGGGTCATGTGCCGTTCGCTGAGCGCCGCAAGCCGCGACAGTTCGCCGAGGCTCCAGTCACGCGCAGGGTCGGCCATGATCGCATCCTGCATCCGGTGGATGGCAGGGTGGATATGATTGCGGCCGGACAGCCAGGGCGAGAGCTGCGGGTCGGAACCGCTGCGGCGCAGATAGATGACCATCTTGCGCGCCACCAGCAGCGCCACCTGGGCCGAGGTCAGCTGAGCGACCACATGCAGCATCAGGTCGATACCGGTCGAGATGCCGGCGCTGGAGAAGCGGTTGCGATCCTCGACATAGAGCCGGTTTTCGAGGACGTTGGCGGTCGGCGCCAGCGCCTTCAACTCATCGATGCATTCGGGATGGGTGGTGCAGGCATGGCCTTCCAGCAGGCCGGCGGCACCCGCAAGCAGCGCACCGGAGCAGATCGTCACCAGTCTCGTGTCTGCTGCAACAACATTGCGCAGCCATATGCGCAGTGCGACAAGTTCGGCATTGGCGACAAGCGCCTGTTCGCCGACCGCAAGGCTGCCGGAGACGACCAGCATGGCACCCTGCGGCAAACATTCGGGCAAAGGTTCCAGCCCATCCAGCATCAGCCCGATCGAGGTCTGCTGTCGGGCCTGCGTGGAGATATAGTGGTAGTCGAATCGAACCGCACTCTGCTCGCTATTGGCATAGCGCAGCACTTCCAGCGGCCCTGCGACATCGATCAGCAGGGCCTCCGGCGGAACCAGGATATAGACCGGGACGACCTCCGGCACAGATGGATCCCGCTCTGTGCTCAAGCCGCTTTCCTTGCCGTGCCGAGTGCCTCTTCGACGGTCGCGATGCGGGCGAAACGGCCGGCCAGCACCAGTTCTGTGCGCATGCGGATCTCGGCCGGCGAGAAGCTGACGCCCGAGGCATGGGTCATGGTGAAGGTCAGCATCGCTTCACTGACGAAATCGACGCCGTAGCCGATATCGGCCGCGTGGCGTGTGGTGGTTTCGCAGCATTGTTCGGTGCGGATGCCGGAGACGATCAGGCGGCTGATGCCGTTGGCCTTCAGCCAGTCCTCCAGCCCGGTGCCGACCAGCGACGAATGCACGTTCTTGTGGAATGTCACGTCCGGGGTGATCTCGAGTTCGGCAAGCGTCGTGACGAAACCGCTGTCGAGGGTAAACGGCGCATCGCTGTCGACATGGAAGATCTGCACGACCGGGATGCCGGCAGCCTTGGCGCCGTCGATCAGCGCCTGCTGTTTTTCGACATAGGCGGCGAGATCGTCAGTCGTCCAGAAGGCACACTGGCGAAAGGACTCCTGGGCATCGACGACGATCAGTGCGGTTTTCTCTGCGGACATTTTAGGTTCTCCGATGAATTCAACGATAGCCGAAATTATCCCGTCTGCAGAGCAGAAAAAGCAGGCGGCCGGACGAAGAGAGGACATTTTCGGCCAAGCGGGAGCCCAGCGATGAAGCATCACATGCCGCGAGCCGGATTGCGCCGCACGCGAACCTCGCCTAGTGTCCGCCCGATATTTTCAGGGAGGAAATCATGTTGCGTTTCGGAATTATATCGACGGCCAAGATCGGTCGCGAGCTTGTCGTGCCCGCCATCCAGGATGCGGAAAATGCTGTGGTCACGGCGATTGCCAGCCGCGATCTGGAAAAGGCCCGTGCCATGGCCGACCGCTTTTCCGTGCCGCATGCCTTCGGTTCCTATGAGGAAATGCTGGCCTCCGACGTGATCGATGCCGTCTACATTCCGCTGCCGACCTCGCAGCATGTCGAATGGTCGATCAAGGCGGCCAATGCCGGCAAGCATGTGCTGTGCGAAAAGCCGATTGCGCTGAAGGCCGACCAGATCGACGCCATCATCGAAGCCCGTGATCGCAACAAGGTTGTCGTCTCCGAAGCCTTCATGGTCACCTATACGCCGGTCTGGCATAAGGTCCGCGAACTGCTGGCTGCGGGCGCCATCGGGCAGTTGAAGATGGTCCAGGGTTCCTTCACCTATTTCAACCGCGATCCCGGCAATATGCGCAACATTCCCGAACTCGGCGGCGGCGCGCTGCCGGATATCGGCGTCTATCCGACGATTACCACGCGCTTTGCCACCGGCAAGGAGCCGCAACGTATCCAGGCGACGATCGAGCGCGATCCGGAATTCGGCACCGACATCTATTCGAGCGTGAAGGCCGATTTTGGCGATTTCGAACTGAATTTCTATATCTCGACCCAGATGGCCAACCGCCAGCAGATGGTCTTCCACGGCACCGATGGATTCATCGAGGTGAAGTCGCCGTTCAACGCCGATCGCTGGGGCGCCGAAGAGGTCGAGCTGACCAACCGCAGCCATGACGGCTCGCAGATCTTCCGCTTTCCCGACAGCCGCCAGTACAAGCTGGAGGCCGAAGCCTTTGCCCGGGCTGTCGCCGGGACTGCTGGGGAAGTGGTGACGCTGGAGAACTCCAAGGCTAACCAGCGCTTCATCGATGCGATCTACCGCGCCGCAGCCAAGGACGGCTGGGAGGCTGTCTAAGGTTAGTCGGCTACCGGTTTATTCTATCGCCGGAAGACGAAACGCGAATAGCCGAAGAAACTGAACAGCATGGCGGCGATGGAGGCAAACACCAGCGCCGCATAGGGGCTGAGCAGCGGTGCCATGATCAGGAGCCCGGCATAAATGCCGTAATTGATCAGCGAGGTGATCACCGCGATCACGCCGTAGCGAAAGCCCTCGACCACGACAGAGCGTTTCGAGGCGCCGAAGGTGAAGGTCCGGTTGAGCAGCCAGGTCGCGGTCATCGCCAGCGCAATGGCGATGACCCGTGCGCTGAGCGGGCCGAGCGGTGAAAAGGTCAAAAGCAGCCAGAGCGTGCCAGCGTCGACGAGAAAGCCCGTCGCGCCGACGATGACGAAGCGGATGAATTTTTTCATGCGGCTTTCGAGGCGCGCTTGCTGGGCGTTGCGGGTTTCGCTGCCGCTGGCATGTTGACTGGCTGCTGTTCGCTGTCGGGCCGCCTCAGCGCCGGCAGGTTCATGTAGTGGATGCGCAGCTGTTCGGCCCGCGACCGGGCGAGGGAATCGAGGATCAGCGCGGCGGTGAAGCTGAGGAAGGACATCATCATCAGCGCCATGGCGGCAATCCAGGTCGGCATGCGCGACACCAGGCCAGTGGTGAAGAATTCGTAGAGTACGGGCACCATGAAGCCGAGGCTCATGCCCATCAGGCCGGCGCTGATCAGGCCGAAAAAGGCAAACGGCCTTGTCTCTTTCATCAGCATGGCGAACATCCAGAGGATCTTTGCGCCGTCCTTGAAGGTCGACAGCTTGGAATGCGAGCCTTCCGGCCGGCGACCGTAGTCCAGCTCCAGTTCGCAGACCGGCAGTTTCAGCCGCGAGGCATGCACCGACATTTCGGTTTCGATCTCGAAGCCGCCGGAGACGGCCGGGAAGCTCTTTACGTAGCGACGCGAAAACGCCCGGTAGCCGGACAGGATATCGGTGAAGTCGTTGCCGAACAGCAGGCGGTAGAGCGTGTTGAACAGCCGGTTGCCGAAGGCATGGCCCTGGCGCCCGGCATCGTCATGCACGCCGCGGCGGGTACCGACAACCATGTCTGCCCGTTCGGTGATCAGCGTGCGGATCAGTTCCTCGGCATCATGCGGCGCATAGGTGCCGTCACCGTCGGCCATCACATAGATATCGGCATCGATGTCGCAGAACATCCGGCGCACGACATGGCCCTTGCCCTGGCGGCGCTCGCGAACGACGGTCGCGCCGGCCAGCATGGCGGTCAGCGCGGTGCCGTCGGTCGAATTGTTGTCATAGACGAAGATACGGGCCTGCGGCAGGGCGGTGCGGAAATCGCGCACCACGTCACCGATCGTCGCGGCCTCGTTGTAGCAGGGCAGCAAGACGGCAATGTCGGGATAGGCGGGGGCCGAACCACTCATCGAAAGTGCACCTGTTGAAAGCTCGTGCAGCCGTCATGACCGCATCCGGCTTTACTATTTCTTGAGAAGGTTAAGGCTAGGTTTCGCCAGACTTGGCTCCTGGACTATTTTGCATAGCGGCATGCAAAATACCGCCCTCTTGAGGATGAAACGATTGACGGCAGCATCTTCCTCACCCGTCCTGCCTGCAACACGCCGCCTGGAGCGCCTGCCGGCTGCCGTTGCCGTCTATTCGATCCTGACGATCCTCATCCTGGCAGGTCTCAACCTGCCGGGTGCGCGTGACTATGTCGGTGTCGACAATGACGACGTGATGCGCCTTGTCCAGGTGCGCGATTTCCTCGGCGGCCAATCCTGGTTCGACCTGATGCAATACCGCCTCGGGCTGCCGGGCGGCACGCTGATGCATTGGTCGCGGATCATCGATCTGCCGATCGCGGCGCTGATCAAGGTGTTTTCCCTGATACTGCCAAGCGAGCGTGCCGAGGCTCTGGCGCTGTTGGTCTGGCCATTTTTCCTCGTCATTCCGCTGATGACGGCGATTGCCGTTGCGGCGCGCAGGATCGGCGATAGGGTAGTCATGCATATCGCCCTGATGCTGGCGGCCGTCTTTGTCGTCACGGCAAACCGCTTCCTTCCGGGCGCGATCGATCACCACAATGTCCAGCTGGTCCTGGTTGCCACCATCGCCGCCTGCCTGCTGGATCCCGCCCGCCGGGCGGGGAGCTTTGCTTTGGCCGGTTTTGCCTCAGCCCTGGCAATCGCCATCGGCGCCGAGACCACCCCGCTGGTTGCCGTGGTCTGTATCGTGGTGGCGCTGCTGTGGGCACTGGAAGGAACACGGAGCCGCACAGCCGCAAGGGCGTTTTCGCTGTCGCTTCTGCTGTCGATCTCGGCGCTGTTTCTGGCCACGGTGCCATCTGAACATTATCGTCTCGTCACCTGCGACAGCCTGTCGATTGGCTACTATGCGATCATTGCCGCTGGCGCCGCGGCGCTGTTCGTCGCAACCTTCCTGCCCGACCGCCTTGGCTTGGCCGGGCGGAGCGCAGCGCTGGTGATCATTGGTGCGCTGGTGCTGCTCTCGGCACTTGCCGTCGCGCCGCAATGCCTGCAGAATCCGCTGAACGAACTGGATCCGTTGCTGCAGACAATGTGGCTTGACGGCGTGCTGGAGGCCCAGTCCTTCTGGCGCTGGCTGGAGGTCGAACCTGCGAGCTTCGGCGGCTTCTACGCCGTGCCGGTCTTTGCCCTCGCTGTCTGCCTATTCCGGGTGATCCGCGGCGATGATGTGCGCAGCCATGCCATTCTCTTTGGCTTGCTGCTGATCAGCTTTGTCATTGCGCTGATCCAGGTGCGCGGCGCCGCATTTGCAAACCTGCTCGCGATTTTGCCGGTGGCGCTCCTGATTGCCGACCTTCGGCGCAATTCCAATGCCGAGCCGGACAATATCGGCGCCGGCTTCTTCTTCGTTGTCGTGACGCTTCTTTCGGTGCCCAGCGTCTGGATCCTGAGCGGCGTCTTCATCGTCGAGGGAACGATGGGCATCTCCAACCGGATGCGGTCGCTGGTTGCAGCGGGGCCAGCGAGTGGCACTGATGCCGGAGCCGCATGCGAGACTTTGCAGTCCCTGGCGCAGTTGAATGACCTGCCGGCGGGCACGGTGGTGGCGCCGTCGGACTATGGCGCGGACATTCTGCGGATTACCCCGCACCGCGTGCTGAGCGGCCCCTATCATCGCAACCAGGGTGGCATGCTGACCGAGCTGCATATCGGCCTTGCCGAACCTGCCGAGGCGGCCGCCTTCCTGCGCGGTTCGGAATCGACGATCATCGCCTTTTGCCCGACCAATATTCAGACCGAGAAAATCGCAAAGATGAAGCCGGACGGGCTTTATGCGGCACTCGAAGCGGGCCGGATTCCCGACTATCTGCAGCCACTGCCGCAGGATCCGCAGTCCGGACTGACGATCTACCGGGTCGTTCTGCCCTGATCGCGAAATCGACTGCCAAGGTGCCAAGATCGGTAGACGCACAGGAAATCTGCGCGAGACAGGCGTGTCGAGGCTGATCTTCCAGCACTTTTGCGATAGTCAGGACGCATGAGCAATTTCTTCGCTGACGATTCGCCGAGCAACCTGACCGAGTTCACCGTTTCGGAACTTTCGGGCTCGATCAAGCGCACGGTCGAGACCGCCTTCGAGCATGTGAGGGTGCGCGGCGAGATCTCCGGCTTTCGCGGTCAGCATTCGTCCGGCCATGCCTATTTCTCGCTGAAGGACGACAAGTCGCGCATTGATGCGGTGATCTGGAAAGGCTCGTTTGCCAAGCTGAAATACCGCCCGGAAGAGGGCATGGAGGTGATCGCCACCGGCCGCATCACCACATTCCCCGGCTCGTCGAAGTACCAGATCGTCATCGAGCAGATGGAGCCGGCCGGTGCCGGCGCGCTGATGGCGCTGATCGAGGAACGCAAGCGGCGCTTTACCGCCGAAGGGCTTTTCGATCCGGCGACAAAACAATTGCTGCCCTACATGCCCAAGGTGATCGGCGTGATCACCTCGCCGACCGGCGCCGTCATCCGCGATATCCTCCACCGCATTTCCGACCGCTTCCCGGTCCATGTCATCGTCTGGCCAGTCAAGGTCCAGGGCGAGGGCTCCGGCGACGAGGTCGCCAATGCCATCAACGGCTTCAACGCGATCGAGCCGGGCGGGCCGGTCGAGCGGCCGGACGTGCTGATCGTCGCGCGTGGCGGCGGCAGCCTGGAAGATCTGTGGAGTTTCAATGATGAGGCCGTCGTTCGGGCCGCTGCCGGAAGCGACATCCCGCTGATCTCGGCGGTCGGCCACGAGACCGACTGGACCTTGATCGACTATGCGGCGGATGTGCGCGCGCCGACCCCGACCGGGGCGGCCGAAATGGCCGTGCCGGTGAAAGCCGATTTGGAAGCCCAGGTCGCGACGCTTGCTGCCCGGCTCTCCGGCGCAATCAACCGCCAGATGGACTACCGCCGCCAGGGCCTTCGCGCGCTGGCCCGTGCCCTGCCGTCGCTCGACCAGTTGCTGGCGCTGCCGCGCCGCCGCTTCGACGAGGCGGCGGGCGGTCTCGGCCGCAGTCTCGAGCTCAACACGATGAACAAGCGCCGCAGCTTCGAGCGCGCCTCGGCCAGGCTTTCGCCCGATATGCTGGCTCGCCGCCTTGTCGAGCACCGGCAGAGGCTGGGCGAGCAGGCGACCCGTGCCGAACGTGTGATCGAACGGCTGATCGAGCGCAACAAGGCGCGACTGGGGCGCTTCGATGCGACGCTGACAGCCGTGCCTTCCCGGCTTCAGGGCCTGATCGCACGGTCGAAGGATCGGCTGGAAAGCCTCGGGCGGCGGGCCGACAGCGCCGTGATTCACGATCTGCGCCGGGCGCGCTCGCTGGTGGTCGCACAGGATCGGGTTCTGCAGTCGTTGTCCTACAAGAACGTGCTCCAGCGCGGTTATGCAGTCATACGTGATGAGAGCGACCGCCCGATCTCGCGGGCAGCAGCGCTCGGTGCATCCCAGCCCGTCGCGATCGAGTTTGCCGATGGCCGCATTGCGGCGGTCATTGGGGAGGGCGTGGCGTCGCCTGGCGGCGCAGATCCGCAGCCCTCGTCTTCCAAGCCACAGCCCGCCGCGAAACCGGCGCGCAAACCCGAGCCTCCTGCCGGCCAGGGCAGCCTGTTCTGATGGCCGCCCGGCACTTCCTCGTCGTGCTGGCACATCCGCTGTCCGACAGTTTCGCGTCCTCCCTGGCGCGCACAGTCAGGGATACGCTGGAAACAAGGGGACATGTGGTCGATCTTCTCGATCTCTATGGCGAGGATTTCGATCCCCGCCTGACTGCCGCTGAGCGGGCGAGCTACATGACAGGGTCATATGACGCCTCCGCCGTCGCGCCCATCGTTGCGCGGTTGCAGGCGGCCGACGGCATTGTCCTGGTCTTCCCGCAATGGTGGTTCAATCTGCCGGCGATCATGAAGGGCTTCATCGACCGGATCTTTGTGCCGGGTGTTGCCTTTGATCACGATGCGGATGGTGGCCGGCTGGTGCCGCGCCTGACCAATATCCGCACATTCTGGGTCGTCACCACCACCGGGTCTCCCTGGTGGATCGTTATGCTCTACATGGGCAACCCGGTGAAGCGGATCCTCAAGCGCGGGGTTGCCGCCTTTTGTGGCAGAAGGCTCGATTTCCGCATGCTGTCGCTGCATGGCATGGATACGGTCACCGTTGAAAAACGCCGCCGTTTCATTGATAAAGTAGGACGAAGCTTCGGCCGGCTTTGATGCATTCATGTGCGTCTTATGGTTGTATTTCAAGCGCTAGAAAAATGGAAAATTCGTCGAAAACGTCGGAATTTCAGACTTCTGTCGCGTCTCGCAAGGGAGAAAGAGAAAAACCAATGGTTGACATTCTTTAGGAAAGTCTCTATCTGTCAATCATCGATATTTGCTTGCTGAGCTTTGGTTACCGCGCATTTAGCAACCGCGCCCTGAACGAACCTTCCTTTCAAAAATCGTTATCATCATCCGCAGCGCTCACGCGTTGCGGTCACTTATACGCTATGAAAGGGTTCATCATGACCACTGGCACAGTAAAATGGTTTAACTCCACCAAGGGCTTCGGCTTCATCCAGCCTGACAACGGCGGCCCGGACGCATTCGTCCACATTTCGGCTGTCGAACGCGCTGGCATGCGCGAAATCGTTGAAGGCCAGAAGATCGGCTACGACATGGAGCGCGACAACAAGTCGGGCAAGATGTCGGCCTGCAACCTTCAGGCTGCTTAATTCGGTATATGCTTTCCCTTGACCACGGATGTACTGGCACTGTTGAGAGCAAGAACCACCCGAGGTCAGGCACATTGCCTGGCCTTTTTTATTGCCGCTCGCCGACCCGAGCACCCCAGAGGAGGACGAGCATGACAGAAAACTTCAGCAAACCGCGTCAACAGGCAGAGATCGCCTTTGGCAAGACCCAGTCGCAGTTCTTCGCCCGCGAACGGGCCTTTGAAGAACTGGACACAATCGTGGTAGCGCGCGAAGAAAAGACCCTGAGGCTGCGCGAGGCCCGTCTTGCCAAGGAATTGCAAGACAGCAACAAACCGGCCGCAAGCCCCGTTACGAAACGTGCCAGAAAGGCCTGACATAGCCGGCATGGCATTCCAACTGGAATAGACAATTGAGAAATATAAAGAATACAGAACTTTCCGACCGTCGCAGCACTGCTGCCGATGCAAAGGCGGCTCTCCTTCAGGCCTACCGCGCCGCCAAGGAGGCTGCACAGCCGACCTTCGAAGCCAAGCAGGCTGAGCGCATGGCCGTCGCCGAAGCCCGCGAAGCGCGCCGCGCTGAACGCGAGCGGTTGAAGAACGAAGAACGCGACCGTCTGAAGGCCGAAGCCGCCGAGCGCGAAGCCGCCCTGGCCGCTGCAGCCAATGCCGAAGCAGAAGCACGCGAAGCAGCCGAAGCCAGCCGCATTTCCCGCGTCGTCGAAGACGAAGCCGCCCGCAAGGCCGAGCGTGACCGGCGTTATGCCAATCGCAAGGCAAGACAGTCCTGAGGCACGGCCCACGGGACGAGCTTTGATATCTCGCGATAGCGAAACTGTTCAAGGCCGGCGATTGCCGGCCTTTTCCGTATTCCGGTGCAGACGTAGACTTTTCCGTTCATCGGCAGGTCATCGGCCATTCATCGGATTGTGAGCGGCGCTGGCCTTACAAACCGGCAACGCAATTCCCATTTCAATCTGACTATGGCAGCAAAGCGTGGCAGATTGAGTCATGCACCTTGCGCGATGCCTCTGTTACGTCATGGAGAGTTGACTATGAAAATGATGAATTCTGCGGTTCTGGCCGGCCTCTTGGCTGCAGCGATCGGTGCTTCTCCGGCATTGGCCGAGCAATCCGAACTGTCCAGGATCCTGTTTGGCAGAAGCTTCAACGACAATGTCACCGCAGTTCAAGTCGGTCCGTCCTGGCGTGATACGGAGGGCACAGTGCCGTTTTTCGTGATGAATCCGCATCCGGTCCGCATCCGGGCGGCGCAGGCCGAGGTTGCTGCCGATGCCGGGCTGCGCGCTGCCCTTCAGGTGCGTGAGATCGCCGCGAAGAACGTGATCTGGGTGCAGACGGCCGCCAATGGCGGCAAGATCGTCTACTACCGCTGACGTCCGCAGGCACGACAGCAACAAGGCTGCCGGCGGACGATCCGCCGGCAATCCAGTTCCATGCTCAGGCCCATTCGCCCCTGCGCATGACCGGCACTTTCGAGCCGTCCGCGCTCACACCATCGATATCCACCTTGTCCGAGCCGATCATCCAGTCGATGTGGATGAGCGAGGCATTGCCGCCCTGTGCCTTGATCTGATCCTGGCTGAGCGAGGCACCATCAAGGAAACATTTCGAATAGCACTGGCCGAGCGCGATATGGCACGAGGCATTTTCGTCGAACAGCGTGTTGTAGAACAGGATGCCGGATGCCGAGATCGGTGACGAATGCGGCACCAGCGCTACTTCGCCAAGACGGCGAGCGCCCTCGTCGGTATCGAGCACCTTGAGCAGCACTTCCTCGCCCTTCGTCGCCTTGGCCTCGACAATCCGGCCCGCCTCGAAGCGCACCTGGATATTGTCGATCAGCGTTCCCTGGTGGCTGAGCGGCTTGGTTGAGGAGACATGGCCTTCCACCTTCAACGCATGCGGCGTGGTGAAGACCTCTTCCGTCGGGATGTTCGGATTGCAGGTGACGCCGTTCTTGGCAATGGACGCGCCGCCATGCCATTCGTGGCCATCGGCAAGGCCAACGGTCAGGTCGGTGCCGGGACCGGTGAAATGCAGGGCCGAGAAGCGCTCGCCGTTCAGCCAGGCGGAACGCTTGGCAAGCTCGCCATTATGTATTTTCCAGGCGGCGACCGGATCGGCCTGATCGACGCGCGAGGCAGCGAAGATCGCATCGGCCAGTTTGGCCACGGCAATCTCGACCGGTACATCCGGAAACACCAGCTTCGCCCAGGACGGATTGGGATAGGAGCAGATGTTCCAGTTGATGTCGAAATTCGAGATATATTCGAGTGCCGGCTTGTAGGCGATCGAATTGGCCTTGTTGGCCCGCGCCACCTTGGCCGGATCCTGACCCGACAACAGCATCGGATTGTCGCCGGCGACCGCCAGCCGCGCAGCACCATTGGCATAGGCCTTGGCCATGCCCTCGTACAGCCAGCCGGATGCCTTGTCGAAGCTCCCGTCCGAGCCGTGCTGGTAGCGAGAAAGCGTCGTTTCCTCGTCGGAATAGAAGGTGGTGACGATGCCGGCACCGGCCAGATAGGCATGTTTGGTGATATGACGCACCAGGGGGAGGGCTGCGATCGGCGCGGTGATCACCAGATCCTGGCCCGCCTGCAACTGCAGACCGACCTTGACGGCCACTTCGCCAAGCTTTTCGAGCTTGACCGGATCAACGGCGTGAGTGAAGTCGGGCGCTATTGTCATCGGGACCTGCCATTCTCTGTCATTGGGATAACATCAGACTTAGAGGGCATTGCGGCGAAAATGAAGCTCTGCAGTGTGAAAACCGACCGTGGCGCATCAAGCGACGATCGACGCCGCAATGGCGCCCAGCGTGTTCAAGGCATCCTTCGGATCGAGCCGCACCTGCAGCCCGCGCTGGCCGCCGTTGATGTACACGTAGCCCTCGCCGAGAGCTGCAATCTCGATCGCGGTCGGGACCTGCTTTTTCTGGCCGAAAGGGCTGATGCCGCCAACCACGAAGCCGGTGAGCTTTTCTGCCAGCGGCGGTTTCATCATCGCCGCCGACTTGCCGCCGAAGGCGGCAGCCAGCTTCTTCATGCTGACCTCCTTGTCGGAGGGTACGACGACGCAGACCGGCTTGCCGTCAAGCTCGGCCATCAGCGTCTTGAGTACGCGCGCCGGATCTTCGCCCAGCGCCTCTGCCGCCTGCATGCCGATCCGCTCGGCATGGGGGTCGTAGTCATAGGTGTGAACGGTGAAGCTGATGCCGGCCTTGGCCAGCGCCTGGGTGGCACGCGTGGTCTTCGACATCGTTACATCCCGAGTTCTGCCGCGTAGACCTCCGGCTTGAAGCCGACCAGCAGCTTGCCGTCCAGCTCCAGCCCCAATTCAAGCACGGGCCGTTTGATCATCGACGGCTGTGCCAGCATCAGGTCGATCGCCTTTGCCCGATCAAGATCCGCCTTGGCTTCATCGGGCAGCTTCTTGAAGGTCGTGCCGGCGCGGTTGAGAACCGTTTCCCATCCGCATTTTTCGGTCCAGGTTTCGAGGTGGCCACGATCGATGCCAGATGTCTTGTAGTCGTGGAAAGCGTAGGCGACACCGTGATCGTCCAGCCATTGGCGGGCCTTCTTCATCGTGTCGCAGTTCTTGATACCGTAGATCGTTGCGGTCATGCTCAATCCTCAAGGGCTCCCGCCTTGCGCAATGCGCGGCTCGGCAGGTCGCAGGCGATTTTCATCAGGTCGGCGCGGCGTCGCACCAACCGGTCGGATACGCGCGTGACAATCAGGCCGGCCTGTGGCGCGCGGATTTCCACGCTGCCATCGGGCTGGCCTGGGCGCGTGACGATGGTCGCCAGCAGATCACCCTCGACAACCGGATCGCCGATGTCGCGGTGGAACAGGACTGTTCCGGCTTCAGGGCTTCGCACCATCTCGATATTGTCGAGCGGCACGGCGGGGCCGACGAAGCTCGGCAGTGACACATTTGTATCGACAACCACGCCACGGGCGGCCAGGAATGTCCAGATCCCGTCCGCGTCCTTGCGCGCCATATCGGGATAGACGTCGCGCAGGCCGCGCAATTCGAGGGTGACGGCAAGTTTGCCGGGCAACACGCTACGCTTCTCGCCGGGCATTTCATATTTCCAGGCATGACCGACGGCTTCTTCGAAGGCCGAACTTTCGCCATCGGAGAGGAAGACGGCATCCATGTCGAGCGCGGCGGCCAGATCGCTCGCTTCCGGCCAGAAGGCGTCGTCGATATAGGCATATTGCAGCGACTCGTCGTCACAATGCAGGTCGAGCACCAGATCGGCGCCGAGCGCCATATGCAGCAACTGCCGCTTCAACTGTTCCGTCGCCGGAAAGTGCTTCAGGTCTTCCATCAAGGTGTCACGGTCGCTAAGCGAGATCAGCGGGAAGTCGCGGTTGAAATTGGTGCGCGTGCCGAGTTCGAAACGGCCCTGCAATTCGCCGAAATGCGATTGTGAAGCACCGATCGGATTGGCCTGCGGGACAATGACGATCGTGCCGGCGATCCGGCCTTCGGCTTCGGCCTCGCGCAGCGTCTGGCAGAGGAAGTGCAGCACGGCCGTCCCGGGTAGCTCGTTGGCATGCAGGGCGGCCTGCATATAGACGCTTGGCGCATCCGGGTTGCTGCCTGCGAAACGCAGCACCGGCAGGCGCCATTCGAGACCCGGCGTATCGCCGGCAATGATGATTTCGGATACTTCCACGCTGACCACTCCGCAAACTGTGCTGCCACGAGCTTTATGCGAACCCGCCCTGCCCATGCAAGCCGTTGTCAGGCCGAATGAAGCCGGCGACGCGCGCAAGTCGTGTGAAGGGAAAGTTGGCGCCGGATCCGCCCGTTCTGGGCAGATCTGCATGTCGATTGCTGCGGCTGGCGCAAGAATCGGGTTGAATTGCCGGACTAGGCGTTGGATCCTGACCCGGACGACAACGGAAGCGGCGACATGAGCCAGGCAAGATACCACCATTGCATCTTCGAGACGGCTGGCGGCTTCTGCGGCATCGCGTGGAGCGCGGACGGCATCATCCGCTTCCAGTTGCCGACCGATGAGGCGGCCGGAACCGAGCGGCTTCTGTTGCGGCGTCTGCCGGCATCCACGAGAGCGCAGGCGCCAAGTGCTTTTGCCGAGACGGTCGAAGCGGTGAAACGCTATTTTGCCGGAGACGCGGTCGATTTTTCCAGCGTGGCGCTCGATCTGGACAGCCAGGACGATTTGATGCGCGACATCTATGCCGCCGCCCGGAAGATCGGCTGGGGTCAGACGACGACCTATGGCGCGCTTGCCCGGACGCTGGGGCTTGGGCCGGAGGCAGCACGAGATGTCGGACAGGCCATGGCCAGAAACCCCGTGGCGCTGATCATTCCGTGTCACCGGGTGCTGGCCGCAGGCGGCAAGCTCGGCGGCTTTTCGGCGCCGGGCGGATCGCAGGCGAAAGCCCGGATGCTGGAGATTGAGGGCGTGAAGCTTGCACCACCGGAGCCGGCGCAAGCTTCATTGAACTTCTAGGCTGCAGAGGTGACGATCATTCCCACTCGATCGTGCCGGGCGGCTTCGACGTGACGTCGTAGACCACGCGGTTGATGCCACGGACCTCGTTGATGATGCGGGTTGCCGCACGGCCGAGGAATTCCATGTCGTAGTGATAGAAGTCGGCGGTCATGCCGTCGACCGAGGTCACGGCGCGCAGCGCGCAGACGAATTCGTAGGTGCGGCCGTCGCCCATGACGCCGACGGTTTGGACCGGCAGCAGCACGGCAAACGCCTGCCAGATCGCGTCATAGAGACCGGCCTTGCGGATCTCGTCGAGATAGATCGCATCGGCTTCGCGCAGGATGTCGAGCTTTTCGCGGGTAATGCCGCCCGGGCAGCGGATGGCAAGGCCCGGACCCGGGAAGGGATGACGGCCGATGAATGAGTCCGGCAGGCCGAGTTCGCGGCCGAGCACGCGGACCTCGTCCTTGAACAGTTCGCGCAAGGGTTCGACGAGCTGCATGTTCATGCGATCGGGCAGGCCGCCGACATTGTGGTGGCTCTTGATCGTCACCGACGGGCCGCCGGTGAAGGACACGCTTTCGATGACATCGGGATAGAGGGTGCCCTGGCCGAGGAAATCGGCGCCGCCGAGCTTCTTGGCTTCGTCCTCGAAGGTCTCGATGAACAGGCGGCCGATGATCTTGCGCTTGGTTTCCGGGTCGCTGACCCCTTCCAGCTCCCCGACGAACTTGTCGACGGCATCCACATGGATCAGGTGCAGGTTGTAGTGTTCCTTGAACATGGCAACCACGTCGGCTGCCTCGTTCTTGCGCATCAACCCGTGGTCGACCAGGATGCAGGTCAGCTGGTCGCCGACCGCTTCATGGATCAGAAGTGCGGCGACCGAGGAGTCCACGCCGCCGGACAGCGCGCAGATGACGCGCTTGGTCCCGACCTGGTCGCGGATCGCCTGCACCGCCTTGGCGCGGTAGGCATGCATCGTCCAGTCGCCCTTCAGACCGGCGACATTGTGCACGAAGTTCTGGATCAGCTTGGCGCCATCCGGCGTGTGCACGACTTCCGGGTGGAACTGCACGGCGTAGTATTTCTTCGCCTCGTTGGCGATGAAGGCAAACGGCGCGTTCGGCGAGGTTGCGACCACTTCGAAGCCTGGCGGGATCGCGGTGACGCGGTCGCCATGCGACATCCAGACCTGGTGACGCGAGCCGACGGACCAGAGGCCTTCGAACAGACCGCAATCCTTTTCGATTTCCAGGAAGGCGCGACCGAATTCGCGGTGATGGCCACCTTCAACCTTGCCGCCGAGCTGGGCGCAGATCGTCTGCTGGCCGTAGCAGATGCCGAAGACCGGAACGCCGCTGTCAAAGATCACGTCCGGCGTGCGCGGGCTGCCCTCGTCCAGCGTCGAAGCGGGGCTTCCCGACAGGATGACCGCTTTCGGCTTCAGCCGCTTGAAGCCTTCTTCCGAAGTCTGGAAGGGAACGATTTCGCAATAGACGCCGGATTCGCGAACGCGCCGCGCTATCAGCTGCGTCACCTGGCTGCCGAAATCGATGATGAGAACGCTGTCGGGATGTGCTGTCTGGGTCATGCCGAGCCTTTAAAGAAAAGCGGCCCGTCTTTCAACCGCAGAATGCCGGCTGCGCCTGAATTTTTGATGAGGGTTATCAGAACCAGAAGACGCCGTCTTCCAGCGCCGACTGCAGGCCATCGACGGCCAGCGCCAGCTTCTTGTCGATCAGATGCAGATACTGCGTCCAATCATCGATGTGATTGACGTCGTTGCGGCCGTCGGAAATGCCGCGCAGGCCGATCAGCGGCAGGTTGAAGGCATGGCAGGCGCGCATCACGGCAAAACTCTCCATGTCGACCATGTCGGCGTCGATCGCCTGATAGGCGGCACCCGAGACGACATTGGCGCCGGTCGACAGGCTGGCGGCCGGGATGCCGGGGATGCGCAATGGCAGGTCGACGGAGACAGGCAGGTCGAGAAACGGTGTCTTGCCCTTCTCGAAGCCAAAGGCCGAGGCATCCATGTCGCGGTAGGAGACAGCGGACACCTGATAGACTTCGGCCTGCGTCAGCTTTGCCGAACCGGCGGAGCCAAGCGATACGACGAGGTCGGGCAGGTCTGCTGCGTGCTCGAGACGGGTCAGTTCGCGGGTCAGCACCACGGCCGCCTCGACAGGACCGACGCCGGTCATCAGCGGCGTGATCCGGGTGCGCAGGAAGACGCCATACTCGGCGTCGGCAGCCATGACAAAGAGCACCGATTTTCCGGAAATCGATCTTTGTTCGTATCTCATCCGGAAATGCCCTCGCGGCCACGGATGACCATCATCGTGCTGGTCATCGAGGCGATCAGTTTGGCGGGGCCGTCGGTCAGCGCATAACCGCGCCCATCGGCAACGATGATATTTGAGCCGGGCTTGGTGATCTCGCCGCGAAACAGAAACCGGTCGCCGCGCCCGGGCGACATCAGGTTGACCTTGAATTCGATGGTCAGGAGCGAGGCGTCGGGCTCGATCACCGTATAGGCGGCGTAGCTGCAGGCGGTGTCAAGCGCGGCGGAAATCACGCCGGCATGCAGGAAACCATGCTGCTGGGTCAGTTTCGGATCGAAGGCAAGCTCGATCTCCACCACGCCCTGGCTGATGCGGGTGAGTTCGGCGCCGAGCGTTTCCATCGCGCCCTGGCGGGCGAAACTGGCCCGGATTCGTGCGTCTACCGTATCGCTGTCAATGTCTGTCATGCTGCCTGTCCCTTCGCAGCGGCGAAACTGCCATGCGCGGTTGAGACAGGCAAGCGCTGCCGCGGCAAATTCAGTTCAGCAGGAAAATGCTGGCGTTGAGAAGCGTCGCGAAACTCACCCAGGCGAGATAGGGGATGAAAAGCAGCATCGATGGCCTGTCGATCGGCTCTGCCTTGCGCATGAAGACCACGATCGTCGCCAAAAGCATCACGATCACCACCAGCGCCAGGCCCGGATTTTCCAGACCGAAGAACGATGGCGACCACAGCATGTTGAGTGCGATCTGGGCGAACCACAGTTGCATGGCAGCCGACCGCGGTGCCTTCAGCCAGATCCGCGCGCCGGCAATAGCGATCAGCACATAGAGCAGGGTCCAGACCGGCCCGAAGATCCAGGGCGGCGGATTGAAGAACGGCTTTTCGAGCGTCTGATACCACTCGCCGGGCATATTGGTGAGGCCGGAGAGAAGCCCGGCACCGACGACGACGAAGATGAAAAGGCCATAGGTCAGGATGATGCGCATGATCTCAACTTAGAACAGTGGCGTCGGAACTCAAGGCGTCAGAGGCGGGTAATGTGCTGGTCGAAGGCAACCGGGCTGCGTCTGCCGAGGAAATCACCGCGATAGGAGGAAACGGCAAAGCTTGCGGGAGATGCGGCAATGCCTGCAGCGTCGGTCAGGATCGTTTCCGTCAGCAGGCGTCCGTCGCTTCCGTCGAGCACGGCCCACAGGCCGTTTTTCGGCGAGGCGATGCCGACAAGGCCTTCACTCCGGTTGACCGCAATCGCCCCGACATAGTTGCCGAGCCGGTCGGTCGTATCCTCCGGCAGATGGATGAGTGAAAGGGCTTCGCCCTTGGCAAAATGGCCGACCAGCGGCGGCCGGTCGGTGCGTGGTCCCTCATACTGGCAGGCAAACCAGATACGGCCGTCGGCTGCGATATCCAGATGCCGGGTCGAAAGTCGGGAGAGGTCGGGCGGCAAGGTATGTTTCTCGATCAGGGCGCCTGTTTTCGCATCCACCAGCACCAGCGATGGTTCCATATGGTCGAGATTGAGCTTGGTGCGGCCGAAATCAGGATGGGTTTCGATACCCCCATTGGCGATCACCAGCATCGAGCCGTCGTCGGTCACCGTCATGTCATGCGTGCCGATGCCATAGGCCGGGATCTCCCCGATACGGGCAAACTCTGACCGCGTATCGTAGATCCCGATCATGCCCCGATTGGCGGCAAAGTCGTTTTCGCTGGCATAGAACAGCCGGCCGTCCGGCGAAAAGGCGCCGTGGCCGAAATAGTGCCGCTCGTCCGGCGCGTGGATGATCCGGGGTTCGATCTGGCTTTGGCTGTCGAAGACGACGGCGAAGGTGCCGGGACGGCGAGCAAAGGCGACGGAGAGACCTGTCGCCGTGCTGTGGCAAAGCCCGTGCACGCGGCCGGGCAGTGCAATTTCGTCGATCAGTTCGCCCGTTTCGCTGACAAGGCCGATGGCAAAGCGGCCGTCAGCGCGCTTCAGGCCGGAGGCATAGACGGCATCCGCCCGCGACAGCGCAAAGGCGGAGCGCGGCGCAAGGCCGGCCACAAAGGCGAGCCCCGCTGCCCGGATGAAGGATCGCCGGTCGATCAGGCCGCTGCCGATCATCTCAGTCCCCGTCGGAAAACGAGAAACCGGCGGCAAGGCCAATGCCGCCACCGAGATCATTGTTGAGACGCAGGATCAGGTCGCGGCTGTTGAGCAGCAGGAAGTCGAGCTTGGCCGTTTCTGCCGGGTCGGCAATCGCCCCTTCGACATTTGGCTGGATGTCGTTCACCACCCGCAACAGCGAGCGGGCGACAAAATCGATGGAACTGACGGTGGAACGGCTGTTTTCATCAAGCAGGTCGACCATGCCCGACATCTTCATCAGGTCACGTAAACCTTCGAGATTGCCGGCGACCGAGCGGAATGTATTGCCCGAGCGCCAATAGATCGCCTGGCGCGGCAGGGCTTTTTTTGCGTCGCCCTTGTAGAAGCTCTCCAGACGCTGGTCGCGGATCGTCTCTGCCGCATGTACCAGGATCCCGAGAAGGGCATTGGCGGCTTCTTTTTCGTCGCGAAACAGCGGGTTGGCGGGCCCCGGCTTTTCCCAGGCGGCCTGAACGCCGTCGGGCGCATCCCACGCCGCCGAGAGTTCACCGCCGAGCCGCTCGAGATTGGCGGCTATCGCTGCACCATAGCGGCAGCGATAGCCACCATGATCTCCCCCTTGGTCGCCGCTCAGCACTTCATGCCCCGTGCCGAACAGCACGAATTCCAGCGCACCGATGCCCTGCATGGCGACGCTCTTGTCTTTCAGCGTCGCCATCTGCGTGACGCTGTCGTCCGGTTTGGCGAGCGCTGCATGAACCTGTTTCTGGCCGGTGCTCTTGCGGTCGGGAAAGAACAGCACACGCTCGAAGCGGTTGTCCTCGATCACCGGGCCGACGCGAACGATCTCGATCCGCGACCAGGCATCGATCGTGTCGTTGAAGGCGACGTGGGCAGCATCGACAGTGGCGGCCGACGGCGTGGCGCACACTGCTTCCATGCTGGCTCTCAGCGAACCTGCCGTCTCATGGAACCGGTGATAGCCGGGGCGAATGAAATCATCGACCGCCCGCGTCATCACGCTTGGCACCAGTGCTGTATTCAGCACGGCAGGCCCGGCATTGCTTTCCTGTGCCATCGCGCCGGAGGAAATCGACAGGGCAAGGACCAGGCTCGTCAGGGCAAAACGCATCAGAGAGACTCCAGGAATGTGATCAGCGCCTTCCGGTCATCGGGCGCCTGGGCTGCAAAGGCATCGCGGGCTTTCTGCGCTTCTCCGCCATGCCAGAGGATGGCTTCGGTCAGGTTTCGCGCCCTTCCGTCATGCAGGAAGAAATTATGCCCGCTGACGGTCTGGGTCAGACCGATACCCCAGAGCGGCGGCGTGCGCCACTCCTGTCCGCTGGCATCGCCAACCCGCTGCCCATCGGCAAGGCCGTCGCCCATGTCATGCAGCAGGAAATCGGAATAGGGCCAGATCAATTGGAAGGCCTGGGCCTTGTTGCCGGCATCGCGCCGCGTCACGTATTTGGGTGTATGGCAGGCAATGCAGCCACTTTGATAAAACAGCTGCTTGCCGCGCAGCACGTCCGGGCTTGAGACATCGCGCCGGATCGGCGGAGCCAGGTTTTCGGCGTAGAAGGTCACCAGGGCAAGCACCGGATCCGGTGCTTCCGTGTCGCCCAGCCGTGGCTGCGCCCCGGCAGGCAAAGACGTGCATGCGGTTTGCAGCGTCGTGCAATCGCCCCAATGCCTGGCCGTGTCCGGAGTGGAAATACCGATATCGCCGGCAAAGGCGCTGGCGCTCTGGTCACGCACAGAACCGTTCTGCGCCTTCCAGCCGAAGCGGCCGAGCACGATTTCGCCGGTGCGATGGTCGCGCGCCCGTGCCGCGCGTCCGGATATCCCATCGGCATCCTTGTCGTCAGGGTCGGCATGCGAGCGAATATCTTGTGGCGCGATGGCCTCGATCAGGCCGAGCCCGGTCATCGGATTGGCGATGCGTGGCGACAGCGTCGTTTGCGGGTCGAGCGGGCCATAGGCGAGGTCGGATACGGAATACTGAGGCTTGCGCAGCGAGACCGTCTTCCCGCCCGCTAGCACCACCCGCCGCTCTTCGTAGGAGATGACCATGCGGCCTTCGGCGGCAAGGCCGGGCACGGCCTGATCCTGCAACTGGGCGCCATAGACCGGGTCGGGGAAGCTGACGATATCGAGCGCATCGAGCCGCGCCTGCTCCTCGGCCGTGCGCGCCGGCCGCGCAAGCCGCAGGAACATCGACGTGGCATCCCTGTCAGCCTCGGGCGGATGACCCCGCCCGTCCTTCAGATGGCAACTCTGGCAGGCGCGCGCGTTGAACAGCGGGCCAAGGCCGTCAGAAGCCTGGGTCGACGAGGGCGACGACACCCAGAGCTTGCGGAAGAGGGCATTGCCGAGCTTGAAATCCTGCTCTTCGGCAAAGGTGATGTTTTCGGAAAACTGCGAAAAGGCATCGGCATTGGGCGAATGACGCGACGTTCCGGCACCGCCCGCCATGGCTTCGAAGGCTTCAGCCTCATCGAACGCTGTTGTCGGCGCTGTCACCTTCGCGACCCGCGCGCGATCCTTGTCCGTGAGATCGGGGCGGCTAGGCTGGTCGTCGGCCCTGGAGGAGGAAAGGGCCAGGCCAAGGGCCAAAACCAGGAACGCCAAACCTGTGCAGGCGGACGGATGCGGCCGCAGGGGCCGAAGAAACATGCTCATGTGAAGATCGGGCCACCCGATGGTCATCGGGCGGCCCGCCTTTGTGCTTATTGGAAGACAGCGTTAGGATTATCCAGGCTGTCGGAACCTTCAAGCTCGATCGCACCCAGATCCAGCGACGCAATGACGCGCTGGATGGTCTGGGTCTGGTCGATCAGGCCGTCGATGGCGGCCTGCACGGTGGCATTGCCCTCGGTATTGCCTTCGCCGATCATCTGGTCATAGGCCTCGACGGTTTCGGCGCGCTTTGCCATGGCATTCATCGCAGCAAGCGTCTTGTCGAGCTTGCCCTTCATTTCGGCATCGAGTGCTGCATCCTTGGCAACCACCAGTTCCGACAGCGACGGCCCGGTCAGCTTTGTGCCGTCGACGCGGGTGTATTCGCCGGTATAGGCCGATGCGATGCCGATGGCATCGTTCAGATGCGAGGCATGCGTGTTGTCGGAGAAGCAATCATGCTCTTCTTCCGGGTCATGCAGCAGAACGCCGAGCTTCATGCGCTCGCCGGCCAGTTCGCCGTAAGACAGTGAGCCCATGCCGGTGAGGATGGTCGAGAGGCCGGCCTTTTCGTCGGCCAGCACCGACTTCGTCGCTTCGCCGTCCGGCGCCCATGCGGTGACCATGTCCTGCAGGTCATTGACCAAAAGGGTCGAGGCAGATTTCAGATAGGCCGCGCGACGATCGCAATTGCCGTTGGTGCAGGCCTTGGTATTGAAGTCGGTAAACGGGCGGTTGCCGGCGCCAGGCCCGGTGCCGTTCAGGTCCTGGCCCCAAAGCAGGAATTCGATGGCGTGGTAGCCGCTGGCCACATTGGCCTCGACTTCGCCGGCTTCGTGCAAGGTGTCGGCAATCAGTTCTGGGGTAATTGTGGTCGCATCGACATCGGCGCCGTTGATCTTGATCTTCGGGTTGGCGATGACATTGGCGACGTAGAGTGCGTTGCCGTCGCTTTCCGTGCCGTAGCCGGCGTCGACATAGTCGATCAGGCCTTCATCGAGCGGCCAGGCGTTGACCTTGCCTTCCCAGTCGTCAACGATCGCATTGCCGAAACGATAGACTTCGGTCTGCTGATACGGCACGCGGGCCTTGATCCAGGCGGCGCGCGCAGCCTTCAGCGTTTCGTCGCTCGGGGTTGCGATCAGCGCGTCGATGGCGGCATCCAGGGCCTTGGCCGTGGTCAGTGCATCCTCGAACTTGGCATGGGCAAGCACGGTATAGTGCGTGAGCACCTCTGCCGATGACGGCGCGGCGAATGCCGGGCCGGTAAAGATGGCGGCGGAAGCGACCAGAAGCGCGACAGACGCGCCGATGATGGATTTCCGGATCATGGGGTTCTCCTTCGACGCCGAGGCGCCCTCTCGATAAAACGGACGCCTTGTCTTGGCCGAAAATCAAACTGGTGTCAAACAGTCGACTATGAGGCCGGACGACTGGACTTGACGCCTGTCAATCGGTGCCGGTCTTGCGGCGCATCCTGCAGAAGAAGAAGCCGTCGGTGTCCATGCTTGCGGGGCTCAGCGTGATGGTGCGGCCATCGGCGGAGCGTGGCTTCGGAGCCTTGTCGCCGAAAAGGCGCTTCCAGTCCTCCAGGGCCGAAACAATCTCGAATTGAGGATTGGTTTCGCAGAAGGCATGAACCTGCGCATCGTTTTCCGCCGGCAGCACGGAACAGGTGACGTAGAGCAGCGATCCGCCCGGCCTCACATAGGCAGAGGCTTCGGTCAGGGCCTCCTGCTGCTGGGTCACGCGTTCCTCGAGATTGCGCTGTGTCAGGCGCCATTTGGTGTCCGGGCGCCGGCGCCAGGTGCCGGTGCCGGTGCAGGGCGCATCGACCAGCACGCGGTCGAATTTCTCCTTGAGGCTGGTCAGCCCTTTGAGCGCATCGTGAACCTGCACATTGTGCGTGCCGGCGCGCTTCAGCCGCTCGATGATCGGCGCGAGGCGCTTGCGGTCGGCGTCATAGGCATGCACCTGACCCTTGTTGTTCATCGCGGCCGCCATGGCGAGCGTCTTGCCGCCGCCGCCGGCGCAGAAATCGAGGACCTGATCGCCCTCGCGTGCGTCGACCAGGTCGGCGACGATCTGCGATCCTTCATCCTGCACTTCGAACCAGCCCTTCTGGAAGCTGAGTTCGGCCGTGACATTGGGAAGGCGCGACGGACCTTCGCCGGCTGGTACACGCATGCCGAAGCGCGCGATCGGTGAGGCGACAGCCCCGGCACGATCCAGCGCCTTCAACACCTTGTCGCGATGGGCCTTCAAGGTATTGACGCGCAGGTCGAGTGTCGGACGTGTGGCAAGCGCCTGGGCTTCGCTCAGCCAGTCCTCACCGAAGGCGGCTGCGAAGGCGGGTTCCACCCAGTCGGGAATGTCGCCCTGGACATGCAGCGGAGCGTCGGCGAGATTGCGGCTGGCAAAAGCCTGGGCCTGGGATTCACTGAGTGGAGCAGGTGCAAAATTGTCGCCGTCGAATTCGGACGCCAATTGCTCGGCCGTGTAGCCCCACTGGCGCAGCAGTACGGCCCAGCCGAGGGCGTGCGCACTGTCGTCATCCATCAGGAAGGCATGGGAGAGTTTCATGCGCAGGGCGTCATAGACAATGTTGCCGATGGCGGCCCGGTCACCGGAACCGGCGAAACGATGCGACAGGCCCCAATCCTTCAGGGCATCGGCAACAGGACGGCGACGGGTTTCGATATCGCTCAAAACTTCGATCGCACCGGCAAGACGGCCGCCCAAGCGCATATTCATTCTCCTCTAAAAGAAGAGAGCGTGGTAACGGCGAACCGGAGGAAGAGCAAGCGCTTTGGCCTGCGATCCGGCATTTCGCCGTTACGGGTCTAGAAAGCGCGGATCAGCGGATGATTTCGTAGCAAACCTTGGCGTGACCGGAACGGATCATGCCGATGTTCTGGGCGGCGGCCTTCGACAGGTCGAGCACGCGGCCGCGGATGAACGGGCCTCGGTCGTTGACGCGGACCACGACGCTCTTGCCATTGTTGCGATTGGTCACCTTGATCTTGGTGCCGAAGCGCAGGCTCTTGTGAGCGGCGGTCATCTGCGACGGGTTCATACGTTCACCGGAAGCTGTCTTGGAGTGCAGGGCATACCAGGATGCGCCGCCACACGAAGAAGCGGCCTCTGCGCTGATCGGTGCGAAAGCACAGAGTGCAGCTATAGTTGCAACGGTGAAAATAGAACGCCGGTTATTCGTCAAGTTTCATTTCCCTAGTCGTTGACACGAGCAGATTATTGCTTGGAAACGGCTAATACGCCAACTCGCTGACCTCGACTCTTTGGCCTTCCCAAAACGCGGTGAATCTGAATCTCTGGGGC
>NZ_AHZC01000386.1 GCF_000247475.1 Rhizobium sp. PDO1-076 | reverse complement strand
TTGATCTTGCCCACCAGGGCATCATCGTCGCGCAGCAGATCGCGAACCTTTTCCGTAATTTCTAGATCAAAGCTGGTCTTGCCGGCCTTGGTGCGGCGGACAGATGCGCCCGGAATTGGCGGCTGCTCGATATTTCGATTGCCCGCCGGTACCGCCTGCGCAGCGTTCGACGCGGAAGCCAGCGAGCCCGCAAAAGCGACCGTGAGAAGAAAAGTCCGGATGAAAGATAGCACGCTTCGCCGTCCTCAGACTGAGCCGCAGATTAGATCCCCGTCACCACAATGCGCGGGCCGCAGATCCACTAATCCACTCCTTACATAAGCACAGCCTGCATTGTCGACCTTCGGCGCTCTCACTTTCCCGATACTGCGGGAGGGAAAGAGCGCCATAGGTGCACAAAGATCACAGGATATAGCGGCTGAGGTCGGTATCGGCAGCCAGGTCGCCCACGTGCTTCTGCACATAATCCGAGTCGATCATCACCACTGCGCCGCCGCGATCCGGTGCATTGAACGAAATATCGTCCAGAACCCGTTCCATCACCGTCTGAAGTCGCCGCGCACCTATATTCTCGACCGTGGTGTTCAGTTTGACTGCGACATCGGCCAGAGCGTCGATCGCATCCTCGGTAAAATCGAGGTTCAGCTCTTCGGTCGCCATCAGCGCCTTGTACTGGCGGATCAGGCTTGCCTCGGTCTCGGTCAGGATCCGACGGAAGTCTTCCTTGGTCAGCGGTTTCAGCTCGACCCGGATCGGCAAGCGGCCCTGCAGTTCCGGCAGAAGGTCCGATGGTTTCGAGACATGGAAGGCGCCAGACGCAATGAAGAGGATATGGTCCGTTTTCACCGGGCCGTATTTGGTCGAAACCGTGGTGCCCTCGACCAGCGGCAGCAAGTCGCGTTGCACGCCTTCACGCGATACGCCGGCACCGACGCCACCTTCCCGGGCGGCGATCTTGTCGATCTCGTCGAGAAACACGATCCCGTCGTTCTCGACCGAACGCACGGCCTCGCGCTGGATCACTTCATTGTCGATCAGCTTGTCGGATTCGTCGCGGATCAGGTCATTGTAGGAAGACTTGACCGTGGTGCGTACCTTTTTCGTCCGGTTGCCCATGGCCTTGCCGAACATTTCCGAAATGTTGAGGATGCCGACATTGGCACCGGGCATGCCCGGTATTTCGAAACCGCCCGGCATGCCGGATCCTGCGTCGGCCACTTCGATATCGATTTCCTTGTCGTCCAGCTCGCCATTGCGCAGCTTCTTGCGGAAGCTGTCGCGGGTTGCCGGTGACGATGTCGAACCGACCAGCGCATCAAGGACGCGTTCTTCGGCAAGCGCATGCGCCTTCGCCTCGACCTCGTTGCGTTTCTTGTCGCGGACAAGGGTGATGCCGATCTCGACCAGATCGCGGATGATCTGCTCGACATCGCGGCCGACATAGCCGACTTCGGTAAACTTGGTCGCCTCGACCTTGATGAATGGAGCGCCGGCGAGTTTGGCCAGACGACGGGAGATCTCGGTCTTGCCGACACCGGTCGGCCCGATCATCAGGATGTTCTTCGGCATGACCTCATCGCGCAGATCGTCCGAAAGCTGCTGCCGGCGCCAGCGATTGCGCAATGCGATCGCCACGGCGCGCTTGGCGTCGTGCTGGCCAATGATATGGCGATCGAGCTCGGAAACGATCTCGCGCGGAGAAAAATTGCTCATGTGGTTTTACTCCTGGCAGTAGCAGAGAATGCTCGACTGCTTGAACATGGTTTCATGGACCGGACAGACGGGCTCAAGCGACGTCCAGGGTCTCGATAATGACGCTGTCATTGGTATAGACGCAGATTTCGCCGGCAATCTGCATGGCGCGACGGGCGATCTCTTCGGCGGAACGATCGCTGTCCATCAAGGCCCGGGCTGCGGCATAGGCAAAGTTGCCACCGGAGCCGATGGCCATCGTGCCATGTTCCGGCTCCAACACGTCTCCATTACCGGTGATTGCAAGCGTGATCGTCTTGTCGGCGACAAGCATCATCGCCTCGAGGTTGCGCAGGTATTTATCGGTGCGCCAATCCTTGGCAAGCTCGACGGCCGCGCGCATCAACTGGCCGGGATATTGCTCCAGCTTCTTTTCCAGACGGTCGAGAAGGGTAAAGGCATCCGCGGTCGCTCCCGCGAAACCGGCGATAACTTCGCCACCCTTGCCGATGCGGCGGACCTTGCGGGCATTACCCTTCATCACGGTCTGGCCAAGGCTCACCTGACCATCGCCGGCCATCACGACCTTGTCGCCCTTGCGAACTGTAATAATCGTTGTCATCAAACACCTATATGCCCGAACACCGGGCCTTGTTTGCTTCGGCCAGCGGCCGTTCGTCGGAACCTATGTAAGTTGCCTTTTGGCGATTGCAATCATGGCCGACAGTCCGCTGCCGGCGCCTTGCGGCAAGGCAATGTAACTTCTGGATATTTGCCTCACCTGCTGATATGGAACGGCCATTATTCCCATGGAGCAGCCCGATGGCAGAGCGCAAAGGCGAGATTTCCCGCAAGACAAACGAGACCTCGGTGTCCGTTTCCGTCGATATCGACGGCACCGGCACCGGCAAGATCTCGACCGGCGTGGGCTTCTTCGACCATATGCTGGACCAGCTCTGCCGCCATTCGCTGATCGACATGCATATCGACGTGAAAGGTGACCTGCATATCGACGATCATCACACCGTCGAAGACACCGGCATTGCGCTGGGCCAAGCGATCTCCAAGGCTCTGGGCGAGCGCAAGGGCATCACGCGCTATTCGTCGATCGACCTTGCGATGGACGAAACCATGACCAAGGCGGCCATCGATGTGTCCGGTCGGCCGTTTCTAGTGTGGAACGTCAATTTCAGCGCGCCGAAGATCGGTACCTTTGACACAGAACTGGTGCGCGAGTTCTTCCAGGCCCTGGCGCAGAATGCCGGCATCACACTGCATGTGCTGAACCATTACGGCGCCAACAACCACCATATCGCCGAGACCTGCTTCAAGGCGGTGGCACGGGCGCTGCGGACGGCCACGGAAATAGACCCGCGCCAGGCGAACCGTATCCCGTCCACCAAGGGTACATTGTGACGGCAGGACGTTTCCGCACAGCGGAAGTGATCTGCACCTTGCTCCGCTGTCGGCTACGAGCCGGAGCGTCGAGCGGAAAGGATATGACATGCGTGTAGCGATCATCGACTACGGATCTGGCAACCTGCGCTCGGCGACCAAGGCTTTCGAACGCGCGGCGCGCGAGGCTGTTCTTGACGTGACGATCGAGCTGACCGATCAGGCAGACAGGGTGGCCACGGCCGACAGGATCGTACTTCCGGGGGTCGGCGCCTATGCCGACTGCCGCCGCGGGCTCGATGCGGTTCCCGGCATGCATGACGCGATCGTCGATGTCGTCGAGCACAAGGGCAGACCTTTCTTCGGGATCTGCGTTGGCATGCAGCTGATGTCCTCGCGCGGCCTTGAAAAGACCACGACGCAAGGTTTCGGCTGGATAGAAGGCGATGTCATCGAGATGACACCTGCCGATCCCACGCTCAAGATCCCGCAGATCGGCTGGAACACGCTGACGCTCAGGCACCAGCATCCACTTTTCGACGGGATCGCCACAGGCCCAAATGGCCTGCATGCCTATTTCGTCCACTCCTATCATCTTGCGGCCAAACACGCCTCGGACGTGATTGCGACCACAGACTATGGTGGCGCAATGACGGCCTTTGTCGGCCGGGACAACATGGTCGGCGCGCAATTCCATCCGGAAAAGAGCCAGACGCTTGGTCTCAAGCTGATCGCCAATTTCCTCACCTGGAAGCCCTGACCCTCTTTTTCGGATTTCTGTCATGATCCTATTTCCCGCCATCGACCTGAAGGACGGCCAGTGCGTTCGCCTGAAACTCGGCGACATGGACCAGGCCACCGTCTACAATCCGGATCCGGCTGCACAGGCGCGCGACTTCGAAACACAAGGGTTCGAATGGCTGCACGTCGTTGACCTCAACGGCGCCTTTGCCGGAGAAAGTGTCAACGGTGCCGCCGTCGACGCGATCCTGAAAGCTACCAAAAACCCGGTGCAGCTCGGCGGCGGCATCCGCACGCTGGAGCATATCGAAAACTGGCTATCGCGCGGCCTGTCTCGCGTGATCCTGGGTACGATCGCAGTGCGCGACCCGGCTTTGGTTATCGAGGCCTGCAAGCGCTTCCCCGGCAAGGTTGCCGTCGGTATCGATGCCAAGGGTGGCAAGGTGGCGGTCGAAGGCTGGGCGGAAGCCTCCGAACTCGGCGTGATCGAGCTTGCCAAGCGTTTCGAAGGTGCCGGTGTTGCCGCGATCATCTATACCGATATCGATCGCGACGGCATTCTGGCCGGCATCAACTGGGCGTCGACACTGGAACTGGCCGAAGCGGTCTCTATTCCTGTCATCGCATCGGGTGGCCTTGCCTCGATCGAAGACGTTCGCCGCATGCTGCAGCCCGATGCACAGAAGCTCGAAGGTGCCATATCCGGCCGCGCGCTTTATGATGGCCGCATTGACCCTGCAGAAGCGCTTGCGCTGATCAAGGCAGCCAAAGGCTGAGAGGACAATTCCATGACGCTCAAAGCCCGCGTAATTCCCTGTCTCGACGTCAAGGACGGCCGTGTCGTCAAGGGCGTCAATTTTGTCGACCTGATCGATGCCGGCGATCCCGTGCTGGCCGCAAAGGCATATGATGCAGTTGGCGCCGACGAACTCTGTTTCCTCGACATCACCGCTTCATCAGACAATCGCGACACGATCTTCGACGTCGTCGCCCAGACGGCCGATCATTGCTTCATGCCGCTGACCGTCGGTGGTGGCGTGCGCGCAGTTGCCGATATCCGCAAGCTGCTGCTTTGCGGCGCGGACAAGGTTTCGATCAATTCGGCAGCGGTCAACAACCCCGATTTCGTCGCTGAAGCAGCCGACAAATTCGGCAACCAGTGCATCGTCGTGTCGATCGACGCCAAGAAGGTCTCTGCCAGCGGGGAAACCGACAGGTGGGAAATCTTCACCCACGGTGGACGCCAGCCAACCGGAATCGACGCTGTCGAATTCGCCATCAAGATGGTCGAACGCGGCGCTGGCGAATTGCTGGTGACCTCGATGGACCGGGACGGCACCAAAAGTGGCTATGATATCGGCCTGACGCGTACCATCGCAGACAGCGTCCGGGTGCCGGTGATCGCGTCCGGCGGCGTCGGCAATCTCGACGATCTGGTCGCCGGCATTCGCGACGGTCACGCAACGGCCGTGCTTGCCGCCTCCATCTTCCACTTCGGCAACTATTCGATCGCCGAGGCCAAGGCCTACATGGCCGAAGCAGGCATCGCGATGCGGCTCGACTGAGCGCAAGGAAGGCAGATATGACCGCTTTTTCCCTCTCCGATCTCGAAGCCATCGTGGCAAAGCGCGCCAAGGCTACCCCGGACCAATCCTGGACGGCGAAACTCGTCGCGGGCGGGCAGAACAAGGCGGCAAAGAAACTTGGCGAGGAAGCCATCGAGGCTGTTATGGCAGCGGTTCAGAACGATCGGGAGAACCTCGTCTACGAAAGCGCCGACCTGCTCTATCACCTGATGGTCGTATTGAAAATTGCGGACATACCTTTACAAGACGTGATGCAGGAACTTGAGCGCAGAACCGCTCAGACGGGCCTGAACGAGAAGGCCAGCCGGCAGGATCCATGACGATATCTATACGGGAATCCGAAGCGCCAGAAGTCCTCGACCATTTCCAGGCCAATGGCTATTCGCCCTATCTGTTCTTCGATTCCGAGGAATGGGCGCATTTTCGCGCCGATACGCCGCTGACTTTGACAGCCGACGAAGTGCATCGGCTGCGGTCGATCGACGACCCGATCGATCTTGATGAGGTGCGGCGGATCTATCTGTCACTGTCGCGCCTGCTCTCGTCACATGTCGAATCCTCGCAACTGCTGTTCGAGCAACGCAATCGATTCCTCAGCATGTCGGACGTTTTCAAGACGCCGTTCGTCATCGGCATTGCCGGGTCCGTCGCAGTTGGAAAATCGACCACGGCGCGCATCCTGAAAGAACTTCTCGCGCGCTGGCCTTCGAGCCCAAAGGTCGATCTGGTCACCACGGACGGCTTTCTCTATCCCAACGCGCACCTGACCAAGAATGATATCCTCAACCGTAAGGGTTTCCCCGAAAGCTACGACATCGGCGCACTGCTGCGCTTCCTGTCGGCGATCAAGGCGGGACTGCCGAACGTCAAGGCGCCTTGCTATTCGCACCTGATCTATGACGTACTCCCCAACGAACATGTGGTGATCGACCGGCCGGACATCCTGATTTTCGAGGGTATCAATGTTCTGCAATCGCGCAATCTGCCGGCAGACGGCAAGATCGTGCCGATGGTCTCGGATTTCTTCGATTTCTCGATCTATATCGATGCCGATGAGAATGCGATCCATCGCTGGTATGTCGAGCGCTTCATGCGCCTCAGACAGACGGCTTTTCGCGATCCGAACTCCTATTTCCATCGCTATGCGACGATCAGCGAGCCTGAAGCGATGACCATTGCCGAAGGCTTGTGGAACAACATCAATTTGAAAAACCTGCGGGAAAACATCCTGCCGACACGACCGCGCGCCGATCTGATCCTGCGCAAGGGCAGCAATCACCTTGTAGAGAAAGTCGCGCTGAGAAAATTGTAGGCGATCGATCGCCGGCTATGGATCAGGGATTAACGCGCCGCAGGGTCAGATTGATGCGGCCGCCGTTTTTCAGCAGTGTCGAGGTGCCGGGATAGATTCGGTCGACGCCGTGAAAGCAGAGCCTGCCTGCTCCGCCCAACACAAAGACATCGCCGCTGTCGAGCTTTAGCGAACTGGTTCGATCCTTGCGCTCCAATCCGCCGATGCGGAAGAGGCAACTGTTGCCGAGGGAAACGGAGACAACGGGAGCGTTAAAATCGGTCTCGTCCCGGTCCTGGTGCAGACCCATCTTGGCATCGTCGCCGTAGAAATTGACAAGGCAGGCTTCCGGATCCTTGTCGTAGTCGGACACCTCGCGCCAGAGATCAACAAGCATCTGCGGGATTGCAAGCCAAGGCCTGCCTGTGACTGGATGGGTCGCCTGGTAGCGATAGCCGCGCTCCTTGTCCGTTACCCAGCCGAGCGACCCGCAATTGGTCATGCGCACGGACATGGGTTTGCCGGTGCCAGGCATGACAGGCACATACAGAGGTGCTTCCGCCACCACATCTCGCACCGCAGTCACCAGGACGTCCTGTTCGGCCCGGTCAAAATAGCCGGGAAAATGAATAAGCCCCTCCGAGAGGGGCAGTTTTGTCTTCACGTTCTTTGTCTTTGCTTCCGTTGCCCTCAAACGAGGTTAGTCGGCAAGCGGGGGGATGCGCAACACCTGGCCCGGATAGATCTTGTCCGGATGGCTGAGCATCGGCCGGTTCGCTTCGAAAATCAGCGTATGCTTTGCACCCTTGCCCTTGCCATATGCGGCTTCGGCGATCTTCCACAAATTGTCGCCCTTCTTGACCGTATGAAAAACCGGTTCCTTTGCAGCGACAGGTGCAGCGCTGTCCGCCTCGGCAATCTTCAACTCGGTGGCTTCCACGGTGGAAATGCCGAGCGTATTGCCAACAGCAACGACTGCCTTTTCAAAAATCGACTGATCCTTGACCACGCCCTTCAAGACGATCTTGTCATTGACGACCTCGACGTCAACCTTGTCCGTGCCAAGATCGTGGGAGGCCAGTTCCTTCTTGACCGCTTCGACATCCGGCGCTTCGTCCTCGCCGCCCAGTCCAAGCTTCTTGCCGGCGCTCTTGATGAAATTGAAAAAGCCCATCGGTAGCCCTCCTTGGTTGTTATCGACCAGATGACTGCAGAGGCCTGCAAAAGACAAGTGATTTTCTAATTTAAAGACAGCTGAATTAGTCTCCACCCGGTCTGCCGCGCATTTTTTTCACCTCGGAGCGCCCGGACTTTTCCTTCAGACGGCGCTCCACCGATCCTTTGGTTGGCTTAGTTTTGCGCCGCGGTGGTGGTGGCGGTTCGGCGGCCTTCAGGATCAGTTCCTTCAGGCGTTCGCGCGCATCTTCGCGATTGCGTTCCTGGCTGCGAAATCGATTGGCCTCGATCATCAGCACGCCTTCCTTGGACAGGCGCCGGCCAGCCAATGCCGCCGCATTCTGCTTGACCCGATCATTGAGGGCGGGCGATCCGAGGATGTTGAAGAACAGTTGAACAGCCGTCGAGACCTTGTTGACGTTCTGGCCGCCCGGGCCACCGGCCAGAACGAACTGCTCGGCCAGTTCCCAGCCCGCTATGGTGATGCGGTTGTTGATGTAAAGCGGATCGCTGGCCATAGTTCTTCACGTCGTGTCTGTCAGACATTCCATATCGGCAACAAACAGCAACAAGGCAAGCGACAAGAAAAGGCCCGGCGAAACTCCACCGGGCCTTTCATGTCAGTTTCTGAAGCCGGACTTATTCGGCTGCGATCGCAACACCAGGCGCCGCGTCGCGCACCTTGCCATCGACATGGGCTTCAAACTTGGCGAAGTTGTTGATGAACATGCCGACGAGTTTCCTGGCTTGCACGTCATAGGCGGCCCCATCGGACCAGGTCGAGCGCGGGTCGAGGATCTTGGTATCGACACCATCCACGACCACTGGAACGGCAAATCCGAAGTTCGGATCCGTCCGCATCTCGGCCTTTTTCAACTCGCCCCTCAACGCAGCCGTGAGCAAAGCGCGAGTCGCCTTGATCGGCATGCGGTTGCCGGTGCCGTAAGCGCCACCGGTCCAGCCGGTGTTGACCAGCCAGCAGTCGACCTCGTGACGGGCAATCAAATCGCGCAGCAGGTTGCCGTATTCGGTCGGATGACGCGGCATGAACGGCGCACCAAAGCAGGTCGAGAAGGTTGCTTCCGGCTCGGTCACGCCCTTTTCCGTGCCGGCAACCTTGGCGGTATAACCAGACAGGAAGTGGTACATGGCCTGCTCAGGCGTCAGGCGGGCGATCGGCGGCAGCACGCCAAAGGCATCGGCCGTCAGCATGATGATCGTCTTCGGATGCGGTGCAGTACCGGTTTCCGATGCGTTTGGAATAAAGTGCAGCGGATAGGCACAGCGGGTATTTTCGGTCAGCGAGCCATCGTTGAAATCCGGAATGCGGTTTTCGTCGAGAACGACGTTTTCGAGAACCGTGCCGAAACGCTTGGTCGTGGCGTAGATCTCCGGCTCAGCTTCAGCCGAAAGACGGATGGTCTTGGCATAGCAACCGCCCTCAAAGTTGAAGATGCCGTTTTCACCCCAGCCATGCTCGTCGTCGCCAACCAGCGTTCGGCTCGGATCGGCAGACAGCGTCGTCTTGCCAGTGCCCGACAGGCCGAAGAAGACGGCAGCATCGCCATCCGGACCGACATTGGCCGAGCAATGCATCGGCATAACGCCCTTTGGCGGCAGAAGGTAGTTAAGGACCGTGAAGACCGACTTTTTCATCTCACCGGCATAGGACGTGCCGCCTATCAGAACGATGCCATTGGTCAGGTCGCAAGCAATGACCGTCTCGCTGCGGCAGCCGTGGCGGTCTGGATCCGCGCGGAAGCTCGGCAGGTCGATGATCGTCAGCTTGGGTACAAACGCAGCGAGAGCCGAACGGTCGGGACGAATCAGAAGATTGCGGATGAACAGCGAATGCCAGGCGAATTCCGTCACAACGCGGGTCGGAAGCGCATTGTCCTTGTCGGCACCACCGATCAGATCCTGAACGAACAGATCCTTGCCTGCAGCATGAGCAAGCATGTCCCGGTGCAGGACGGAAAAATGCTCAGGCGACAGTGGCTTGTTGTTGTCCCACCAGATTTGGCCATCTGCCTTGCCATCGCGCACGACAAACTTGTCCTTGGCGGAACGCCCGGTGTGCTGACCAGTCAGGGCGCGCAATGCGCCATCCGCAGTGAGCTCAGCCTCGCCGCGGCGAATCGATTCCTCGTAAAGGAGGCCTTCGCCCAGGTTGTAGCGAACGCTGGCGGCATTGCCGAGACCGATCGTCGCGACCCCAATTGCGGGGTTATTTACACCGAATTCCTCCATGGGCGCGCATCCTCTCAACGTGAGCCACAATACTTGAATAGGTAGAAATTAGTCGGTGAATTTTAGAAAGGCAAGTGGGGCTTCTTAAATAATATAATGATATCAATTATTTAATCGATTTAAATTGCTGAAAGCATTTTTAAATCGTTTAGTTCTCGTTCCATTCCAAGGGGAGGCACAACCCAAGAGGGTGCTTCAGGCAGTGATCTGCGCGCGCCAAGAGCCTCAGCAACATCGTCCCTTTATCTTTGCCACAATTTGTTCCACCTTTATCCCCATTAAGCACTGCCATGCCACCAGAGCTGGGCTGGGTGACACACCAGGAGCAGCGCTTACATGACGATGGAGACGTACAGCATGCAGACGATCGCGCTCGTGGATGACGACCGCAATATCCTCACTTCGGTCTCGATCGCGCTCGAGGCAGAAGGATACAAGGTCGAGACCTATACCGATGGCGCCTCTGCGCTGGACGGCCTGCTCGCACGGCCTCCGCAGCTTGCCATCTTCGACATCAAGATGCCGCGCATGGACGGCATGGAACTGCTGCGTCGTCTGCGCCAGAAATCTGACATTCCCGTCATCTTCCTTACCTCCAAGGATGAGGAAATCGACGAACTGTTCGGCTTGAAAATGGGTGCTGACGATTTCATCACCAAGCCGTTTTCGCAGCGGCTGCTGGTGGAGCGCGTCAAGGCAATCCTGCGCCGGGCAGCCAATCGCGAAAACCTGTCCGCCATCGGCGGCCCCGGCAAGCCAACGGCCGAGCAACAAGCTCGAACGCTGGAGCGCGGCCAACTGGTGATGGACCAGGAACGCCATACCTGCACCTGGAAGGGCGATCCAGTGACCCTGACGGTCACCGAATTCCTCATCCTGCAGTCGCTCGCACAGCGCCCCGGCGTTGTCAAAAGCCGCGACGCGCTGATGGACGCAGCTTACGATGAGCAGGTTTATGTCGACGACCGAACCATCGACAGCCATATCAAACGGCTGCGCAAGAAGTTCAAAATGGTCGATACGGACTTCGACATGATTGAAACGCTCTACGGCGTGGGCTACCGCTTCCGCGAAGCAGCGTGAACAAACCTGACCGTTGACCGCGGAGATCTGCCGAGACTTGGGGCTCATGGTCCTGGGCAAATGGCTTCGGCTTGAGCACTAGCGGTTAGAACGGCAGGCGAAAGGGTGGAGTTTGGCCAAGCAGGTAGATGAAGACACCTTGGAGGAGCTGGAAGGCGCCTCGGAGTCGCGCCGGCTCTTTACCCACCCGTTCACCCTGATCCGGCGCATCTTCGGCCATGCTCTGTTTTCGAGCCTGACACGGCGGATTGTCTTCTTCAATCTGGCGGCCCTGATCGTTCTGGTCGGCGGGATCATGTATCTCAATCAGTTCCGCGAGGGACTGATTGATGCGCGTGTCGAGAGCCTGCTCACCCAAGGGGAAATCATCGCCGGCGCAATTTCCGCGTCGGCGTCGGTTGATACCAATTCGATCACCATCGACCCGGAAAAACTGCTGGAGTTGCAGGCCGGCCAAAGCATCACGCCGGTCCCGAATGACGAAGACCTGGAATTTCCGATCAATCCGGAGCGCGTCGCACCCGTGTTGCGCCGGCTCATCTCACCGACGCGCACTCGCGCCCGGCTGTTCGACGCCGATGCCAATCTGCTGCTCGATTCCCGTCATCTCTATTCCCGCGGCCAGGTCCTGCGTTTCGACCTGCCGCCGGTGGACAATGATTCCTCAAGCCTGACCAACTGGGTAGCGCGGATCTTCAACACGGTACTGCAGCCGGGCAATCTGCCGGTCTATAAGGAAGCACCCGGTGGCGACGGTTCGATCTATCCGGAAGTGATGAATGCGCTGACCGGTGTGCGTGGTGCCGTGGTCCGAGTGACGGATCAGGGCGAGCTGATCGTTTCTGTTGCCGTGCCGGTCCAGCGTTTCCGCGCCGTACTCGGCGTGCTCCTGCTGTCCACCCAGGCCGGCGATATCGACAAGATCGTACATGCCGAGCGCCTGGCGATCATGCGCGTCTTCGGCGTGGCGACGCTCGTCAACATCGTCGTGTCGCTGCTCCTGTCCTCGACCATCGCCAATCCGCTGCGCCGGCTTGCGGCAGCGGCCATCCGGGTGCGTCGCGGTGCGCGCGAGCGCGAAGAAATCCCGGACTTCTCGGCCCGTCAGGACGAAATCGGCAACCTGTCGATCGCCTTGCGCGAGATGACAACCGCACTCTATGACCGCATCGATGCAATCGAGAGTTTTGCAGCGGATGTCAGCCATGAGCTGAAGAACCCCCTCACCTCGCTGCGGTCTGCCGTCGAGACGCTGCCTCTGGCCAAGTCCGATCAGTCGCGGCAGCGGCTGATGGATATCATCCAGCACGACGTGCGGCGCCTCGACCGGCTGATCAGCGACATTTCCGACGCCTCACGCCTTGATGCGGAGCTAGCACGTTCCGACGCCAAGCCGGTCGACATGGAGGTCCTGCTATCGAGCCTCGTGGATATCTCGCGCGAAATCCGCAGCGGCAAGAAGGCTGTCGAAATCGACTATATCATCGACCAGAAGCCTGGTTCCAAGGCGCGGTTCCTGGTCAATGGCCATGACCTGCGTCTGGGGCAGATCATCACCAACCTGATCGAAAATGCCCGCTCCTTCGTTCCCGAACAGGGCGGCCGGATCAGGGTTCGCCTGTCGCGCACACGTGGGCGATGCCTGGTTCAGATCGAAGACAATGGCCCCGGCATCCAGGCCGAGAATATCGACCGTATTTTCGAGCGCTTCTACACCGACCGTCCTGATGGAGAGAGCTTTGGCCAGAATTCCGGTCTTGGCCTGTCGATCAGCCGACAGATCGCAGAAGCACATGGCGGGACGCTACGGGCAGAGAATGTCATCGATCCGGACAGCAAGGCACTGCTGGGCGCGCGCTTCGTTCTCACTCTTCCGATCGATGCTCCGGCATGACAGACATTGGCGAAAACATTCACGCGAGCGCCATCATCGTTGACGGGATCGGTCTGATATTCGTTGGCCCGTCAGGAGCCGGAAAATCGTCCTTGGCCTTTGACTGCATGGCCGAAGCGCGTCTTGGCGGACAGTCCTCGGCACTGATCTCCGACGACCGGGTGATCGTTTCGCGCGAAGATGACCAGATCATCGGACGCGGGCCAGCCAGCATCCGCGGGCTTCTTGAATTGCGCCACAGCGGTATCGTCAGGATGCAGTGGGTCGAGCAGGCTCCGCTGCACTACGCAATCGTGCCCGTCGCGTCGGCTGACGCCGACCGATTGCCACCGGATCAGGAACAATTGGAAGTCACGAAAACAATTCACCTTCCCGTTATCCGTGTCCCCCAGTCTGTCCGATTTCCACTTTCCCATATCTTCGCCCTTATTCGGAGCGTATGATTCTGGGCTTGCACTTCCCATTTTCATCGCCAAGATGGCCTCGTGCTGATAGACGGAGCCTCCGTGTTGCGTTATTTGGCCAATGTTTGCGCTAAGGGGCAGTAAAGAATGATCGGACTTGTGCTTGTCACACATGGCAAGCTGGCTGAAGAGTTTCACCATGCGGTGGAGCATGTCGTCGGCCCACAAAAAAATATCGAGACCGTTTCGATCGGCCCGGATGATGATATGGACCAGCGCCGTCAGGACATTCTTGACGCGGTTCTGCGGGCCGATGACGGCCATGGTGTAATTATCCTGACCGACATGTTTGGCGGGACACCCTCCAATCTCGCAATTTCTGTCATGAACAACGGCCGGATCGAGGTCATCGCCGGCGTCAACCTGCCGATGCTGATCAAACTCGCCGGTGTGCGCGGTGACAATGACATGGACCGGGCGCTGATCGAGGCATCCGAAGCCGGGCGCAAATACATCAACGTTGCCAGCCGTGTGCTCAGCGGAAAGTAAGACATCATGACTGGTCCGATCGCCCGCGAAATGCTGATCATCAACAAACGCGGACTGCATGCACGTGCTTCGGCGAAATTCGTCCAGATGGTCGGCGGCTTCGATGCAGCCGTGAGCGTGTCCAAGGATGGCACCACCGTCGGTGGTACGTCGATCATGGGGCTGATGATGCTGGCCGCAAGCCCCGGATGCTCGATCCATGTCAGCGCCACCGGCAATCAGGCGATCGCCGTCATAGAGGCGCTGGAAACGCTGATTGCCGACAAGTTTGGCGAAGAGATTTAACCGATCACACATAAAGACATAAAGACTTCTTTATGTCTAATTGCCAATGCCCCCGATCCCTGTTACAGAGGCGGCATGGCCTGCAATGGTTGTTGCGGGCGGCACATCCGTATCGGTCCTGTCAGCGAATGCCGGGAACCGGGCCACATTTAGCCGGAGAACACCATGAGCCAACATGATTACGTCATTGCCGATATCGGTCTCGCCGATTTCGGACGCAAGGAACTCGACATCGCCGAAACCGAAATGCCGGGCCTGATGTCCTGCCGCAGCGAATTCGGCGACAGCAAGCCGCTCAAGGGTGCACGCATCACCGGCTCCCTGCACATGACTATCCAGACGGGCGTTTTGATTGAAACGCTGATCGCTCTCGGCGCCGAAGTGCGCTGGGCATCGTGCAACATCTTCTCGACCCAGGACCATGCTGCTGCTGCTATCGCCGCTGCCGGCATTCCGGTCTTCGCCGTCAAGGGCGAATCACTGACCGAGTATTGGGAATACACCGACAAGATCTTCCAGTGGACCGATGGTGGCTTCTCCAACATGATCCTCGATGATGGCGGCGATGCCACCATGTACATCCTGCTCGGCGCCCGCGCCGAAGCTGGCGAGGACGTTCTGTCCAATCCGCAGTCGGAAGAAGAAGAAATCCTCGTCGCGCAGATCAAGAAGCGCCTGGCTGCAACACCTGGCTGGTTCACCAAGCAGCGCGATGCCATCAAGGGCGTGACCGAAGAAACCACCACGGGCGTGCACCGCCTGTACGAACTTTCAAAGAAGGGTCTCCTTCCCTTCCCGGCGATCAACGTCAACGACTCGGTCACCAAGTCGAAGTTCGACAACAAGTACGGCTGCAAGGAATCGCTGGTCGACGGCATCCGCCGCGGTACGGACGTGATGATGGCCGGCAAGGTTGCCGTCGTCTGCGGCTATGGCGACGTCGGCAAGGGTTCGGCCGCCTCGCTCCAGGGCGCCGGTGCCCGCGTCAAGGTCACGGAAGTTGATCCGATCTGCGCGCTTCAGGCCGCCATGGATGGCTTTGAGGTCGTCACGCTGGAGGACGTTGTTTCTTCGGCCGACATCTTCATCACCACGACCGGCAACAAGGACGTCATCCGCATCGAGCATATGCGCGAGATGAAGGACATGGCGATCGTCGGCAATATCGGCCACTTTGACAACGAGATCCAGGTTGCCGCGCTGAAGAACCTCAAGTGGACCAACGTCAAGCCGCAGGTCGACATGATCGAGTTCCCGAAGGGCAACCGCATGATCCTCCTGTCGGAAGGTCGCCTGCTGAACCTCGGAAATGCAACCGGCCACCCATCCTTCGTGATGTCGGCCTCGTTCACCAACCAGACGCTGGCCCAGATCGAGTTGTTCACCAAGCCCGGCGAATACAAGAACGACGTCTACGTTCTGCCAAAGCACCTCGATGAAAAGGTCGCCCGTCTGCATCTCGCCAAGCTCGGCGTGAAGCTGACCGAACTTTCTAGCGAGCAGGCTGCCTATATCGGCGTCACGCAGCAGGGTCCTTTCAAGTCTGAACACTATCGCTATTAATTAATCTCTGCATAATACCAGATGTGGTAGGCGCGGCATTGACAAATGCCGCGCCTTCTTTTTTGCCCGCCGGCCTTCCCGACACTTTCCATCGGCGGTATTGTTTAGGACTTGATTCGTGGACCGCCCGATGGGCGTGGACTCGAAATCGGATGTCTTGTCGACGATGCGGCACATAATAAGACGGAGACAGACCGAGCATGTCGGTACATCAATGCGACCCGCTTTCGCGGGAGACGGCTATGACGGCGTCTAAATCTGGCCTCTGGCGGCAAATGACACATCAACAGGGGCAATCCCTTCGCTCGATCGCGCGCAAGCACGCAGTGGTCTCGTGGCGTCGTGTGCTGGCAAACGGTTCGGCTCTGGCCGGTCTGCTGCTGCCGGCGCTTGCTCATGCCCAGACGACTGATGAAGGCGGAACGCCGCTGCTTACCAGCGTCGATATGGCGGGTTACGCGCTTGTCATCGGCGTGGTGTCGGCTGCTGTGTTTTCATCGATCCTGCTGATCCGCCAACGCAATCGCCTGGAATCCGAGAACCGCGACATTCGCTCGACACTGTCGGACAACCAGCAGAAGATTTCCGGCTATCATGCCGTTATTGCCGACAACAGTCGGCGGATCGTGATGTGGGACGGGCAGAACGGCAAGGCAGAGTTTCTCGGCCAGCTGCCGGCCGATACCGGCGCTCCACAATCGGACAACGAGTTTCTGGCTTTGGGACGCTGGCTGAAACCAAGTTCGGCGAGCGAACTCGAAAAGGCGATCGAAGCGCTGCGCTCAAATGCAAAAACCTTCGACCTGGTGATCGAGACACAGCGTGGTGAAGTCATCGAGGTTCAGGGCCGCCTGTCTGGTGGAAGGGCCTTTGCCCATTTTGTTGCCCTCAACAATCTGCGCGCAGAACTGGCGGAACTGAAGATCGAGCGCAACCGGCTGCGCAGCTCCATCGCGACCTTCGAATCCCTGCTCGACTCGATCGAGCAGCCGGTCTGGCAGCGTGACGGCGACGGTCGCCTGACCTGGGTCAACCAGGCCTATTGCGAAGCGGTAGAAGCCAGCTCTCCCGACCAGGCAATCCAGGAGGGACGCGAAGTCCTGAGCAGCCTGACACGCGAGAAGATCAAGGCGAGCACGACGCCGGAATCACCGTTCCACGACACTGTATCGACCGCCGTACGCGGCGCGCGAACCTTCTTCGACGTTGTCGATATCCGCGGCCCCGGCGGTTCGTGCGGCATGGCAATCGATGTCTCCGGCACCGAAGCCTTGCGCGAGGAACTGGCCCGTACGCTGAAAAGCCATGCCGAAACACTCGATCATCTCGGCACCCCGGTCGCGATCTTCGACGGCGAGCGTCGGTTGCAGTTCTACAATCAGGCCTTTGTCTCGCTCTGGGCACTGGAACCGAAATTCCTCGAATCGAAACCCGACAACGCCGAAATTCTCGACCGTTTGCGCTCGGCGAACAAATTGCCGGAGCAGCTGAGCTGGAAGGCGTGGAAGGAAAATACCCTTTCCGTCTATCGATCGCTCGAGACTCAGACCGATCTCTGGCATCTGCCGAATGGCCAGACCCTGCGCGTCATCGCGTCAGCGCATCCGCAAGGCGGCGCAACCTGGGTGTTCGAGAACCTGACCGAACAGGTCGATCTCGAGACACGCTACAACACCCTGCTCCAGGTTCAGGGCGAAACCATCGATCACCTGTCGGAAGGTGTTGCCGTGTTCGGGCCGGATGGCCGTATTCAGCTGTCCAACCCGGCATTCCGCGCGCTCTGGGGTGTCACCGACGCCGAGACTGCCGTTGGTACGCATATCCGCACGATCGAGGCCACCTGCGCGCCGTCCTATGATCGGCCCGATGGCTGGAAAGCCTTTGGCAAGATCATCACCAGCTTCGAAGACGAGCGTCCGTCGAGCCAGGGCACATTGGAGCTCTATTCCGGACTTGTGCTCGACTATGCGGTCACGCCGCTGCCAAACGCCCAGACCATGCTGACCTTTGTCAACATGACCGACAGCGTTCGTGCCGAGCGGGCCTTGAAGGAAAAGAACGAAGCGCTGCGCAAGGCAGACGAGCTGAAGAACGATTTTGTCCAGCACGTTTCCTACGAGCTGCGTTCGCCACTGACCAATATCATCGGCTTTACCGACCTGCTCAAGACGCCGACTATCGGCCCGCTCAACGAGCGACAAGCCGAGTATGTCGATCATATCTCGACCTCGTCCTCGGTTCTGCTGACTATCGTCAATGATATTCTCGACCTGGCGACGGTCGATGCCGGTATCATGCAGCTCGATTATTCCGAGATCGATCTGAACGATCTGCTCGACGATGTCTCGATGCAGATGACCGATCGCCTGCAGGAAGGCGGCGTGACACTGGAGATTGCTGCGGCCAGCCAGCTTGGTTACGTCATCGCCGATCGGCAGCGCCTGAAACAGATCCTGATAAAGCTGCTGACAAACGCCGTGAACTTTGCCCCCGAGGGCTCGGTTGTCGCGATGAAATGCTGGCGCGAAGACACTGATTTTGTCTTCTCGGTGACCGACAAGGGCTGCGGCATGAGCGAAGAAATGCTTTCGACCGTGTTCGATCGTTTCTCGACGCATGGCAAGGGTGGAAAGCGCAGCGGACCGGGCCTTGGCCTGTCCATCGTACAGAGCTTTGTCAATCTGCACAGCGGCAAGGTGTCGATCGACAGCGCGCCCGGCCTTGGCACGACCGTGCATTGCCGCATCCCATCCGCCAGCGTGCCGCAAGCCATCGCCGCCGCAGAATGAGCGAACGCCTACCCCCGATCATGCTGGATCTGCCGGACGATGCGGCAACCAAGCGGCTGGGTGAGGATCTGGCACTGGCAGTGCAGGCGGGCGATTGTCTGGCCCTGCACGGGGATCTGGGCGCCGGCAAATCGACGCTCAGCCGCGCGCTGCTTCGGGCGATCGCCGATGATCCCGAACTGGAAGTACCAAGCCCGACCTTCACGCTGGTGCAGAGCTACGAGCTTCGGCTGCCGGTCGCGCATTTCGATCTCTACCGGCTGTCAGATCCCAGCGAACTTGACGAACTCGGCTTCGACGAAGCGATTGCGACCGGAATATGTCTGGTGGAATGGCCGGACAAGGCCGGCGGGGCGTTGCCGAAATCGAGGATCGACATTCACTTTGCCTTCACCGCCGATGGCGGTCGTCACCTGACGATATCCGGCCCGGAGGTAAAGCTTGCCAGGATCCGGCGGGTCTTGCAGATCCGCGGTTTTCTCGACGAGAACGGCTATGGAAATGCCGCGCGCCGGCATCTGATGGGCGACGCCTCGACGCGAGCCTATGAATTCGTCTATCCGGTTGGCGAGCAGTCACGGCTCGTGCTGATGGATGCGCCAAAACGGCCCAACGGGCCCATCATTCGCGATGGCAAGCGCTATTCGCAAATCGCTCATATCGCGGAGGATGTCTATCCTTTCGTGGCGATCGACCAGGCTCTGCGGGAACGCGGCTTTTCGGCACCGGCTATTCTGGCCAGCGATTGCGAAGCAGGCATCCTGTTGCTTGAGGACCTTGGCAGCCAGGGCATACTCGACGAGGCGGGCCGACCGATTGCGGACCGCTACCGCGCCAGTGTCGCTTGCCTTGCCGCCATTCATGGCACGTCTTTCGAACGAGACATATCGCTTGGCGATAGTCGAACCCATGAAATCCCGGATTTCGACCGCACCGCGATGAAGATGGAAGTCGAATTGCTGATCGACTGGCATCTGCCGTGGAAACGCGGTGGTCTCGCAGTCAGCGACGACGCGCGTCGGTCTTATCTCGGCATCTGGGATGACCTGATCGATCAGCTTGCCGATACGGAGACCTCGCTGGTGCTGCGAGATTTCCATTCGCCGAACATCATCTGGCGAGGCGACAAAACCGGTCACGACCGGATCGGCATCATCGATTTCCAGGATGCGATGATCGGACCATCGGCCTATGATCTCGCGTCAATCGTCCAGGATGCACGGGTAACTGTCGAACGCCCGCTGGCCGACCAGATGATGGCCGACTATCTCGCGCTGCGGCGGATGTCGCCCGCCTTCGATGACGCTTTGTTCCAGAAAAGCTGGGCTATCATGGCCGCTCAACGCGCCTGCAAGCTGTGTGGCCTATGGGTGCGTTTGAAGGAGCGCGACGGTAAAGACGGCTATATGAAGCACATGCCGCGCACGCTTTGGCATCTGTCGGTCGCTTTCGAACATCCGGCGCTCGCCCCCTTGCGCGACTGGTGTATTGAAGCTGGAATCGAACTTCCCGAATCAGCGGCGTAGTCACAATGAAAATCACCCAAGCCATGGTGCTCGCGGCCGGTCTCGGCACGCGGATGCGGCCGATCACCGACACTATTCCAAAACCCCTGGTGAAAATCAGCGGCAAGGCGATGATCGACTACGCTCTGGAAGCGCTTGCTGAGGCTGGCGTTGAGACAGTGGTGGTCAACGTGCATCACCATGCCGACCAGATGGAAGCGCATCTCGGAGCTTGTCCGGGCATCGATATCCGAATTTCCGATGAACGCGACCGACTGATGGATTCTGGCGGCGGTTTGGTCAAAGGCTTGAAACGGCTAAGCCCGTCACCGGCATTCGTGATGAACGCCGATCTCTTTTGGATCGGCGAACCAGAGCATGAACTCTCCAACTTGCGGCAGCTTGCGGCAATGTTCGATCCGCAAACAATGGATATCGCCATGCTCTGCGCAGATCCGGAGCGGACGACCGGGCACAATGGCAAAATCGACTTTTCGCTGCATCCGGACGGCCGTTTGACCCGTTACAAAGCAGGCGATGCAAATCCTGTCATCTATGCCGGTGCACTGGTGCTGATGCCCGGTTTTCTCGCCGATGCACCGTCTGAACCATTCAACCTCAATATCTATTTCGATCGCGCCATTGCAGCCGGACGTCTGTGCGGGCTGAAACTGGCTGGCGAATGGCTGACCGTCGGAACTCCTGAGGCAATCAGCGAGGCCGAGGCGACCATCCAGCGCGTCAGCCGAGGCATATAGGCCATGGCAAGCGGTCGCACGCCACGGGTCTTCACCGTTCCAGCGGGCCTGCCTTTTCTGCGCATGCTGACACGCGCGCTGGTCGAAGGCGATCTCGTCGAAAGCTATCGCTATGATCCGGCAGATCCGCTGTCTCTGTCCAGGGTGACCATCCTAGTTCCGACCCGGCGCGCAGCCCGTGTTCTGCGGTCGGAATTCGTCGATCTGCTCGGTGGCCGTTCGGCGATCCTGCCGCAGATCAGGACCCTGGGTGAGACCGAGGACGACAGCGGTTTCTTCGACGCTGATGCGCCTTCGGCTCTCGATCTGGCGCCTCCGGTCAGCGGAACGGTGATGCTGCTCGAACTCGCCCGGCTTATCCTCGCCTGGCGAAACCAGCTACCTGAGATCGTGCGTTCCATTCATGCCGACACGCCGTTGGTTGCGCCTGCAAGCCCAGCTGATGCGGTCTGGCTGGCGCGCGCATTGACCGAATTGATCGAAGCCGCAGAAACAGAGGGCAGCGACTGGAAAAACCTGTCCAACCTGAAGGCGGAGAACTTTGCCTCCTGGTGGCAACTGACGCTGGAATTCCTGAAAATCGCCACGGCTTTCTGGCCGGCGCGTCTGGAAGAGTTGATGCGCTCCTCGCCGGCCCGTCACCGGGATGCGGTCCTGCGCGCGGAAGCGGACCGCATCCGCCGCCAGGGATCTGAAGGACCGATCATCGTCGCCGGCTCGACCGGTTCCATTCCTGCAGCGGCAGAACTGATCGCCGCGATCGCGGGACTCGATCAGGGCGTTGTGGTCCTGCCCGGGCTCGACACAAGCATGCCAGACGCGCATTGGGCCAAGCTCGACGATCGTTCGGCTCTTGACGCACTGCCAAATCCGGCCGTGCGCGGTCATTCGCAATACGGGCTCGCCCATCTGCTCAACCAGATCGGCATAAGCCGAGACGAAGTGCAGCACCTTGCGGCAGCCGATGCAGCATTGGGTGATCGCGCGGAAATCCTCTCGCGTGCCATGGCACCCGCCGAGGCAACTGATGGCTGGAAGGCCTGGCGCGACCGATTTGCCACGGACCGTTTCGGAGATGCATTTAGCGATGTCGCGCTGATCGAAGCAGCCAACGAGCGCGAAGAGGCAACCGCCATCGCGATCGCGCTTCGGCTGGGCCTGGAACAGCCCGGGGCCGACAGTGAGAGCCGCGTCGCACTGATCACGCCGGATCGCGCATTGGCGCGCCGGGTGATGGCAGAACTCGCCCGTTTCGGCATCCAGGCCGACGATTCGGCCGGCACGCCGCTGACCGGTACCCAGCAGGCCATGCTCACCCAGGTTCTGGTCGAGGCCTGCCTGCGGCCGGGCGACCCGGTAGCGATCGTCTCCCTGCTCAAGCACCCGCTGGCGCGATTCGGTTTCGATGCGGAAACCGCGCGCACGGCTGCCGACGCGCTTGAAACGATCGCATTGCGCGGTGGTATCAAATCGCTGGATCTGGCGGAGATGGAGCCACTGTTCGAGCAAGGTCTGGCGGCCCATCTCGGCGATCGACACGCACCGCAATGGCGTCAGTCACTCTCCGACGAGGCCATCACGCTGGCGCGGGAACTAGCACGACGGGTGACGGCTGCGGTGGAACCATTGGTGGGTGTTCTGGTGCGCACCGTGGATGGTCGCGTGCTGTCGAACAGGCTGGCGCTGGGAGACTGGGCGGAACGCACCGGCCGGGTGATCGAGGCCATCTGCGTGGACGAACGAGGCGATCTGGCCGGGATCTGGGGCGCGGAGGCCGGCGATACGCTGGCCGAGCTTCTGACACAGGTGATCGCGACCGAAGGGCGGATCGAGGCCGACGGTCAGCAGTGGATCGACATCGTCGCAGCTTTGATGGCCGGACAGGCCGTGAAGCCGAAGGCCATGCGCCACCCCCGGGTTTTCATTTTCGGTACGCTCGAAGCCCGGCTGCAGACTGTCGACATGATGGTGATCGGCGGAATGAACGAAGGCAGCTGGCCGGGACAGACCACCAACAATCCCTTCCTGTCACGCGTGATGAAAGCGGAGGTGGGACTTGAGCCGCCCGAACGGCAGATCGGTCAGGTCGCGCATGATTTCGAGATGGCCTGCGGCACCCGGCATCTGATCTTTTCGCGTTCATTACGCCAGGGATCGGCACCGACGGTCGCCTCGCGCTGGCTGCAGCGGCTTCTGGCGCTGGGTGGATCTGCCTTTGAGAAGGATCTCAAACAGCGCGGCGATCTCTATCGCCGCTATGTCGAACTGCTGGACGATGGCGACAACCAGGCGCCGGCACAGAGACCGGCACCCAGACCGAAGGCAGAGCTGCAACCGCGTTCCTTTACCTTCAGCGAGGTCGGTCGCTTCCGACGGGATCCCTACGCGATCTATGCCAAACGCATTCTGCGACTTGATGCCGTCGATCCGTTCAACGAGGATCCCGGTGCAGCAGAACGCGGGACACTCTATCATGGCATTGTCGATCGCTTCATCAGAGAGGCACACGATCCGGCACGCAAGGATGCCCTTGATATTCTTTATCGGATCACCGACGAGGAATTCCTCAAGGAGGGCCTGCCCCTGCATATCGACATCGTCTGGCGGCAGCGGTTCTATGGTGTGGCGCAGTCCTTTCTCAGATGGGAAAGAGAGCGCCGACCGGAGATTCGCAAGACGCTGACCGAGGTGCGCGGCAATGTCGTCTTGAAACCGATCGACATCACCATCCGGGGGATCGCCGACCGGATCGACATCAAGGGCGGCGGCCATGCCGATATCATCGACTACAAGACCGGCCTCAATCCGAGCGCTGCCCAGGCGCGAAGCCTGCTCGATCCGCAGCTGGCGCTTGAGGCCGCAGCATTGATGGAGGGGGCTTTTGGTCCCGCCGGACAACTGAAGCCAGAAAACCTGATCTATGTACGACTGAGACCAGGAGACCGGTTCGGTGCAGACCAGGTCAATAACGAGTTGTCCGGCCGGGGTGACAATCGCAAATCGGCAGCCGAACTTGCGGTCCAGGCGGTCGATGAACTGGGCAAATTCATCCAGGCGCTACAATCGGGCGAACGTGGCTTTGTCTCGCGGCTGATCCCGGCCGAGCAGACCAAATACGGTGGCGAATATGATCATCTGGCGCGTGTTGCCGAATGGTCGACCGCCGATAGCGAGGAGGTGAGTTCCGATGAGTGACGGCCCTTCCCTGCCCTCAAACCTGCCCACCAGCGATGATCCTAGTGCGTGGATCGACTGGACGACGGTTGAGCAGTCGCGCGCCTCTCATCCCGGCCAGTCCGCCTGGGTGTCGGCCAATGCCGGCTCAGGCAAGACACATGTGCTGACCCAGCGCGTCATTCGCCTTCTGCTGGCCGGTGCCCGCCCCTCCTCCATCCTTTGCCTGACCTATACAAAGGCGGCAGCTTCGGAAATGTCCAACCGTGTCTTCGACCGGCTGGCCGAATGGGCAATACTTGATGACGCCGAACTGACCAAACGCGTGACGGCCATCGAGCAGCGCGTACCGGACCGCACGACGCTTGCGACCGCACGCCAGCTCTTTGCCAAGGCGCTCGAGACGCCGGGCGGGTTGAAAATCCAGACAATCCACGCCTTCTGCGAAGCGTTGCTGCACCAGTTTCCGCTGGAGGCCAATGTCGCTGGCCATTTCAGCGTTCTCGATGACCGGGCCGCCATTGCGGTTCTCGCCGAGGCCCGACGCTCGCTGCTGACAGCGACATCGACCGAAAACAATGCGGACCTGGCGGAAGCCTTCTCCCAGGTGCTCAGCATAGCGGATGAAAGTGGGCTGGAAACGCTGATCAGCGATATCGTCGCCAATCGTCATGCCATCCGGCAGTTCCGTCGCGAATCCGCCCGCCATGGCAGCATTGACGCGGCATTGCGCCTGCGCTTCGGGATAAGTCCCGATGAAACTGAAGCATCGCGGGCGGAGGCCTATTGGCCGCTTGCAGGGCTGTCTGGCCCGGTGTTTGCCCACTATATTCGCCTGGCGCTGGAAAAGGGCGGTGAGAAGGTTCGCTCGGTTGCCGAAACGCTGGAGCGTGTGCTTGTCGAACGCGATCCCTTGGAGCGGGCAAAGCTGCTCGATGGTGCCTTCCTGACACAGGCGGAAGCCCCCAAGGCCGACAGCTCGCTGATCGCTGCCGCGATGACCAAGCTGGCGCCTGAGTTGCGGGACGCGGTCATTGCTGCCCGCGAGCATGTGGTGTCCAGCCGGGACCGGCTGCGGATCTTCCGCATGTACGAGGCGACAAAGGCAGCGCTGACGCTCGCGGTGCGGTTGGACGAAGACTATGAAGAGCTGAAGAAACGCCGGTCTCAGCTCGACTTTGAGGATCTGATCGCCCGCAGCGCAGAACTTCTGGTGCGTTCCGATGTCGGCGCCTGGGTGCACTACAAGCTCGACCAGGGCATCGATCATATCCTCGTCGACGAGGCACAGGACACGAGCCCGGTTCAATGGTCGGTCATCCGGTCGCTGCGCGAGGATTTCTTTTCAGGTGCCAGCGCCCGTCCGGGCGTGCGTACCTTCTTTGCCGTGGGTGACGAAAAGCAGTCGATCTATTCGTTCCAGGGCGCCCGTCCGGAACAGTTTTCCGTCGAGGCAAAACAGACGCAGCAGGCCGTCGACAATGGTGGCCAGACGTTCAATACAATCCGCCTGCCTCTTTCGTTCCGCTCGACCTCGGCGATCTTGTCCGCGGTCGACCAGGTATTTTCCGTCGGCGAGAACCTGCGTGGCCTGAGTGCTGGCGGCGATGCCGTCGTGCATATGTCGAGCCGTAGCGGCCACCCGGGCGAAGTCGATCTCTGGGACATGGTCGCAGCGGAAAAGCTCGACAAAAACGAGGACTGGACCGCGCCCTTCGATGCCACCCCGGAAAGCGCGCCCTCGGCCATTCTGGCGCGACGGATTGCCCATGCGATCAGCGAACTGGTGGGCAAACAGACGATCATCGAGAAAGGTGGCGAGCGGCTGATCCAGCCGGGCGATATCCTCGTCCTTGTGCGCAAGCGCGACAGTTTCGTCAATGCATTGACCCGGTCACTGAAACGTCCCTACAGCATTCCGGTCGCTGGTGCCGACCGATTGAAGCTGACCAGCCATATTGCCGTGCAGGACATGCTGGCACTGGGCCGCTTCCTGCTTCTGCCGGCTGACGATCTGTCGCTCGCTGCAATCTTGAAAAGCCCGCTGTTCAATCATGGCGAAGAGCAACTTCTCGACCTTGCCGCCGAACGGCCGGAAAAGCAGAGCCTCTGGGCACGCCTGCAGGATCTTGCAACGCAGGACGGATCGCCCTGGGCTGCAAGCTTGAGGAAACTGCAGGTTTTCCTGGAGCTTTCGCGCACTCACTCGGTGCACGACTTCTATGCCCGGGTCTTGGGCATGCATGGTGGGAGACGGGTCTATCTCGGGCGGCTCGGCACCGAAGTCAGCGACATTCTCGACGAGTTCCTGACCTTCGCTTTGTCCTTCGAAACCGCCGGGCTGCCCGGCCTGCAATCCTTCATCTCAACGCTGGAAATGGAAGCGCCGGAGGTCAAGCGCGAGCAAGACAAGGAACGCAACGAAGTCAGGATCATGACCGTGCATGCGTCGAAAGGGCTTGAGGCGCCGGTGGTGTTTCTGGTCGATGGCGGATCCAAGGCCTTCAACTCGAACCACCTGGCCAAGCTCCGTCTGCTTGAAACACACACGGAGCAACCGGCTGTTCCGATCTGGGTGCCGACCAAGGCGCTCGGCAACTCGCTCACCGAGGCAGACAGCCGGTTGCGCAGAAGCCAGACAGAGGAGGAATATCGGCGACTGCTGTATGTGGCCATGACGCGAGCGGCTGACCGGCTGATCATCTGTGGTTATCGCGGCGTTCAGGATCCCGGCGATATCTGGCACAGAATGATTGCCGATGCGCTTGCCGGTGACGAAATCCATTGCAGCCCCGCAGAGTTCAAAGGCGCAGACGGGCAATGGTCAGGTCTCAAATGGCGCCTGCCGCTTTCGCAGAAGGTCTTTCCGCTTTCGGACGAGGCGGCCGTAGACGATGTCGACCTGCATTTGCCAGTGGCGCTGTCGCGGCCACTGCCTCCGCCTGTCAGTCTTCCGCGACCGCTCAGCCCATCAGGCGTCGGCAGCATCGTTCTCGACGATACCGACGAGATTCTGACCGCCTCGGCGCTGTTCACCGAAGAAAAGAAGGCCGACCTTTCGCTGCAGCGCGGCCGGCTGGTTCACCGCATGCTGCAGACACTCCCCGCCATTCCAGCCTCTGAGCGATTGCAGGCCGCGCAGCGCTATGCCGACCGTGCCGCTCGTTTTTGGCCCCGACCGGAACGGGAAAGCCTCGTTGATACGGTGATGTCCGTGCTGGACGCACCTGGCCTTGCGCCTCTGTTTTCGAGTGCGAGCCAGCCGGAAGTGTCTGTGATGGGCACGCTCATGCTAAAAGGCGAACCTCGCGCGGTCTCCGGCCGCATCGACCGGATGGCCGTGCTGGACGACCGGGTTCTGCTTGTCGACTACAAGACCAATCGCAACCCGCCTCATCATGTGCGGGATGTACCTCTTTCCCATCGGGCACAGCTGGCGATTTACCGGGAGATCCTCAAGCCGCTTTATCCGACGAAGCCGATCGAATGCCTGCTGATCTACACGGAAACGGGGACAGTGCTGGACCTTCCGGAAGACGTGATGCGCGCCTCTCTTGCCGACCTCGAAACATCATGAGATACCGCATATTGAAATTACCGCGACGCGGCATCACATATCTAGTCAATTCGATATCTATAAGGAGAGCCCGATGGCTACTGTAAAAGTCGACAAGTCCAATTTCCAGGCCGAAGTTCTCAACGCCGTCGAGCCGGTCGTGGTTGATTTCTGGGCCGAATGGTGCGGCCCGTGCAAGATGATCGCGCCGAGCCTGGAGGAAATCTCCAACGAGCTTGCCGGCAAGGTGAAGATCGTCAAGCTTAATATCGACGAAAACCCGGAACTGGCTGCCCAGTTCGGCGTTCGCTCGATCCCGACTCTTGCTGTCTTCAAGGGTGGCGAAGTGGCCGACATCAAGGTCGGCGCTGCGCCCAAGACTGCCCTGTCGAGCTGGATCTCCAGCGCCGCCTGAGGCCCTGCGAACGCTTGGAGAATTCAAAAGCCCGGAATTTCCGGGCTTTTTTCATGTCGGAATGGTGCCGTTCTGGGCCAGAACATTGCCGGCAAGATAGAGCGATCCACCGATCATGATACGCGGCGGCGGTCCGCCCGCTGTTCGTTCTGCAATCGCATTCAGCGCCTCGCCCAGCGACCCCATCGGCAAAGCGGTCAATCCGGCATCCGCTGCCGATTGCGCCAGCGCGACGGGATCGAGACCGACGTCGGAGCCTTCGATTGGTACGGTGTACACCGCATGGGCAATACCGGTGAATGCGCGGAAGTAGCCGATCGGATCCTTTGTGTTGATCATGCCGACAACCAGATGCAGCGGGCGCGCCTTGCGCTCGTCCATCGCCGCCATGGCTTCGGCAATCACTTCGCCAGCACCCGGATTATGGCCGCCATCGAGCCAGATCTCGGCACCCGCCGGTGCACGATCGACCAGATGCCCTTCGGTCAGTCGTTGCAGACGACCGGGCCATTCGACCGACAGCATGGCCTTCTCGGCAACCATCTCGTTGACCGCAAAGCCAGCCGCCTTGACTGCGCGGATAGCCGTTGCGGCATTGCCGATTTGATGGCGCCCGGGAAGGCGCGGAAGCGGCAGGTCCATCAGGCAAAACTCGTCCTGATAGACCAATCGGCCGAATTCCTCATAGGCGAGGAAATCCTGGCTGAAGACGGACAGCGGACAGCCCAGCCGTTCGGCAGTGCCGATCAACACGTCACGGGCACCCTCGAATTCCTGATGGCCAATGACCACCGGAACGCCACGTTTCATGATCCCGGCCTTCTCAGCGGCAATCAACTCGACCCGATCGCCGAGATAGGCCTGGTGATCGAGGGAAATCGGCTGGATGATCGAGACCGCGGGTTTTTCAACGACATTGGTGGCATCGAACCGACCACCGAGGCCAACTTCGATGACGGCAACGTCGGCCGGTTGCTCGGAAAACAACAGGAACGTCACTGCCGTCAGGATTTCGAAGACGGTAATCGACTGGCCGTCATTGGCGTCGGCAACCCGGCGCAGCGCATCGGCAAAGAGCGCGTCATCAACGATCTGGCCCGGGCCGCCCTTCACGCCGATGCGGTAGCGTTCATGCCAGCGGACAAGGTGCGGCGAGGTATGGACATGGACCGAAAGCCCCTGGGCTTCGAGCAGTGCCCGGCAAAAGGCCGTGGCCGAGCCCTTGCCGTTGGTGCCGGCGACATGAATGACCGGCGGCAGACGCCTTTCGGGATTGCCCAAAAGATCGAGCAGGCGGCGAATGCGGTCGAGGGAGAGATCGTAGCCCTTGGGGTGCAGCCCCATGAGCTTTTCGATCTCGGCATCGGCCAGACTCAAGGTAGGCACTGTCATCACGGTCGTTCCACTGCCATCGGCCAAATACGAAGTGTCAGGCCGATGCCTTTGTCGGGAGTGCTATGGCGCCGTTCGAAACCACATCGTTGGCCGGGCGCTTGGTCATGATCTTCAAAACGCGGGCCAGAAGATCGGGAATCTCGTGGCGCTTGACCACCATGTCAACCATGCCATGCTCCAGAAGGTATTCCGATGTCTGGAAACCTTCCGGCAGCTTTTCGCGGATGGTCTGCTCGATGACGCGTTTGCCAGCGAAGCAGATTTCAGCGCCCGGCTCGGCAATGTGCAGATCGCCCAGCATTGCGTAGGACGCCGTCACGCCGCCCGTGGTTGGGTTGGTCAGAACCACGATGTAAGGAAGGCCCGCTTCCTTCAGCATGTCGACCGCAACCGTCGTGCGCGGCAACTGCATCAGAGACAGGATGCCTTCCTGCATGCGTGCGCCGCCCGATGCGGGGAACATCACCAAGGGGCACTTTTCCTTCAGCGCGCGCTCGAAAGCCTTCACGATCGCCTCGCCGGCGGCAATGCCGAGCGAACCGCCCATAAAGTTGAACTCGTGAACTACCGCTACAAGTTTGAGCCCCTGCACGGTGCCGACGCCGGCGAGGATGGTGTCTTCCTGTTCGGTCTTCAGACGGCTGTCCTTCAGGCGGTCGGTGTATTTCTTCGAGTCGCGGAACTTCAACGGGTCCTGCGCCACCTTCGGCTGCTGCAAGGCTTCATACTGGCCGTTGTCGAACAAGTCGATCAGGCGCGCCTTGGCTGGCATCTTCATATGATAGCCGGATGCTGGAATGACCCACTTGTTCTCTTCGAGGTCCTTGTGGAAGACCATTTCGCCCGTTTCAGGGCACTTGATCCAGAGGTTTTCCGGCACTTCCCGGCGACCCAGCATGGAATTGATGCGCGGGCGCACGTAATTGGTGATCCAGTTCACGCGGTATACTCCTGACGTTTACAGCCTCTATCGGAAAATTATTCGGCAGCAGCAAGGCGTGCACTGCGCACACCGCTTGCAAGGCCGCGAACCAGGGTGACGACGGCCTGAACCGTATCCGCCGTGGCTTTCCCGTCAGCTGTCAGATTGTTGGCGACCTGATTGACGATGGCCGTGCCGACGACAACGCCGTCTGCATTGGCACCAATCAGGCGGGCATGCTCGGCGGTCTTGACGCCGAAGCCGACGCAGATCGGCAGATCCGTGTGGGCCTTGATGCGCTGGACGGCACCGGAAACGCGCGAAGGATCAAGCATCGACGACCCTGTGATGCCGTTCATCGACACGTAATAGACAAAGCCGGACGTGTTCTGCAGCACGGTCGGCAAGCGCTTGTCGTCCGTTGTCGGCGTGGCCAGACGGATAAAATTGATGTCGCGGCGGCGGGCGGGAATGCAAAGCTCGTCATCCATTTCCGGCGGCAGATCGACAACGATCAGGCCATCGATGCCGACTTCGATCGCAACATCAAGGAAATGCTCGACGCCGAAGACATAGATCGGATTGTAGTAGCCCATCAGCACGATCGGCGTAGACTGATCGGTCTTGCGGAATTCGCGCGCGAGTTCGAGCGTCTTCAACAGGGTCTGGCCTGACTTCAGGGCGCGCTGTCCCGCCATCTGGATCGCAGGACCATCGGCCATCGGATCGGAGAAAGGCATGCCAAGTTCGATCACGTCGGCACCAGCTTCCGGCAGCGCCTTCATGATCGCCAGCGATGTTGCGTAGTCCGGATCGCCAGCCATGAAATAGGTCACCAGGGCGGGGCGGCCTTCGGCCTTCAGATCGGCGAAGCGTTTATCCATACGTGCAGTCATGATCAGAGCCCCATTCCGAGAATCTTGCCGACGGTGAAGATGTCCTTGTCGCCGCGACCGCAGAGATTCATGACAATGATCTGGTCCTTGTCCATCGTCGGCGCGCGCTTGATGACTTCGGCGAGCGCGTGGCTTGGCTCGAGCGCCGGAATGATGCCTTCGGTGCGAGTCAGCATCTGGAAGGCGGCAAGCGCCTCGTCGTCCTTGATCGGCACGTATTCAACGCGGCCCATGTCCTTCAGCCAGGAATGCTCTGGGCCGATGCCCGGATAGTCGAGACCGGCGGAGATCGAGTGACCTTCCTTGATCTGGCCATCGCCGTCCTGCAGCAAGTAGGTGCGGTTGCCATGCAGGACGCCGGGCGAACCGGCGGTCAGAGAGGCGCAATGTTCTTCGCCCTCAAGTCCCTTGCCACCTGCTTCGACACCAACAATGCGGACACTGTCGTCATCCAGGAACGGATGGAAAAGACCGATCGCGTTCGAACCGCCACCGACAGCGGCAATCAGCATGTCGGGAAGACGGCCTTCGGCGGCCATCATTTGCTCGCGGGTCTCACGGCCGATGACCGACTGGAAGTCGCGGACCATTTCCGGATAGGGATGCGGGCCGGCTGCCGTACCGATCATGTAGTAGGTGTCATCGACATTGGTGACCCAGTCACGCAGCGCCTCGTTCATGGCGTCCTTCAGCGTTCCGTGTCCGGCCGTTACCGGCTTCACTTCGGCGCCGAGCAGCTTCATGCGGAAAACGTTCGGTGCCTGACGCTCGACATCGGTCGCGCCCATGTAGACGACGCAGGGAATGCCGAAGCGGGCCGCGACCGTTGCCGACGCCACGCCATGCTGGCCGGCACCGGTCTCGGCGATGATGCGGGTCTTGCCCATGCGCTTGGCAAGCAGGATCTGACCGAGGCAATTGTTGATCTTGTGCGAACCGGTGTGGTTCAGCTCGTCGCGCTTGAAATAGATCTTTGCGCCGCCCAGTTCTTCCGTCAGGCGCTCGGCGAAATAAAGCGGGCTCGGCCGGCCAGTATAATGGGTATTCAGATGCGCCAGTTCCGCCTGGAATTCCGGATCGGTCTTTGCCTTTTCCCACTCGGCCTGAAGGTCGAGGATCAGTGGCATCAGCGTTTCGGCAACGAAGCGGCCACCGAAGATGCCGAAGCGGCCGTCCTCGTCCGGACCTTCCCGGAAGGAATTGGGTTTGGGTGTTTCGTTCACTTGACACTCCCTGATACCGGTACGCGGCGCGAAGCCTCAGCGACCGCCGCAAAAAACTCGTCCATCATCTGCAGATCCTTGACCCCGGGCGCGCTTTCGACGCCAGAGGAAACATCAATCCCACGAGCGCCCGTTTCGCGCAGGGCGTCCGCTATGTTGTCCTTATTGAGCCCACCGGAAAGCATGTAATTCACACTTTCGTCAAGCGAGCGCAACAGTCGCCAATCAAATGTGACGCCGTTTCCGCCGGGCAGATCCGAGCCGACCGGCGGCTTCGCATCGAAGAGAAAACGGTCGGCAATACCTATATAGGGTTCGATGCGCTTGAGATCATCTGGCTCACGGATCGAAAATGCCTTCATGATCGGCAAACCGGTCATCGCCTTGACCGTCAAAAGCCGCTCCGGGCTTTCATGTCCATGAAATTGCAGGATATCGGGACGCAGCAGCGCGATGATCTCATCGAGGTCGTCAGCATCGGCATCGACCGTAACAGCAACGATCTTGGCACGGCCGCGGACGCGGTCCGCAAGGGTGCCTGCAATGTCCGGCTCGATGTTGCGCGGGCTCTTGGCAAAAAATATGAAGCCGATATGGGTCGCCCCGCGCTCAACAGCGCGATCGACAGCCTCCGGCGTCTTCAATCCGCAGATCTTGATATCGGGTCTCATGGCAGCGAAGTCGCACGAAATCACAAAAGAGTCGAGCCAAATTGCGACCTATGCTGAACGGTCAGAGGCCGATCAGCCGAAGTCGATCGCATGAAGCGCAGAGCCATGGCGCTTCAACCATGCCTTGGATTCATCCATGTGTGGGCAGAGTTCCCTGCAAAGCGACCAGAATGCCGGACCGTGGTTCATTTCACACAGATGGGCGACCTCATGGGCGGCGAGATAATCGATCACCGGCGGTGGCGCCATGACGATCCGCCAGGAGAAACTCAGCTTGCCATCCCAGGAACAGGATCCCCATCGGCTGCGCGTATCCTTCAAGCTGAGGCTCCTGATCGGTTTGCCGACCGACCGGGCGTGTTGCTCGGCCAAACGCTCCAGGTCCCGACGCGCTTCCTTCTTCAGAAAATCGCAGATACGGCGGGGCAGATGATCCTCGAGACCACTGACGCTGAGGATATGGCCGATTTCGCTGTCGATCGACTGGGTCAGTCCGCGCATCTGTCCGGAGTGGACAATGCGGTGCTTGATGCCGCGCAGCGTGATCTCGCCACCATCCTCAATCGCACCGCCAACCGACTGCCGCGCAAGCCGGGTCCGGAGCCAGCCCTGATGGCGATCGAGGAAGTCGTCGATGTCGCGCTCCTTGAGACCATGAGGAATGGTCATCTTCAATGCACGGCCGCCGGGCTCGATGCGCAGCGTGATGCGTGTTGCCCGGATGTTCCTGCGGATCGTCAGAGGCAGTTCACGGCCATCGACAGCCAGCGTCCTGTCCAGCGCTATACTGGACGTGCGTGTGGCGGCGGGCTTTTTGAACAGGGAGAACATTGATGCCTTTTATCGGATTCGTTCAGGAAAATGACGCATAAAAAGGCCGGCATCAAGGATGCCGGCCTCGTTTGGTCGCGCATGCACGCCGTCAGTTGCCGGAATTGCCCATCGGCGCAATCCCCTGATCGGCAGATTTCACCTGTTGGCGATCGCGCATGAATCGATCGAATTCTTCCTGGTCCTTGGCGCGACGCAGTTCACGCCCATAGGCGTCGAATTCCGCGCGCATTTCATCGAGCCTACGACGCTCTTCATCAAGCCGATCGAGCTCTGCCTTGCGCCAATCGTCGAAGGCGACATTGCCGGTGGCCGACGTCGAGCCCTGATAGCGGCTCGAGCGACACCAGGCAAACGCGTCGTCCGCCTTGCGGTTGGCTTCACGCTTGAAAGTCTGGAACTTGTCGCCAAACAGAATGTAGGCAAGCATGGCAAGGCCAAGCGGCCAGAACACCATGAATCCAAGTACCATCAGGACGACGGTCGCCGGAGTCCAATCCGGTCGAAGCAATGCTGACTGGTTCATCATCGATTACCCTCGTTTCATCGGGGGCAGGATGCCGACCGATGGAATCGATGTGGGAAATGGCAGCCGCGCGTTCAAGAGAAATGCGGACCCAAATGGACAACCATCTGAATCCGCTAATTTAAATCGGAGCTATTGGCTCGGACGTCAGCCCGCCTTGCCGCCCTTGATGACGCGCTTTACTGGCGTCGCCTTTACACCCTTGCTGTGTTTGGTGGCGAAGGCGATGATACGGGGCGCGATTTCCCTGCGGAAACGCGAACCGTTGAATACGCCGTAGTGACCGACATCCGGCTGCATGTAGTGCATGCGCATCTCGTCCGGGATGCTGCTGCAGATCGTCTGTGCAGCCTGGGTCTGGCCGACGCCGGAAATATCGTCGTTCTCACCTTCGACCGTCAGCAGTGCGACATTGCGGATCGCCTTGGCGTCGACCGGCTTGCCACGATGCAGCATCTCGCCCTTCGGCAGGGAATGCTTGATGAAGACCGTATCGACCGTCTGGAGATAAAACTCCGCAGTAAGATCCATCACGGCCAGATATTCGTCGTAAAAGTCGCGATGCTTCTCCGCGGAGTCGCCGTCGTTCTTGACCAGATGGCCGTAGAATTCCTTGTGCGCGATCATATGGCGATCGAGATTCATCGACATGAAACCCGAGAGCTGCAGGAAACCGGGATAGACGGACCGCATGACGCCCGGCTGTGGCCACGGAACCTGCATGATGACATTGTCGCGGAACCATTCGATGGGCTTGTTCTGGGCAAGCTGGTTGACGGCTGTCGGATTGATGCGGGTGTCGATCGGGCCACCCATCAGCGTCATCGAGGCCGGCGCGCAGGTATCGCCGTCGGCTTCCATGACGGCGACCGCAGCCAGGACCGGAACAGAGGGCTGACAGACGGCGACCACGTTCGTGTCCGGGCCGAGATGGTGGAGCATCTCGATCACGTAATCGATATAGTCGTCGAGGTCGAAGTCACCGTCCGTCACCGGTACCATGCGGGCATCGATCCAGTCGGTTATGTAGACGTCGGCGCTCGGCAGCAACGCCTCCACCGTACCGCGCAGTAGCGTGGCGTAGTGACCGGACATCGGTGCGACGATGAGGATACGGGGGCCCTTGTCGGTGCCAGCCGGGAGATGGCGCTTGAAGTGGATGAGGTTGCAGAACGGCTTGCGCCAGACCACCTCCTCCTCGACGGTGACGGCCTCACCATTGATCGGGGTCGTTGGCAAATCAAAGGCAGGCTTTCCGTAACGGCGCGTGACGCGCTCAAACACTTCGAAGCCCGCAGAGAAGCTTCGGCCGACGACAGTGTGGGACCAAGGGTTGAGAGGGTTTTTCCAGGCCAGGTTCATCGCATCCGCTGTCGCGCGAAACGGCGCCATGACAGCATGGTTGAGTTCATAGAGCTGATAAAACATCGCTTGGCTCACCTTCCGGTCGTGTTGGGCATATAAGCCCATTTCGATATGCTACACTAACAGAGTTTTTGCAGTGCAAAAGCCTTTTGATGCACGGCATCCAAGGAGAACATCGGCACACGCATTTCCGTTCCAACACAAGCTGAATGAAAAGGCTTAAGGTTCCCATTACATCCGCTGGTTAACCGTTATCCACGTCCGCCTGGAGATTTGTGCAACCGCGAAGGAAGTGCTGGCACGGATTCGGCAACTGCGCCATCTTGTGCCGGCAAGCCTGCCAAAACTGCAAAGGAACCCTATGACCACCAGCAATAGCCGTCAGTCCGAGCACAATGTTGATTCGGTATTTCTCGACCGTTGGTCTCCACGCGCTTTCGACGACAGCGTCATGCCGAAGGCAGATTTGCTGACCATTCTCGATGCCGCCCATTGGGCACCGTCCGCGTTCAATTATCAGCCATGGCGTTTTGTCTATGGCCTGAAGGGCACTGCCGAATTCGACAAGCTGCTCGGCATTCTGAATGAGTTCAACCAGGGTTGGGCCAAGACTGCTTCCGCGCTGATCATCGTATTTTCGGATACGCTGAGCCGCCCGGCGGACGGATCGGCGCCAAAGCCTTTCCGCAGCCACAGCTTCGATGCCGGTGCTGCGTGGGGTCTGCTTGCGCTTCAGGCCGTCAAGGCCGGTTATTTCGCCCACGGCATGACCGGCATCGATTTCGACAAGGCAGCGGCCGACCTCGGCGCCCCGGAAGGTTTCCATGTCGAGGCCGCCATTGCAATCGGAAAGCCCGGTGACAAATCGGTCCTGCCGGAGGGCCTGCGCGCCAGGGAGATGCCCAACGACCGCAAGCCTCTGAGCGATGTGGCATTCGAAGGCAGCTTCTGAGGCTGCACCAATATCAAGCGTTTCACGTGAATCGCATTAACCATGATTCACGTGAAAACAGTGGGCAAGACAAAGGGCCACATTCCTCGGAATGCGGCCCTTTGTTTTGTGATTGCAGATCCGATCAGATGTCGAGATTGGCAACGCTCAGTGCGTTTTCCTGGATGAAGTCGCGCCGCGGTTCAACTTCGTCGCCCATCAACCGTGCGAACAGGCTATCGGCATCGGTCGCATCGTTGACACGGACCTGGAGCAGCGAACGGACGTTCGGATCAAGCGTCGTTTCCCACAACTGCTCGGCATTCATTTCGCCGAGACCCTTGTAGCGCTGCATGGAAAGACCCTTGCGGCCGGCTGCAAAAATGTGGTCGAGCAAGGCGCGCGGCCCAGACATGTCGGTCTTTCCATCCTTGCGTGCCAGAACCGGCGGCTCGGAATAGATGTCATGCAGACGCGGCGTCAGCTGATCGATATGGCGGGCATCGGACGAACCGATCAGCGCCACATCGACGGCTGCCGTTTCCTTCACGCCCCGCACCATGCGCTCAAACCGCAGGCCACCCTCGTCGGTGACAAAACCTTGCCAACCGCGCTCGGTTTCTTCGGCAATCATGTCGAGGCGGCGCGCGACTTCGGCAGCGGTCGCCTCGGCGCGGGCGCGATTGTCGGTCAGCTCGGGGTTGAGTGCGCCAGCAATCGCTGCCTGCTCGATGACATTGCGATTGTAGCGCGAATGCAGACCTTCGACGAGCGAACGCAGACGAAGCGCATCCTGGATCAGGTCGCGCAGATCCTGACCGGCGCGAACTTCTCCATTGGCAAGCGTCAGGGTCGCTTCCTCGATGCCCATGGTGATCAGGTACTCTTCGAGTGCCTTTTCGTCCTTGAGATACTGGACCGACTTGCCGCGCGACACTTTATAGAGCGGCGGCTGGGCAATGTAGAGATGGCCGCGCTCGATCAGTTCCGGCATCTGCCGGAAGAAGAAGGTCAGCAGCAGAGTTCTGATATGCGCACCGTCCACGTCAGCATCGGTCATGATGATGATCTTGTGATAACGCAGCTTGTCGGCGTTGAATTCGTCCTTGCCGATCGACGTGCCAAGCGCCGTGATCAGCGTACCGATTTCCTGGCTCGACAGCATCTTGTCGAACCGTGCGCGTTCCACGTTGAGGATCTTGCCGCGCAACGGCAGGATGGCCTGACTTTCGCGGGATCGGCCCTGCTTTGCCGAGCCACCTGCCGAGTCACCCTCGACGAGGAAGAGTTCGGACTTGGCGGGATCGCGCTCGGAGCAATCGGCGAGTTTGCCGGGCAACGAGGCGATGTCGAGGGCGCCCTTGCGACGCGTCAGTTCGCGCGCCTTACGGGCGGCTTCGCGCGCGGCGGCCGCTTCGACAACCTTGCCGACGAGAATCTTGGCTTCGCTCGGATGTTCCTCGAACCATGTGCTGAGCGCCTCGTTCACCAGGCTTTCGACCACCGGGCGAACTTCGGACGAAACAAGCTTGTCCTTAGTCTGCGAGGAGAATTTCGGATCCGGCACCTTGACCGACAGAACGGCGGTCAGCCCTTCGCGGCAGTCTTCGCCCTGGAGCGTGACTTTTTCGCGCTTGGTGATGCCTGAGCTTTCACCGTAGGACGTGACCTGACGGGTCAGCGCTGCACGGAAACCCGCCATGTGGGTGCCGCCGTCGCGCTGGGGAATGTTGTTGGTGAAGCAAAGCACGTTCTCGTGGTAGCTGTCGTTCCACCACATGGCCACTTCAACCGTGATGCCGTCCTTTTCCCCGCGGATGGCCACCGGCTTCTGAACCAGCGGCTTCTTCGCACGGTCGAGATAGACAACGAAGGCTTCAAGACCGCCGTCATAGACCATTTCTTCCTGGCGAATATCCGACCGACGCTTGTCGGTCAGCAGAATGCGGACGCCGGAATTGAGGAAGGCCAGCTCGCGCAGGCGATGTTCCAGCGTGTTGTAGTCGAACTCGATGTTTGTGAAGGTTTCCGGGCTGGGCAGGAAGGTGACTTCCGTGCCGGATCGGCCTTCGTAGTCGCCGATGACGCGCAGCGGCGCGTCGGCCACGCCATGAGTAAAGCTGATCTCGTGAACCTTGCCGACCCGACGGATCTTGAGGTTCAACTTGACCGACAGCGCGTTCACCACGGAAACGCCCACACCGTGAAGACCACCCGAAACCTTGTAGGAATTCTGGTCGAATTTGCCGCCCGCATGCAGCTGGGTCATGATGACCTCTGCAGCAGATACGCCCTCGCCCGTGTGAATGTCCGTCGGAATGCCGCGACCGTTATCGGTCACTGTGACCGAGCCGTCTGCGTTCAACGTCACCGTGACGATGTCGGCATGTCCGGCCAAGGCTTCATCGATCGCGTTGTCGACGACTTCGTAGACCATGTGGTGAAGACCTGAACCATCGTCCGTATCACCGATATACATGCCCGGCCGCTTGCGAACTGCATCCAGTCCCTTGAGCACCTTGATCGAGTCGGCACCATATTCGGCCGGTCCATCATTTTCCGTGATCGGCAAGTCGGTCATTCAGCAATCTTTCCAGTCAATTCTCAAAGGGTCTGCCTGATTCGAATCAGCAGCTTCAAGCGGCTCGACTATAGGGGTTTTGATATCAGTTCCAAAGGCGCGCGCGGTGTTTCCCGTGGATATCCGAGGGATTTACGCCTTTCACATCCGATTTTTGGCAGCGTCAAGGACGTCCTGCAATTGCCTTAGCACATCCGGCGGCAACTGGCGAATCAGGCGCGCAAGGTCATTGGCAAAGACGGTGTAGTCAGGCGCCATGCCGGCCGTGTCGAGAACGACACGCGGATCAGACTGCCGTGCAGTCGCAAACAGTTCGTCGGCCTCGTCCCAGATGATGTTGAAATAACCGGCGACGCGCTGGAGGAAGTCGAAATTCGGCAGGCCACGCTTTCCGTGTTCCAGCGCCGACAGATAGGCAGGCGAGACACCGATCGCCGCCGCCATCTGCTTTTGCGAAACGCCCTTGCGTTCCCGCAGTTCGCGCAGCGCATTGCCAAAGGGCGTCATCGACGATCCACTCCATGGCGCGAAAGACGAACATAGAGAGCGCCCTCCCCGCCGTGCTGACGGGCGGCGGGCTCGTAGGACGAAATCAGAAAGCGAAATTCCGGCATGGAGAACCAAATCGGCACCGCTCGTTTCAAGGCGCCTTCGCTGCCGAGCGAACTGCCCTTGCCGGTGATGACCAGCACGTGGCGCAAACCGCGTTCATGGGCCCGGTGGAGAAAGTCAAACAGCATGCCATGCGCTTCGCTCTGGATCAGGCCGTGCAGATCGATGCGCGCTTCCAGAGCCAGATGGCCGCGCGACAGCTTGCGCTTGACCGGTCGTTCCAGCGGGTGATGGGTCCCCGAGGGCTTGCGTGCAACGGCGGCCTGACTGCTTTCAACATTCGACGGCAAAGCCAGGTCGACCTTGGGAGCGACTGTTTCTTTAGCCTCTTCGACATCGAACTGCTTTTCAAATTCCAGCAGATCTTCCAGTCGGCCAGGCATCGCGCGCGTCGAGCGGGCGACCTTGCCCCAGAGGATGCGATCTTCAGGATTGAATTTTGACCCGCCTGACACTCAGACAAACCTCGCTGCTGCCTGCTTCGGGATCAATATATAGAAGTCTGCCGCATTGCGCACGGCACCGGCCAATTCTCCGGCCTCGTCACCCGAGCCGGTGAAAATATCACCACGGGCAGGACCGAGGATCGCCGAGCCGGTATCGAGCGCCAGCATCAGCCGGGCGAATGGTGCACCATGGTCGAGGCCGGTCAGCGTTTCGGCATGAATGAAGAATGGAAATCCAAAGGTATGAATCAAGCGATCCACCGCCAGCGAACGCCCCGCCACCAGCGGTACCTTGGCGGCGGCAATTGGTCCCCGACTCAGATCGTCGACTTCAGCTTCGCGGAAGAAAATGTAGGAACGATTGTGCCAGAGAATTTCGTCAACACGCCCGGGATGCGCGGCCAGCCAGGCACGGATCGACTGCATTGAAATGTCAGCGTCGGGGATTTCTCCAAGATCGATCAGCAGTCTGCCAATCCCGGAAAACGCGTGCCCCGCCTTGCCAGCATAGGTTATGCGCTTGATGCCGCCGCCCGGATAGCGCAGACGGGCCGCTCCCTGGACATGGGCGAAGAAGACATCGACCTTTGACCGGGCCCAGGCAATCTCCAGCCCGCACCCCTCCAGATAACCCTCGTCGATTGCTCGGCGGTCCGGATAAAGCGAAATTTCGCCGCCAGCCTGATGTGCAAAGACATAAGACGGATCGATGGAGGCCGGTCGATTGCTGTCATCCAGATCGATCAAGTCCGACGGGCGGCGGTAGAACGGAAAGCGGTATTCACCGTCCGGGCGGCTCGATACGGACACTTCCGGCTCGTAAAATGCGGTCACATGACCGGATGAGCCATCAAGCAATTCGATACGGAAGGGCTGACAGTTCTCCTGGAAAAACGCCCGCGCCGCGGCGCCGTTACCTGGATCAACCTGTTTCGCCGCTTCGAACAACGGCAAAAGGTCGCCGGCGTTTAAGCCAAGCGACCCGGTGCGATAGTGCTTAACGTCGGTGATATATGTCCGGCATGCCTGCATTGCTGGAAAAAGTGCCGAAGGATCGTCCTTCTCCCAACCCGGAAGATCCTCGAAGCGCATCGGCTTAAGCCGTAAATCGACGCGGCCTTCGGTCATTGTTCTGCTTCGGTCGCGATCAGCTTCCAGTTCGGATCACGCGAACGAATGTCGCGAGCGAATGTCCATACATCATTGACCTCGGAAACGGCTTCCCCATCGCCATCGATCAGGGCGCCAGCCTTGTCATAGGTCGCCGTAATCAACTGGCTGGCGATGCGAACAGTGACCTGCTCCTCGCTGTCACGAACGGACGCCTGGGTGATTTCGGCCTTTTCGATGCCAACGAATGTCGACTTGATGACTTCGCCGCGGCTTTCGCGATCCGCGATGGCGCTTTCGAAGCCCTCAAGGACATCGCGCGACAGAAGGGTTTTCAAGGTCTTCCGGTCGCCATCGGCATAGGCCATGACCACCATCTCGTAAGCCATCTTGGCGCCGTTGAGAAATTCCTTCGGATTGAAAGCAGAGTCGTGCCGGGTCAGTTCACGCAACTGATCGTTCAGCGGTGTGCCTGGCTTGGCGAAAGCGTCAATTGCAGCAAAACGATCCTCGCCATTGCCCTCTTCACGGCGCGGCAGGGTTACAACCTTGCTGTCGTCGGCGGGATCTTTCGACTGATCGCGCTGCGCCAAAGGATCGAGGGGCGGCTTTTCATGCCCGGTCCGGCGTCCAAGGACGCTTCGCAGCTGGAAAAATATCAGCACCGCCGCCACAAGAAAGAACAATGTAACAAAATCATTTGATCCCATGGATACCGCCGGCCTTGATTGAATTTACTTATTCGATCTCCCATATAGTCGTCAGCGCCGTATCATTCAAATGGCAATCTTTGCAAAGAGTTTGCGCCGGCTCTTGCGATCGCATCGACACGTGGCGTTCGGAGACCGTTATGCGCATATCCCTGGCGCTCATACTGCTTGCGCCACTCGCTGAAATCGCCAGCCTCATTCTTGTCGGTCAGGCCCTGGGTGTGATGGCAACGCTCGGTTTAGTCCTGCTCGCTGGTATCGTTGGCGTGTTTCTTTTGCGCATTCAGGGGGCCGGCATCCTGCGACGGCTGCAGACGGAGGCCAGCAAAGGTGTCGATCCGGGCCGCGAACTTGTTCATGCCTCACTGCTTGTCGTTGCGGCATTTCTCCTTCTCGTTCCCGGCTTTGTCGGCGATGTGATCGGTCTCCTGCTGTTCCTGCCCTTCGTTCGCGACATCGCCTGGCGCTTGGCCAAGCCGCGCATCGTGGTCAAGCGCAGTGGTTTCACCACATCAGACTTCAGCTACCAGGCCAGCAAGGACGCATCTGTGGTTGATCTCGACGAGGACGAATATCGTCGCGATCCAAAACCCGGTTCTCCCTGGCGTGGGCCGCGGATCGGCGACCGCTAGACCGCGGCTACACCCGGTGCCGAGGGTTGTAAGCGCAAAGCCTAGATGTTAGATGGCCTTAGCAAAACACGCTTCGAGGAAAAGCCCTATGGCCGACGACAATCAGGGAACAAGCAGCCCTTCCCTCAACATTCTTGCCCAGTACATCAAGGATCTGTCCTTTGAGAACCCGGGTGCACCGCGTTCGCTGCAGGCTCGCGACAAGGCGCCGGCGATCAACATCAATGTCAACGTCAACGCCAATCCGCTGACCGAAACGGATTTCGACGTTGTGCTGGCGCTGACTGCTGAAGCCAAGGAAGGCGACAAGGTCGTCTTCGCAACCGAACTGGTCTACGGCGGCGTGTTCCGCATCACCGGCTTCCCGCAGGAGCACATGCTGCCGGTTCTCTTCATCGAGTGCCCGCGCCTGCTGTTCCCGTTTGCCCGCCAGATCATCGCCGATGCGACCCGCAATGGTGGCTTCCCGCCGCTGATGATCGACCCGATCGACTTTGCCCAGATGTTCGCCCAGCGCGTTTCCGAAGAGCAGGCGCGCGCAAAGGTGCAGGGCGCCCCGAACTGATCCATCGGACTTGATGTCAGGATATCAAAAGGGCCTTTCGGGGCCCTTTTTCATGCCTCGAATTTAGACCAGATCGCGCTTGCGCCTAGACGGGCGACAAGCTTCGAATGGTCCTCGACTTCATTCGCCGCGACGCGCGCTGTAAGTGGACGCGGCCGCTCGTAGGAAATCTCAACCGTCTCGAGCATATCCGTATTGCGGTTCTGACGGTTTTCGACAGAGGTCAAGCCCAGTGCTGTCTGACGGCCACCCAGCATTTCGATATAGACTTCGGCCAGCAATTCGGAGTCGAGAAGCGCTCCGTGCTTGCTGCGGTGCGAATTGTCTATTCCATAACGGCGGCAAAGCGCATCCAGCGAATTTGGACCCATCGGATTCTTGCGCCGTGCGAGTGCCAGCGTATCAATCACGACATCCGACTGAACGGGAGGCAGGCCAAGCCGTTCGAATTCGGCATTGATGAAACCGATGTCGAAGTTGGCATTGTGCGCGACCCATTTGGCGCCGTCAAAGAATTCGCGCATCTCGGCCACAATGTCACCGAACGGCGGCTTGTCCTTCAAAAATTCATCCGTGATGCCATGCACGGCAAGCGCGTCGGGATGCACTTTGCGGTCACCCGGATTGATATAGACGTGAAAGCTGCGTCCGGTCGGGAAATGATTGAACAGTTCGATACCGCCTATTTCAATCACGCGGTCCACCTTGCTTTCAAGGCCGGTGGTTTCAGTATCGAATACGATCTCGCGCATGGTCAATGCATCTCCGGTCGACGCTGTCTGAGTTGTTGCAGGATGGTTTTCACCTGGGCGCGCGCGCTGTCAATGCCATGCGACGTCTCGACGACAAAATCAGCCCGTCGCCGCTTTTCGTCATCTGGCATCTGGCGGGTCGAAATGAGCGCGAACTTTTCCTCCGTCATCCCCGGCCGGGCCATGACACGCTGGCGCTGAATTTCCTCGCTGCAGGAAACGACAACGATCACATCGACGTGGTCCTGGGCTCCGACCTCAAACAGCAGCGGAATATCCAGCAGGACAATTTCCGTGCCCCGGGCACGGTGCGCTTCGACAAACGCACGCTCGCGATCCCTGACAAGCGGATGGATGATAGCCTCAAGGGTCTTAAACTTATCCGGATTCTTAGCCAGAGTCCGAGCGAGTATCTCACGGTCCACCACTCCATTGACGACCGCGTCTGGAAACTCGATGCCAAGCGGCGAAACTGCGGCGTCGGCATAGAGGTCATGCACGACCTGATCGGCGTCATTGACGGGAATTCCCTCATCGGCAAACAGCCGCGCTGTCGTGGATTTCCCCATACCGATCGATCCGGTCAACCCAATCACGATCATGCGGGGGCTCCGATATCGGCGAGAATGATGTCGCGCAATTCCTGGGTGACAACGGGACGACGACCAAACCATTTCTCGAAACCGGGCACAGCCTGATGCAGCAGCATACCGAGACCGTCCACTGTCGCCAATCCAACGCTCTCTGCCTGGCGCATAAAAGGCGTCTTGAGGGGTACGTAGACAATATCTGCCACCAGCGCATCGCTTCGCATGCCGAAAAATGGAAGATCGGGAGCCGGATTCCCATCCATGCCAAGTGAACTGGTATTCACGAAAAGGCCCGCGCCCTGCATCAATTCCGGCAAGGCCTCGAGACCATGTGCCTGGAGCGGCCGGCCGAAGCGATCGGCCAATTCCCGCGCACGCGCGACAGATCGGTTTACGATATGAATTTCAGCCAGGCCGCGGTCACGCAACGCTTGAACGATCGCGCGGCTCGCACCGCCTGCACCGAGAACCACAGCGATCTTGGCCCTGTCCCATCCGGAATGGTTCGAATCGAGGTTCGCGGTAAAACCGAAGCCATCGGTGTTTGTCGCGTATAACGCTCCCTCTTCCATCCATAAGGTGTTTGCGGCACCCAGTTCCTCGCTGATCTCGTCGGGCCAGTCTGCCAGACGAAATGCCTCTTCCTTGTGCGGGATGGTGGTATTGCCGCCGCGATACATATCCTCTGTTTTCAACAGCCGAATGAAATCTGTGAAATCTGCCGGGGCGACTTCGACTTTCTCATAGCTTCCCACCAGGGCGAATTGCTTCAGCCAGTAATTGTGAATGAGCGGCGAGCGGGAATGCTTTATTGGATAGCCGGCAACAAAGGCACGCGGCGAAAGTGTTTCACGTGAATCATGCATGGTTAATGCCCAGTGTACGCAGTGCGGCGAGAAGGGGTAAGATCGGCAGCCCCAGGATGGTAAAATAGTCGCCATCGACGGCATCGAATAGCTGGATTCCCTCACCCTCCAATTGATAGCAACCAACACTGCCAAGAATGCGGACGAGATTCCGGTCAAGATACTGATCCAGAAAACTGGGGGTGAAATCGCGCATGGACATTCTGGCGACCCCGACATGGGACCAGAGAACGTCGCCGTCGCGGACCAGACACACCGCGCTGTTGAGATGGTGTGTTTGCCCACACAAGGTTTTCAGCGTGGCATAGGCTTGGGCGCGATCCGGCGCCTTGTGAAACAACTGGTCGCCCAGTGACATGGTCTGGTCGCAGCCGATGACGATCGTTCCAGGATGTCGAACGGATACGTCCCTCGCCTTGGCAATGGCAAGCTGCTCGGCGATGCATTGCGGCGTTCGCATTTCGGCGGGCAGGCCATTCTCGATTGCACGTTCATCGACCCGTGCCGGTTCTGCGTCAAAGGCCAATCCGGCATTGCGGAGCAACTCACGCCGGGCTTGGCTGCCGGAGGCAAGGATCAGGTGTTCAGGCATGGCGACATCCCGTGCAATATGGCTCGATTCGCTTAACGTAGCTTGGGTCGCAGGGCAACGATTGCGGCGGCTGTTTCCTCGATCGACCGGCGGGTGACGTCGATGATCGGCCAATTGTTGCGCGCACACAGTGCGCGGGCATATTTCAACTCTTCGGTTATCGAGGCGCGATCGACATAGTCGCTGCGGTCATATCCCGCGGTCGTTCCCAGAATGCGGTTTTCCCGAACCTGGGAGATGCGGTCGGATGTGGCGATCAGGCCGACAATCAAGGGGCGGGTTGCTGCAAGCAGACTGTCCGGCAACGCGGCACCCGGGACAATCGGAATGTTCGCGGTCTTGATGCCACGGTTTGCGAGATAGATGCTTGTCGGCGTCTTGGAGGTCCGGCTGATGCCGATGATCACGACATCAGCCTCGTCATAGTCCTCTGGCGCCTGGCCGTCATCATGATCCATGGTGAAGTTGAGTGCTTCGATACGGGCAAAATATTCCGCATTCAGGACATGCTGCGCCCCTACCCTGCCCCGCGAGGGTGCACCGAGATAGGTCTGGAACTTCTCGATGATCGGGGCCAGAACATTGACGCAGGGCAATCCAAGCTCGTGGCAACTCGTCTCTATCAGCGCCGCAAGATCCGCATCGACAATGGTATAGAGGACAATGCCGGGTTCGCGATCGATCGCCTCGATCAGCGAGTTGATCTGCTTCTTGCTGCGGATCAGCGGATAGACATGCTCGATTGCATTCGATCCACGAAACTGGGCGGCAGCAGCGCGGCCCGCCGAGATCAGAGTCTCCCCAGTTGAGTCAGAAATCAGGTGGAGATGGAAGAAGTTTTTCCGGTTCTCCACGATGTTCTCCGTCGCCTGTTGATAATCCGGGATAAACACAGCTAGCGGTCGGGACAGCGGCAAGGCAAGGGGAAAAGTGCCGATTTATCCACAGTCCACGGTACCGGGGCTTGCCGAAAAGAGGGGCTGTGGATTGTGTTAAGAAGTCGCAGGTCCTGTGCGACCGTCTGGATTTATCCACAGAACGGCGCCTTTCATCGACTACTCTAACTAGCTGACTCTACGGGTTAATTTTAGGTTTTCCCCAGAACCTCGTTTTCTCCAAGTCAATCTCTTCCGTCATCTTCCGGCAAGGCCCCTAGGCAGGCAAGACCGGTGGAGCGGCTTTAATCCTTGATACCCACCGACTCTTAGAAATAGAAGAAGACTCTATATATCTTTTCTTTTTTGAAAGGGCCTTGGCCTTGAGTGCTCCGAACCGTAAAGTCCTGGATGTGTTGAATGGAAAAACGGTCTCGCCTCCGCCGATCTGGCTTATGAGACAGGCAGGGCGATATCTTCCCGAATATCGCCAAACGCGTCAGCAGGCCGGTAGTTTCCTTGATCTCTGTTATTCGCCAGAACTGGCGACCGAGGTGACCCTTCAGCCGATTCGCCGGTACGCGTTCGATGCGGCCATTCTGTTTTCAGACATTCTGGTGATTCCCGATGCCCTGAAGCGCAATGTCCGCTTCACCGAAGGACATGGACCGCAGATGGATCCGATCGACGCCGATGGCATTGACGGTCTGGTCGCGGACAGGGTTCTCGATCACTTGAAGCCCGTTATGCAGACTGTCAGCAAGCTACGCCAGGAACTGCCTCAGGAAACCACACTGCTCGGCTTCTGTGGCGCGCCCTGGACGGTGGCGACCTATATGATCGCCGGTCACGGAACTCCCGACCAGGCCCCTGCCCGCCTGTTCGCCTACCAGCATCCCGACGCTTTCCTCAGGCTTCTGGATTTTCTGGCGGACGTGTCTGCCGATTACCTGGTGGCCCAGATGGATGCAGGAGCCGATGCCGTGCAGATCTTCGATTCCTGGGCGGGTGTCCTGGGGGAGGCAGAGTTCGAGAAGTTCTGTGTTGCACCGGTTGCCCGCATCATAGGCTCGGTGAAGGCGCGCCGTCCCTCCGCCAAGATCATCGCCTTTGCCAAGGGTGCCGGCGTTCTGCTGACAACGTATCGGCAAAAGACGGGCGCAGATGCGATTGGTCTGGACTGGTCGGTGCCGTTGAGCTTTGCCGTCGATCTGCAGAAGGAGGGCCCGGTTCAGGGTAACCTCGATCCGATGCGGGTCGTGGCTGGTGGTGCCGCATTGACCGAGGGCATCGATGCCATTCTTCAGGCGCTGGGCAATGGACCGCTGATCTTCAATCTCGGGCATGGAATTACGCCGCAGGCAAATCCCGACCACGTGACGGACCTGGTCAACCAGGTGCGCCGGAACGGGTGAGATGATGGAAAAGCAGACCGATCGCAATCCGGGTCGCAGGGCTGCCGGCAAGGCTGCCGGTGCTCTCGCCTTCTTTGTGGCGATCGGTCTTTCGATTGTGATATTCGGTGCGGATGAAGCCTATCTCTGGATCAAGGCCTTGCATGTGATCGCTGTGATCTCATGGATGGCGGGCTTGCTCTACCTGCCGCGGCTTTTCATCTACCATGGGGACTGTGAGGCGGATTCGGATCAGGCGCGCACATTTGCTGTGATGGAAAGCCGGCTGATGGGGGTGATCATGAACCCGGCGATGATCGTCAGCTGGGTGCTCGGCCTCTATCTTGCCTGGTCGGTCTATGGATTTCAGGGCGGCTGGCTGCATGCAAAGCTTGCCTGCGTTGTGGCCCTCTCCGGCGTGCATGGCTATTTCTCGAAAGCCGTTCGCTCCTTTGGCCGCGGAGTTTACGTTGGAAATGCGCGTCATTGGCGTCTGATGAACGAAGTGCCGACCGTGCTGATGATTGCCATCGTGATTTTCGTCGTCGTCAAACCATTCTGATCGAAACGCTGTTTTGCGCTTTATTTTTACAAGTGCCGGTTTTCGCTTGCGGTGAAATCGCTGACTCGCTATTTTCGCGACATCTCATCTTTTAGGCTTGCGTAACATTCAGTCATTTGCGGCACTTCGCGATCGCACCGAATTCCATCAGCTCGCCGTTCCCCATAAAATAAAAACCTGACGTGGTCCCTCTTCATGGCTGAAATGAAGCTACAAGAACTTAAAAGCAAATCGCCAACCGATCTGCTGACTTTCGCCGAATCGCTCGAAGTCGAAAACGCAAGCACCATGCGCAAGCAGGAGTTGATGTTTGCGATCCTGAAGATGCTGGCGAGCCAGGATGTCGAGATCATCGGCGAAGGCGTCGTTGAAGTTCTGCAGGACGGTTTCGGTTTCCTGCGTTCTGCAAACGCCAACTATCTGCCGGGCCCGGACGACATCTACATTTCGCCGTCGCAGATCCGCCGGTTCTCGCTGAAGACGGGCGATACCGTCGAGGGACCAATCCGTGGACCCAAGGAAGGCGAGCGCTACTTCGCGCTGCTGAAGGTCAACACGATCAATTTCGAAGATCCGGAAAAGATCCGCCACAAGGTTCACTTCGACAATCTGACGCCGCTCTATCCGAACGAGCGCTTCAAGATGGAACTGGATATTCCGACGACGAAGGATCTGTCGGCCCGTGTCATCGATCTGGTGGCACCACTCGGCAAGGGTCAGCGCGGTCTGATCGTCGCCCCGCCGCGTACCGGTAAGACGGTTCTGCTGCAGAACATTGCCCACTCGATCACCGCAAACCATCCGGAATGTTACCTGATCGTTCTTCTGATCGACGAACGTCCGGAAGAAGTGACCGACATGCAGCGTTCCGTGAAGGGCGAAGTCGTCTCTTCGACCTTCGACGAACCGGCGGTCCGTCACGTCCAGGTGGCTGAAATGGTCATCGAGAAGGCCAAGCGGCTTGTCGAGCACGGCCGCGACGTGGTCATCCTGCTTGATTCGATCACCCGCCTCGGTCGCGCTTACAACACCGTTGTGCCGTCTTCCGGCAAGGTGCTGACCGGTGGTGTGGATGCGAATGCCTTGCAGCGACCGAAGCGTTTCTTCGGTGCTGCACGTAACATCGAAGAAGGCGGTTCGCTGACGATCATCGCGACGGCCCTGATCGATACCGGGAGCCGCATGGACGAAGTCATCTTCGAAGAGTTCAAGGGTACGGGCAACTCTGAAATCGTGCTCGATCGCAAGGTAGCTGACAAGCGCATCTTCCCGTCGATGGACATCCTCAAGTCCGGTACGCGTAAGGAAGACCTGCTGGTACCGCGCCAGGACCTGCAGAAGATCTTTGTCCTGCGTCGTATCCTGGCGCCCATGGGCACGACGGACGCAATCGAGTTCCTCATCGACAAGCTCAAGCAGACGAAGAACAATGGCGACTTCTTCGACTCGATGAACACCTGACCAGAGACCGGCCTTCGGGCCGGTTTTTCGTTCCGCCCCAGGCAGATGATCTGCATGACCGCATCCCGTGATACGATATTTGCCTTGGCCTCAGGCGGCCTTCCGGCCGGCGTGGCTGTGGTGCGGTTAAGCGGACCGCTTGCCTGCCCCGTCGCGGCCAGCATGGTTGGTGCCTTGCCGGTGCCCAGGACAGCCGCTCTGCGGACTATCCGTGACACAGACGGATCCATGCTCGATCAGGGTTTGGTCATCGTGTTTCCAGGCCCCAATTCCTTTACCGGCGAAGACTGTGTGGAATTGCATCTGCATGGTGGGCCAGCACTTGTCGCAGCGACGTTGAAATCATTAGCCGGATTCTCCGGTTGCCGTTTGGCGGAAGCCGGCGAGTTTTCCCGCCGGGCGTTTGAGAATGGCAAAATGGATCTCGTCGAGATCGAGGGTTTGGCTGACTTGCTCGCGGCCGAGACCGAGATGCAGCGCCGGCTTGCAACAGAACAAAGCAACGGCCACCTGTCTTCGATCTATGAAGGTTGGCGCGAACGGCTGGTCTTTTGTCGAGCGATGATTGAAGCCGAACTCGATTTTAGTGACGAAGGCGATATTCCCGGTGCGGTCTCGGATCAGGTGTGGAGTGAGATCGAAACATTGATCCGTGAGCTCGATCAGGTGCTGGGACAGTTGAAGTCAGGCGAGATCATCCGCGACGGATTCAAGGTTGTTATTGCTGGTCGGCCGAATTCAGGAAAATCAAGCCTTCTCAACGCTTTGGTGAGTAGGGATGTTGCAATTGTCACCCATTTCGCCGGAACGACCCGCGATATACTGCACTGCGAACTGGATCTTTCGGGGTATAAAGTTCATCTCTACGACACGGCAGGATTGCGGGAGACCGATGAGCCGGTGGAACGGGAGGGCATCCGCCGAGCGCTATTGTCGATCGATGATGCCGATCTGGTGCTTCATCTCGTCGACCTGAGCGCAAATGAAGCTATCGTAGAGATATCCAATCCGCATGTGCTTAAAATCGGTACGAAAAATGATCTTCTACAGATCGATTCGGGAACGATCCGATCTGTAGATCTGGTGCTTTCCACGGAGACCGGATCCGGGTTGGTTGAACTTCGATCACGCCTGCTGACGGAATTGCAAGACCGCGTTCAAGTGAATAGTCTTGCAATTCCCAGCCGATTGCGGCATGCACAACTGCTGTCGAGTGCGAAGCTGCATCTCATGGATGCTCTGAACCTGACCGCTCATCCGCTGGAGATCAGGGCCGAGTCACTTCGGCTGGGCTCCGATGACTTGGCACGCGTTACCGGTCGAATCGATACCGAAACGCTTCTTGGCAAGATTTTCTCGGAGTTTTGCGTCGGCAAGTGATTCACGTGAAACAGCCGGCCCTTTATTCGGACTAAAGCCATGGAAAAATTGAATTTTGACGTCATTGTCGTCGGTGGCGGCCATGCCGGAACCGAAGCCGCTGCCGCAGCCGCACGAATGGGTGCGAATACGGCGCTCGTCACCCATCGCCGGGATACGATCGGTGCGATGTCGTGCAATCCTGCTATTGGAGGCTTGGGCAAGGGCCACCTAGTACGTGAAATAGATGCGCTTGATGGAATTATGGGTCGTGCCGCCGATGTCGGCGGCATTCAGTTTCGCATGCTCAATCGTAAGAAAGGCCCCGCCGTCTGGGGCCCGAGGACACAGGCTGACCGCAAACTGTACCGGGAGGCTGTTCAGACAATGTTGTCGGAAGTCCCCAAGCTTACGATTGTCGAAGGTGGCGTAAATCGCTTTATTCGTAACGATACCGTAATTAATGGCGTCGTTCTGCAGGATGGTCGGCACCTCACAGCACGAGCCGTCGTTCTGACCAGCGGCACATTTCTTCGTGGTTTGATTCATATCGGAGACCGCAAGATCCCTGCCGGACGCGTTGGGGAAGCCCCTTCCCTCGGTTTGAGCGAGGATCTGGAAGCGCTAGGCCTGACATTGGGACGGTTGAAAACGGGCACGCCAGCTCGATTGGATGGACGGACGATCCACTGGACGGATCTTGAGATGCAGGATGCGGACAGTGATCCGATCCCCTTCTCTTTCCTGACGGATCGCATTACCACTCCTCAGATCAGTTGCGGCATCACTAGGACCGTCACTGAAACGCACAGGATCATTCGCGAGAATATTCATCGGTCTGCGATGTATTCCGGTCAAATCGAGGGTGTCGGTCCGCGCTATTGTCCGTCAATTGAAGACAAGATCAATCGCTTTGGTGACCGCGATGGGCATCAGATCTTTCTTGAACCGGAAGGCCTGGATGACCACACCATTTATCCCAACGGAATCTCAACCTCATTGCCTGAGGACGTACAAGAGGCTTTCATTCGCTCCATTCCTGGGTTGGAAGATGTGGCCATTTTGCAGCCTGGTTATGCGATCGAGTATGATTTTGTTGATCCGCAGCAACTGGATTTGCGCCTATCCGTCAAGAAGGCCAAGGGACTCTATCTGGCCGGACAGATCAACGGTACGACCGGGTACGAAGAAGCTGGCGCGCAGGGCCTGGTCGCCGGGATCAATGCTGCTCTCCATGCAGCAGGCTCTACAGGCCAAAGCTTTAGCCGCACCAACTCCTATATCGGTGTGATGATCGATGACCTGACGTCACGCGGTGTGGCTGAACCATATCGAATGTTTACGTCTCGCGCCGAATATCGCTTGAGTCTTCGTGCAGACAATGCGGACATGCGTCTGACGTCAATTGGAGTGCAGCTCGGCTGCGTCGGTGTCGAGCGCGCGAACAAATTCGCCGACTATGAGTTGGCACGGACTGATCTCAATCAAAAACTATCGGAGTTGACGGCATCGCCAACAGAAATGGCGGGTGCCGGATTGCATATCAATCAGGATGGGCGCCGGCGCAGCGCGAGGGAGATTCTGTCCTATCCGGAGATTCAGTGGGACGATATCTGCCGTGTTTGGCCGTCTCTGTTGGACATTGACAGGAAGGTGGCGAAGCTGGTCGCAATTGATGCGCTATACAGCACCTATATCGCCCGCCAGGCGAATGACGTCGCCTCGATACGATCCGAAGAAGATCGAACAATTCCAGCAGATTTCGCTTATGAGAATTTACCCGGTCTTTCGAATGAACTGAGACAAAAGCTCACCCACCTACGGCCGTTGAACATCGCACAAGCCTCTCGCATTGAGGGCATGACACCAGCGGCGGTGGCCCTTCTGATTGCTCATCTGCGGCGAGCAGGCGATCTGAAACAGGCATGCTGACTTGGGAAAGTGACTTTATGAGGAATCAATTGATGCTCGATGTTTCACGTGAAACGCAAGAGCGGCTTCAGCGCTTTGCTGAACTGTTCATGAAATGGTCAGCCAAGATCAACCTCGTTGCACCTTCCACCATCGATACGCTTTGGACAAGACACATCGCCGATTCGTTACAGCTTCGAAACATAGTGCCGGAAACAAAACATTGGATTGATCTGGGAAGTGGCGGCGGCTTTCCTGGCATCGTCACTGCGATCGTGCTTGCGGAGCCCGGACAGGGTTGGGTCGATCTGGTTGAGAGCAATCACAAAAAAGCGAGCTTCCTGCGCATGGCGCTTCTGGAGACTGGCGGGCGCGGGTCCGTCCATCCGCTACGGATCGAGGAGGCCGCAACAAAGCTGCTAAAGGCGGATGTGATTTCTGCCCGGGCACTGGCGGAGCTTGATCTGCTCTTGGCCTATGCCGAGCCGTGGTCGCAAAGAAACCCCGAATTGCGGATGGTTTTCCATAAAGGGCGGGATTACCTGGACGAGATCGATAAAGCGCGTGGTCGCTGGGCATTTGATCTGGTAACACATCAGAGCGCTGTCGAGGCGGACTCCGTCATTCTGGAAATCGCCTCGCTGAAGCGCAGGGGCTAACACTTCGGGTGGCTGCATGGGTTTCGAGAAGAACCGTATCATTACTATCGCGAACCAAAAGGGTGGCGTCGGCAAGACGACGACAGCCATCAATCTGGCAACCGCGCTCGCTGCAATCGGTGAACGTGTGCTGATCGTCGATCTTGATCCGCAGGGCAATGCCAGCACCGGCCTTGGGATCGACCGGCGCAATCGCAAGCTATCCTCCTATGACGTGCTGGTTGGCACCGAGACGGTGTCGCAGGCTGCGCTTGAGACTGCGGTGCCGAACTTGTCGATCGTGCCATCAACCATGGATCTGCTTGGTTTCGAGATGGAAATCTCACAACAGGCCGACCGTGTCTTTCGCCTGAAGAAGGCGCTGAACAGCGAGGATGCGCGGGCCTATAGCTACATTTTGCTCGATTGCCCGCCCTCGTTCAATCTGCTCACTATGAACGCGATGGCGGCGGCGCACTCGGTCCTGGTGCCTCTGCAATGCGAGTTTTTTGCGTTGGAAGGTTTGAGCCAGTTGCTCGAGACCATCAACCAGGTGCGTCAGACGGTGAACCCGACCCTCGATATACAGGGCATTGTGCTGACGATGTTTGACTCGCGCAACAATCTTGCGCAGCAGGTTGTCAACGATGTCCGGGAGCATCTCGGTGAGAAGGTTTACACGACCCTCATTCCGCGCAACGTCCGGGTATCCGAGGCGCCTTCCTACGGCAAACCTGCCATTCTTTATGATCTGAAGTGCGCCGGCAGCCAGGCCTATCTGCAACTGGCATCCGAGGTCATTCAACGCGAACGTCAACGTAAGGCGGCCTAGCCATCCTATAAGGGTCTGAGTACATGAGTGAAGACGTTTCGAAACGGCGCCTGGGTCGCGGTCTTGCGGCACTTATCGGTGAAATGGATCAGCCCCTGCCGGCGGGTGACGCTCGCCCCAGCATCAATCCAGATCGCACGGTGCCGATCGAATTCGTTTCGCGCAGTCCGAAGAACCCACGTCGCTATTTTGATGAATCAGAGCTCCAGGATCTGGCAGGCTCTATTCGCCAGCACGGCATCGTGCAGCCGGTCGTTGTGCGGACCACCAGCAACGACCGCTATGAGATTATTGCAGGCGAGCGACGCTGGCGTGCGGCCCAGCTTGCCGGTCTGGTGGATATCCCGGTCATCGTTCGCGATGTCGACGACCGTACGGCGCTGGAACTGGCCATTGTTGAAAACGTCCAGCGCGCCGATCTCAATCCGCTCGAAGAGGCGCTCGGCTACGACCAGCTGATCGCGGAGCATGGCTATACCCAGAACGATCTCGGGGAAATTATCGGCAAGAGCCGAAGCCATGTCGCCAACAGCCTGCGGTTGTTGAAATTGCCGGAGCCGGTTCGCGACATGCTAGCCGAGGGAAGCCTGTCCGCCGGTCACGCGCGTGCGCTGGTCTCGACACCCGATCCCGTCGTATTGGCCAAGATCATCACCTCCAAGGGTATGTCGGTGCGTGATGCCGAAAAATTGGCGCAGAATCATATCAAGGCGCAAAACGCCCCTCCCGCGGCCGAGCATCGGGATGCCAAGGACTCCGACACGATTGCCCTCGAACGCAGCCTGACGGACCGCCTTGGCCTTTCCGTTGCGATCAATCATAAAGGCGGCGCTGGTCAGCTAAAGATCAGTTACAAGACCCTCGATCAGCTCGAAGAAATCTGCCGCCTGCTGGAAGCTCGCTAGCTTCTTCGGTTGCGGCGCGCCGATTGCAGCGTTGTCGCCAGCAAGGTTTGAATGGCGAGGTTGTCCTCAATGGACGCCCGCTGGCGGCTCTGGAAAATTGCGCCATTGAGGCGGCTCGCCTCGCGGCCGAGGTCCTGACTGTTCCAGTTCCGTAACGTTTTCTCGATCACCGGCTTACGCTTGAAATGAATGCCGCGCCCGAGCGTTTGCATCACTTGGGCGATTTGTTGTTGACGCTCTTCCATTTCGATACGCATGACTTCAAGCTGTTGAAATTGCTTCATACAGGATTGAAGAACGAGAAAGACAGCCGTTTTGGAGGCAACAACTTTCTGAATGGCATGCAAAAATGCGTCAGGATCGCCGTTCAGAACAGCATCCACCACCTCATCCGTTGATATGGCACTGGCATCGCCCACTATATCGAGCACGTGGTGTTCGTCGATGACCGGCTCATTCAGACAATAGAGGATGAGTTTGCGCACTTCGTTGCGGGAGGCAATGCGGTCTCCGCCGATTGATTCGAGTAGGAGCTCTCGTGCCGCTGGGGTAATCCGGAGATTGGCCGATGACAGCTCATTGTCGATCAGGGCGTTCAGTGCCCTTGTGTCATCCTGATAGCAGGCAATGCAAGCAATCGACCGTTCGCCTTCCGCGACCTTGCGAAGCCCCGATCCTTTCTTCAGATCGCCGGCTTCGACAATGACATAGCTGCCCTCAGGCGGATGGGAACCTAGATACTGCAGGCCGTCGACCAGTGATTTTTCGTTGGCCGCACCGCGGATCCAGATGAGTTTTTCGCCTCCAAAGAGACCGAATGCGTTGACCTCATCCAGCAAGCGTCCCGGATCAGACTGGAGATCACCGACATCAAGCCGTATAAGGGCAAATCCGTCGTGCAGATCGACGCCGGTCGTCTTGGCAATCTGGCTCGCTCGTTCATTCACAAGTCCACGGTCAGGCCCGTAGATGACGAATACGCGGTAGTGGCGGACCGACTTTTGCAGAAATCCTTCGAACTCGTGTGACTTGATCTCGGCCATGGCTGAGATCAGCGACCCAGCGCCATTGCAAGATCCGCATAGACGAGTTCCGCCAGTTCCCGCGCCGCACGATCCTCGGCGTCGCGAACGGCACGAAGCTTGGCGAATTCCTGCTTCGGATAATCGAAGAGCGCAACACTTTCGCGGCGGCCGGCCTTGAGCGCGGTGTCATCGGAAATGCGTCGGATGTTGTAGGTCGCGCTGACGACGGCCCGGCCGGCGTTCGGCGTGTCCGCCGCTTCGTCGAGCAGAATACCGGCGACCGAACTCTGAACATCGAGCTGGACCCTGTATTGGGGCGTAACGCTCTCCCCGGAGCCGCCGCTGGTCAGGAAAATCAGCCGGTTGCGAACTTCAAGCCCGACGCGGCCATTGGCCGGTGAATAGGCAATAGCGGCCAGCGCCTCGCGCGTCTGGCCATCGTCATTATTGTAGAGTGGGCGCGCCTGGCAGCCTGCGAGAAGCAGGGCTGCTCCGATCAGGATCGAACGACGAAGCACCGCGGAAGCTTGCTGTTTAGAGGACAATATTCACAATCCTTAGGGGAACGACGATGATCTTCTTCGGAGCCTGTCCGTTCAGGGCAGCCCGCACGGGCTCAAGGGCGAGCACCGCTTCGCTGACCGCATTCTGGTCCGCGTCGCGGCTTATTGTCAATTCGGCGCGCTTCTTGCCATTGATTTGAACTGGCATTGTCACGTCGTTTTCGGCGACGAGTGCCTCGTCGTAGCTTGGCCACGGAGCTTGAGCCACGAGACCGCTATTGCCAAGCACCGTCCAGCATTCCTCGGCCAGGTGCGGGGTCATCGGTGCGATCAGCTGTACCAGGATTTCTGCCGCATTGCGAACGGCCGCTGTCAGCACGGCATCGGCTTTCCCGGAGGCCACGGTCGCCAGGGGCGTCGCCAAGGTGTTGACCAGCTCATAAATGCGGGCGATCGCCTTGTTGAAGGCGAGCTTGTCCAGATCGGATTGAACCGCCTTCAGCGTCTTGTGCGCTGCCTGGGACACGGCCAGACTTTCGCCATCCTTAGCCGGATTCGCAGCAACGGACTTCAACTGTTCCGCCGCTTCCGACACCAGACGCCAAACGCGCTGGACGAAACGATGCGCGCCTTCGACACCGGATTCAGACCAGATCACATCGCGATCGGGCGGCGAATCCGAGAGGACGAAGAAGCGTGCCGTATCAGCACCGTACGAACCGATGATGTCATCTGGATCGACGACGTTCTTTTTCGACTTCGACATCTTCTCGATCGAGCCGATCCTGGCCTCAGTGCCGTTGCTCAACAGGAAGGCACGGCGGAGACCGTCGGTCTCCTCGATGCGCAGATCGATTGGGGCCACCCATTCGCGGGTCAGGCCGTCGCCTATGCTGTAGGTTTCATGCACGACCATGCCCTGGGTGAACAGGCCCTTGAAAGGCTCTTTGACGTCGACATGGCCGGTTTCACGCATGGCACGGGTGAAGAAGCGCGAATACAGCAGGTGGAGGATCGCGTGTTCGATGCCACCGATATACTGGTCGACAGGCAGCCATTTGTTGGCGGCCTTCGGATCCGTCGGATTGTCTTCCCAAGGCGCGGTGAAGCGGGCGAAGTACCAGCTCGAATCGACAAACGTATCCATTGTGTCGGTTTCACGACGCGCGTCCTTGCCGCAATGCGGGCAGGCCACGTGGCGCCATGTCGGATGGCGATCAAGCGGATTGCCGGGCTTGTCGAAGGTCACGTCATCGGGCAGCTTGACCGGCAGGTCTTTCTTCGGCACCGGAACGACGCCGCAATCATCGCAGTGAATGACCGGGATCGGGCAACCCCAATAACGCTGGCGCGAGATGCCCCAGTCGCGCAGGCGGAAATTGACCTTGCGCTCGCCTTGGGCGGCATTGCCGAGGGTCTGTTCGGTCAGGCGCCTAACGACCTCTTCAAAGGCCTCTTCCGTGCTCAAACCGTCGAGGAAGCGGGAGTTGATCATCACGCCATCGTCGACATAGGCGGTATCACCGATCTCGAAGGCTGCGGCATCGCCGTCGCGCGGCATGACAACCGGCACCACCGGCAGATCATACTTGCGGGCAAAATCGAGGTCGCGCTGGTCTCCGGACGGGCAGCCGAAGATGGCGCCTGTTCCGTAGTCCATCAGGACGAAGTTGGCGACATAGACCGGCAGTTCCCAACTCGGATCAAGCGGGTGTTTCACCTTGATGCCGGTGTCAATGCCCTTCTTTTCAGCGGTTTCGAGCGCTGCAAGCGAGGTGCCGGCATGGCGGCATTCCTGGCAGAAGGCTTCAACCGCCGGATTTTTTTCGCCGGCTTCCCTTGCCAGCGGGTGGTCGGCGGCAATGGCCAGGAACGAGGCGCCAAACAAGGTGTCCGGACGCGTGGTATAGACGGTCACTTCCGATTGCGTGCTGCCGGATGCCACTTCCCAGCGCACCAGCATGCCTTCGGAGCGGCCGATCCAGTTCTTCTGCATCAACCGGACCTTTTCCGGCCAGTGATCGAGCGTATCGAGCGCGTCGAGTAGATCCTGGCTGAAATCGGTGATCTTGAAAAACCACTGGGTCAGTTCGCGCTGTTCGACGAGCGCGCCGGAACGCCAGCCGCGGCCGTCGATGACCTGCTCGTTGGCGAGCACGGTCATGTCTTCCGGATCCCAGTTGACCTTGGAGTTCTTGCGATAGACGAGGCCCTTTTCCATGAAATCCAGGAAGAGGTGCTGCTGACGCTGATAGTATTCGACATCGCAGGTGGCGAATTCACGCGACCAGTCGATCGACAAGCCCATGGATTTCAGCTGACCACGCATCGTGGCGATGTTTTCGTAGGTCCAGGCCTTGGGGTGGACCTTGTTCTTCATGGCCGCGTTTTCCGCGGGCATGCCGAATGCATCCCAGCCCATCGGGTGCAGCACATTGTAGCGGCGGGCGCGCTTGTAGCGGGCCACGACGTCGCCCATGGCGTAGTTGCGCACGTGGCCCATATGGATGCGGCCCGATGGATAAGGGAACATCTCAAGCACGTAATACTTCTCGCGCTCGTCATTGTTGTCGGTCGTGAAGACGTTGCCTTCGGACCATTTCGCCTGCCAGCGGGGCTCGGCGTCGCGCGGATTGTAACGTTCGGTGGCCATGGATCGCATTTCCGGGATTGCAATAAAAAGGAGGGCTGACCTTCACCACGAAACCGGCCAAGCGTCAAGTTTTCGGGGCCATTTGCGTGATGGTCGAGATGCGACTTGCCATGCGAATTCAGGCGCTTTAACGACTTTGTCTCGAGAAGGTCCTGATCCGTCTTTCGGGAGCGAGACTGCGAGGAGTTGTGATGTCGGTCGAAGAGAGATTGCGCGAAATTCAGGGCCGGATGGCAAAAGCCGCAACGGAAGCCAATCGTGAGCCGGAGTCCGTGTCGCTTGTCGCCGTGTCGAAAACCTTTGAAGCGGATGACATCCGACCGGTGATCGCAACCGGCCAGCGTATATTTGGTGAAAACCGGGTGCAGGAGGCACAAGGCAAATGGCCGGCGCTTCAAGCGGAAACAACGGGGATCGAGCTCCATCTGATCGGTCCCCTGCAGTCGAACAAGGCGGCTGAAGCGGTGGCGCTTTTTGATGTCATCGAAACGGTTGACCGGGAAAAGATCGCCCGTACCCTGGCCCAAGAATGCAAGCGGCAAAATCGCACCCTGCGTTTCTATATCCAGGTCAATACCGGGCTTGAGCCACAGAAGGCCGGGATCGCCCCCGACGATGTTGCGGCATTCGTGCGGCTATGCCGCGACGAGTTGGGGTTGAATGTCGAAGGGCTGATGTGCATTCCGCCCGTTGATGAAAACCCAGGCCCGCATTTCGCCCTCTTGGCCAAGCTCGCTGGTGAAAACGATGTCGCACGCTTGTCCATGGGCATGTCTGGCGATTTCGAGACGGCGATTGGCTTTGGCGCGACAACCGTTCGCGTCGGATCCGCTATTTTTGGTCGTCGCTAAGTTTTCTACGACCTTTGGCATAGCGCTTTCGTCTGGGTTTCCACCGGGCTGACGGCTTCCTACACTTGCCGCCAGAACAAGTGGCTTGCGTGGCATCGGGAGGATCGGCATGCGTGGGAGCTATCAGGAGACCTATGCCCTGTGGCAGGCGGACCCGGAAGGGTTCTGGCGTCGCGCGGCCGAGCAGATACATTGGTTCAAGCCACCGGAAAAAACCTTTGATCCGGATCAGGGGCCTTATGGTCGATGGTTTATCGGCGGCGAAACCAATACCTGCTACAATTGCATAGACAGGCATATAGCGGACGGCCGCGGCGCGCAGACCGCCCTGATTTACGATAGTCCGATGACCGGACAGACGGCCCGCTATTCCTATGATCAGATGCTGGTCGAGGTGAGCGCCATTGCCGCCGTTCTTCGCAATCATGGTGTCGGCAAAGGCGACCGGGTCATCATCTACATGCCGATGATCCCGGAGGCTGTCTTCTCCATGCTGGCCTGCGCACGCCTGGGTGCCGTGCATTCCGTCGTCTTCGGCGGTTTTGCCGCGCATGAATTGGCGACGCGCATTGACGATTGCGGTGCAAAGGTCATCATCGGCGCGAGCTGCGGCCTGGAACCGGGACGCATCGTTCCATACAAGCCGCTGCTCGACCATGCGATCGACATGGCCAGGGTGAAGCCCAATTGCTGCCTCATCCTGCAGCGTGACCAGTATCACGCGCCCTTGCGCTACGAGCATGGCGATGTCGACCTTGCCCAGGCGATCGAGGTGGAGAAGGTCAGTGGCACGACGGTTGATTGCACCCCGGTTCTGGCGACCGATCCGCTCTACATTCTCTACACATCCGGAACCACCGGCCAGCCGAAGGGCGTGGTTCGCGACAATGGCGGGCATATGGTGGCACTCAACTGGACCATGGCCAATATCTACGGGGTGAAGCCGGGTGAAGTCTTCTGGGCTGCCTCCGATATTGGTTGGGTCGTTGGCCATTCCTACATCGTCTACGGCCCTTTGCTGGCCGGCAATGCGACGGTAATCTTCGAGGGAAAACCGGTCGGGACGCCGGATGCAGGTACTTTCTGGCGCGTAGTCGCCGATCATGATGTGAAGGCGCTTTTTACTGCGCCGACGGCTTTTCGGGCGATCCGGCGCGACGATCCGGAGGGAGAGCATGTCGGGCGCTACGACGTGTCGGGCTTGCGCGCGCTTTTCCTGGCCGGCGAACGCGCCGATCCTGAAACCCTGAAATGGGCCGAGCGCATTCTGAAAATCCCGATCATCGATCACTGGTGGCAGACCGAGACGGGCTGGGCGATTGCCGCCAATCCAGCTGGCCTCGGGCTCCTGCCGGTGAAGCACGGTTCGCCGGCAAAACCGATGCCGGGTTATGGCCTGGAGGTGCTGGATGATGCCGGTCATGCCGTGGTACCGGGAACGTTGGGCAATATCGTCGTGAAATTGCCCCTTCCTCCCGGCTGCCTCGTGACATTCTGGGAGGCCGACGAGCGGTTCAGGACATCCTGCCTCGAAGAATTCCCCGGCTACTACAAGACCGCCGATGCTGGCGTAATCGACAACGACGGCTATGTTTTTGTCATGGCGCGCACGGATGACATCATCAACTGTGCGGGACACCGGTTGTCGACAGGCGCAATGGAAGAGGTCTGCGCGATGCATCCGGATGTGGCAGAATGTGCCGTGATCGGCATTGCGGACGAGCTCAAAGGGCAGATTCCCTGCGGCTTCCTGGTCTTGAAGAAGAATGTCCATCGAGACCATGCGGCGATCTCGAAAGAGGTGGTGCAGCTGGTGCGTGATGAGATCGGTCCTGTTGCCGCCTTCAAAATGGTGCTGATGGTCGATCGCCTGCCCAAGACACGCTCAGGCAAGATCCTGCGCGGGACGATGCAGAAAATCGCAGATGGCCTTCCGTGGAAAATGCCGGCGACGATCGATGATTCGATTGTCTTGGACGAGATTTCCGCCGTGCTCAAAGCCTGTGGCCAGGTGGCTGCCTGATCTGGCCGAAGCTGCGTCGGATGGCGGCCGCCTGCCTGGACAAAGAAAAGCCCCGGGCACTGCTGCGACCGGGGCTCGATGTCTGTTGAAACCGGAAGACGATCAGTACTGATCGTCATCCTCGTCCTTGTTGCGGTCGGACTTGAGCGACTGCAGCTTGGCGAATACGGCGTTGGCGTCGATCGTCTTTTCTTCGTCGCGGTCGCGGCCATAGCCGAAGTCGAGGTTTTCGGTCTCGGTGGCGGCCTGCAGCGTGGCGCCGAGTTCGGCAGCGGTCGGCAGCGGACGGCCCTTGGAGGCCTTCTCGACTTCCAGGTCGAGATCGATCTGGCTGCAGAGCCCCAGCGTGACAGGATCCATCGGCGTCAGGTTGGTCGAGTTCCAGTGGGTGCGCTCGCGGATCTGCTCGATGGTCGATTTTGTCGTGCCAACCAGACGGGAGATCTGTGCGTCCTTCAGCTCCGCGTGGTTGCGAACCAGCCAGAGGATCGCGTTCGGACGATCCTGACGCTTGGAGACCGGGGTGTAACGCGGACCACGGCGCTTGGATTCGGGAACCCGAACCTTCGGTTCTGAAATCTTCAGCTTGTGGTTCACGTCTTTTTCAGCCCGGGCGATCTCGTCGCGAGACAGCTGGCCAGTCGCGATCGGGTCCAGGCCCTTGATGCCCTGCGCCGCTTCGCCATCGGCAATCGCCTTGACTTCGAGCGGGTGCAGTTTGCAGAACTGGGCGATCTGGTCGAATGACAGCGCGGTATTGTCGACGAGCCATACGGCCGTTGCCTTCGGCATAAGCAATGTCTGTGCCATGGATACAATCCTTCTAAGGTCCGCGCCGGTTGTCGCGAGCCGTGGGTTTAAACCACTATTTCCGGGAATTCGGCGTCCTTATACCGATTATGTAACGAAATTGCAATTCGCGAAGTAACGAATGACCTTTGTCTAATTGCTGGACGCATCTTAGTTGATAAGAATGGGTGCAAGAGGCCCGAGGAGGACGGTCCGCAGTCCGACAGTCCTGGCCGTTCAATGAGGAGGAGTTAATGTCAGCCAAGACCTATCCGGTGCTCAAGTCGGCGAAAGCCCAGGCCCTGATCGATGAAGACAAGTATCGCAAGTGGTATGAGGAAAGCATCGAGGATCCCGAAAAATTCTGGGGCAAGCACGGCAAGCGTATCGACTGGTTCAAGCCTTATACCAAGGTCAAGAACACGTCTTTCAAGGGCAAGGTCCCGGTCAAGTGGTTCGAAGACGGCCTGACGAACGTCTCCTACAACTGTATCGATCGCCATCTGAAGACCAATGGCGAACGGGTGGCGATCATCTGGGAAGGTGACAATCCGTATATCGACAAGAAAATCACCTATAATGAGCTCTATGATCACGTCTGCCGCATGGCGAACGTGCTGAAGAAGCACGGCGTGAAGAAGGGTGATCGCGTCACCATCTATATGCCGATGATCCCGGAGGCGGCGTATGCAATGCTCGCCTGTGCCCGCATCGGCGCTATCCATTCGGTGGTCTTTGGCGGCTTTTCGCCGGAAGCGCTGGCCGGGCGTATCGTCGACTGCGAATCGACCTTCGTCATCACCTGTGATGAAGGCGTGCGCGGTGGAAAGCCGGTGGCGCTCAAGGAAAACACCGATATCGCCATCGATATTGCTGCCAAGCAGTATGTGATCGTCAACAAGGTCCTGGTCGTGCGCCGAACCGGCGGCAAGATCGGCTGGGCTCCCGGCCGGGATGTCTGGTATCACCAGGAAATCGTGACGGTGAAGGGCGATTGCCCACCGGCAAAGATGAAGGCTGAAGATCCGCTGTTCATCCTCTACACGTCAGGCTCGACAGGCAAACCGAAGGGCGTGATGCACACGACCGGCGGTTATCTGGTCTATGCCTCGATGACGCATGAATATGTCTTCGATTATCACGATGGCGATGTCTACTGGTGCACGGCCGATGTCGGCTGGGTGACCGGCCATTCCTATATCGTCTATGGACCGCTGGCCAATTGCGCGACGACGCTGATGTTCGAAGGCGTGCCGAATTTTCCCGATCAGGGCCGCTTCTGGGAAGTGATCGACAAGCACAAGGTCAACATCTTCTATACGGCACCAACGGCGATCCGCTCGCTCATGGGCGTCGGCGACGAGTTTGTGAAACGCTCTTCGCGCTCCAGCCTCCGGCTGCTCGGTTCTGTCGGCGAGCCGATCAATCCGGAAGCCTGGGAATGGTATTACAACGTGGTCGGCGACCAGCGCTGCCCGGTTGTCGATACCTGGTGGCAGACCGAGACGGGAGGTATCATGATCACGCCTCTGCCGGGCGCGACCGCACTGAAACCCGGTTCGGCCACCCTTCCCTTCTTCGGTATCAAGCCGGAACTCGTCGACAATGAAGGCAAGGTGCTGGAGGGAGCCGCAGACGGCAATCTGTGCATCATCGACAGTTGGCCGGGCCAGGCCCGTTCCGTTTATGGCGATCACGAGCGCTATGTGCAGACCTATTTCTCGACCTACAAGGGGAAATATTTCACCGGTGACGGCTGCCGGCGCGATGAGGACGGTTATTATTGGATCACGGGTCGCGTCGATGACGTCCTCAACGTCTCCGGCCACAGGCTGGGGACGGCTGAGGTGGAATCGGCGCTGGTTTCCCATCATCTTGTCTCTGAGGCCGCCGTCGTCGGCTATCCGCACGGCATCAAGGGCCAGGGCATCTATTGCTATGTGACCCTGATGGCAGGACATGACGGAACGGATGCGCTGCGCCAGGATCTCGTCAAGCATGTGCGCACCGAGATCGGCCCGATCGCAACGCCTGACAAGATCCAGTTTGCCCCGGGCCTGCCGAAGACCCGTTCCGGCAAGATCATGCGGCGTATCCTGCGCAAGATCGCGGAGGACGATTTTGGCGCGCTCGGCGATACATCGACGCTGGCTGATCCGGCCGTCGTCGATGATCTGATCGACAACCGGCAAAACCGCAGCGCTTCTTGATCAGCCTGCAGTGAAAACAGAAGGGCTCCCCCGCCAGGAGGAGCCCTTCGTATTTATGTGACAGGGCACGAATGCCGTGGCTTGGCCTTGCCGGCATAAGGTTCGACAAGACCGGCCTCAAGCAGAAGATCTGCAGGACTCCGGCCATCTGAGAGCACCAGAGTGGCGACCACGCGCCCGAAATACTTGTCGCCGGATATATCGACCAGGGACACGCGCTGCTGGTCCGATATGAGTGCGGTCAATTGATCCTGCGCCTCGCGTGCTGCTGCTCGGAAAGCCGGGCAACGCGACTTAAGCTCCGGCGCATCGATGCCGCGCAAGCGCACATAGGTGCTGATACGATGGTCAGGCCACGGCATTGCTTCGACCAGAACGGTGTCGCCATCGATAACCCGCACCACCTCGGCCAGCACCGGACCATCAAGCGTCTGACCCGCATGGCAAGGGCCTGTCGCAAGCGCGATCATTGTCAAGAGCAACCATGAGAAGCGATATCTGAACATGACAGGAATATATTCCGATATTGCCGCGCCATCAATAGGTATATTTTCAGGCTAGAAGTCGATCGCGCGGCCCTTGATCTCCCAGTCACCGAAACGCGCTGGATCCGCGCCGCCGCGACCGCCGATTTCCGGCACGGGCTCTGCTGGCGTTTGCCGCTTGCGCCGTTCCTCGGCTTCCGCAAGCGCGCGCTGGGCTGCAGGGCTCAGTTCGCGGGGTGGTTCCCGGACCGCGACTTCCTGTTCCTGATCGTCTGACATGATGAGACCTCTATTTCGCGGTTTTTATGCGCAAACATTGAAATTGGCATTGCCGCTTTTTAAATCAACAGGTGAAATCGGCAACAGGTCTGTTGCCGATCATGAATCTCAGAGGAGCAGGACATGAACTTCATGCGCACGGCAATGCTGCTTGCCTTCATGACGGCGCTCTTCATGGGCGTCGGCTTTCTGATCGGCGGCCGCGGCGGGATGATCATCGCATTCGTCGTTGCCGCGGGCATGAACTTCTTTTCCTACTGGAACTCGGACCGAATGGTTCTCTCCTCCTACCGGGCGCAGGAGGTCGATGAGCGGACTGCGCCGGAATTCTACCTGATGGTCAAGGATCTGGCGCGCAATGCCAATCTGCCGATGCCGCGCGTCTACGTTTTCGACAGTCCGCAACCGAATGCGTTTGCAACTGGCCGCAATCCGCAGAACGCGGCTGTTGCCGCCTCGACCGGCCTGCTGCAGCGCCTCAATCCTCAGGAAGTCGCAGGCGTGATGGCCCATGAGCTGGCGCATATCGAAAACCGCGATACGCTGACGATGACGATTACCGCGACGCTCGCCGGTGCGATCTCGATGCTGTCGAACTTCGCCTTCCTGTTTTCCGGAAATCGCGACGAGCGCAGCAATCCGTTCGGTTTCATCGGGGTTATTGTGGCCATGATTGTTGCGCCGCTGGCGGCGATGGTGGTTCAGATGGCGATCAGCCGAACACGGGAATATGCCGCCGACCGGCGTGGCGCCGAGATTTGTGGCAATCCCCGGGGCCTTGCGTCCGCATTGCAGAAAATTGCCGGCGATGCATCGCATATCGAAAACATGGATGCCGAGCGCAATCCAGCGACCGCACATATGTTCATCATCAATCCGCTCAGCGGACGGCGCATGGACAATCTGTTTTCGACCCACCCAGACACGCGCAACCGTATCGAAGCGCTGATGGCGATGACCGACATTGGGCCGGGGGTATCGACGCCAACCGGTCCCGCTGCTAATGCAAGGCCCAAAGCGCGTTCCGTTCCGAATACCGGATGGGGACGTGGCAACTCCGAACCGCCCAAAGGACCATGGTCTTGAACGATAAAGCACCGGGAAAACCGCAGAAGCACTTTCACAAGGGCAATGGCGGGTCCCGTCCGACGGAACAGGCGGAAACAAAACCGGGTCTGGATGCGCGTATCGCTGCATCGCGCCTGCTTGCGGCCGTGATCGAACGCAAGACGCCGCTGGACGGCATGCTCGACGCAGAACACGGCAACCCGGCATTCCGGGCGCTGAACGAAGCCGATCGCGGCCTGGTTCGCGCGATCCTGCACAGCGCGCTTCGCCATCTGCCGCGCATCGAAGCAATCCTGCACGAGCTCCTGGACACGCCTCTGCCGGAAGGCGCCCGCTCACTGCATCACCTGCTGGTCGTTGCCGCAGCGCAGATGCTCTATCTTGATGTCCCGGACCACTCGGCCGTCGATCTTGCCGTCGAGCAGGCCAATCGCGACCCGCGCAGCCGCCGCTTCGCCAAGCTGGTAAACGCGATCCTTCGCCGCGTGGGGCGTGAAAAGGAAGCGCTGCTCGAATGGGTCAACGACATACCCTGCATGCCGGAGTGGTTCCTGAAACGCCTGATCGCAGTCTATGGCCTGGATCATGCCCTGGCGATCGCCGAGGCGCAGCTACAGCCGGTGATGATTGACCTTACGGTCAAGAGCGATGCCCAGGGCTGGGCCGAAAAACTTGGCGGCACGGTCCTGCCGACCGGTACCGTGCGCTTGGCGCCGTTCAAGGGCAGTATTCCCTCGCTCGAAGGTTTCGAGGATGGCGAGTGGTGGGTTCAGGACGCCGCTGCCGGCATTCCGGCCAAGCTCTTCGGCGACCTTACCGGCAAGCGCGTCGCCGATCTATGTGCTGCACCGGGCGGCAAAACAGCCCAACTTGTGCTCGCTGGCGCGCAAGTGACTGCTGTCGAGCAATCCGCGTCCCGTCTCAAGCGGCTTCAGTCCAACCTGGAGCGGCTTCGTCTTTCTGCGGAATTCGTCACAAGCAATCTGCTGGAACTCGATACTGGCAAGGTTTACGACGCCATTCTGCTCGATGCACCCTGCTCCTCCACCGGTACCACCCGCCGACATCCCGATGTCCTGTGGAGCAAGGATGCCGAAGACATCGCCAAGCTCGCCGCGTTGCAGGAAAAGCTGCTTCGGCATGCCATTACTTTGCTCGCCCCGGGCGGCCGAATCGTCTTCTCTAACTGCTCCGTCGATCCCTCCGAGGGAGAGCAGGTCGTGGAACGGGTTTTGGCCGACCATCAGGAGTTGAAGCTTGTTCCGATCCGCAAGGAGAATTGGCCAGGCTTGGAGGCGGCGATCAGCGATCGCGGAGAATTCCGTACCACGCCTGCGATGTTGCACGCTGAAGGTGGTCTCGATGGATTCTACGCTTGCGTAATTGCTAAAACTTAGCGAAATATTCAATAAAACTGTTGGAACCTGAAAACTGGCTGACGGGCGTTCCTTGCCCGTCGGCCTAGTCGCTATGAACTTTGCCTTTGCGATCGGCTGATTTGTCATGAAGCGATTTGAAGGACGGCTTGCGCCCTAAAGATTATCTGAATTTTCCTTGGAAAAACCTATAGTTACCGGCCGCAGCAACGGGAATGAGAATGCGAATTTCTGATCGTCGGAGACTGATCTCTCTGTATCTTGCGGAGAGCTGGCGCAGAACGGGGCTGGCAATCTCGCTGGCATTGCCTGTGTTCAGCGGCCGTGCGGGTTTTCGTGCCATGCGTCTGGTTGTCGCGCCAACGGACCTTCGAGCTATCGATCCATTCGTGGCGGAAGAGATTTTCCAAGGGCGTTATCCGCTTGCCGGCCGGGTGCTGGATGCCGACCGGCAATCGCCATTCGATCTTGAGCTGCCGTCCCAGCAGTTCGCTGTGCGCCTGCACGGGTTCGGCTGGTTGCGCCATATCCGGGCCGACAAATCGCATGCGGCCTGCGAGAACGCCCGCTGGGTCGTCGATCAGTGGATCCATCTGCATGGCGGACGTGTGACGGGCATCGCCTGGGACGCCGATGTTGTCGCGCAACGTATCGTTGCCTGGCTCTCGCATTCACCGGTCGTGCTTCAGGATGCCGATGCCGGCTTCTATCGGCGTTTCATGGCGTCGCTCAGTTATCAGATCGGCTATCTGCATCGAATTGCCGGTTTCTTGCCGGAAGGACTGCCGCGCCTTCGGGCGCGTATTGCGCTGGCGATGGCGTCGATTTCAACGGAAGCGCGCTCTTCGGCCATTCGCCGCGCGGGCCGTCAGCTCAATCGTGAACTGGAACGCCAGATCCTGCCGGACGGCAGTCATGTCTCGCGCAATCCGCAGGCGGCGGTCGAATTGCTCTTCGACCTGCTGCCGCTTCGCCAGACATATATCAATCTTGGCCACGACGTGCCGCAACGCCTGATCCCGGCGATCGACCGGATGTATCCCGCCGTGCGATTTTTTCGCCATAGCAGTGGCGATCTTGCGCTGTTCAATGGTGCTAGTTCGACACTTGCCACCGACCTGATGTCGGTCCTGCGTTATGATGAAACAGCGGGCCAGCCATTCAAGGCCTTGCCGCATGCCGCCTATCAACGTCTTTCCGGTGGTGACACCGTGATGCTGCTGGACACCGGCCATGCGCCATCGGGATCCCTGTCACGGACCGCGCATGCAGGTTGCCTGTCGCTCGAGCTCTCGTCGGGTCGCAACCGCTTCATCGTTAATAGCGGATCTCCCCGCTTTGCGGGAGAAAAGCTCCGCCAACTGGCGCGCACTTCGGCTGCCCATTCAACGGTGGCGATCGGCGACATGTCCTCGGCCCGGATTGCCTCATCCGGTTTCCTTGGCCCGCTGTTGGTTGCCGGCGTTGCCAAGGTGGAAATCAGCCGACAGACCGGCCCTGATGGCAGCGACCGCCTGTCGGCGAGCCACGATGGCTATCTGGCGCGTTTCGGCGTGCTGCACGAGCGCGAGGTGCGGATCAACGAGGCCGGTACAAAGATCGCCGGCCGGGACAGGTTTCTCCTGCCGGAAGGGTTACCCGCCCCAGAGCTTCCATCCGAACCGGCCATCGCGCGGTTCCACATTCATCCGGCCATCTCGCTTGAGCGCATGGATGAGCGCAGGGTTCGGCTGATCGCGCCGGATGGCGAGAGCTGGGTCTTTTCGCTGCCGGTCGGCGAGGTCGAGATCGCCGAAGATATTCTTTTTTGCCGATGTCTCCGGCGTGCGGCCATCGCAGCAGCTGGAAATTGCCTTTCACGGCCCGGAAATTCGCTGGTTTCTCGCACATCACGCATAGACTGTTGGTTCTGGGGCCCAGCTGTGCTAGGCGGCGGCATCGCGTCCGTCATACTGATCTTTTCGACGGGCGCCCGTCAGATCGGAGCTGAACCATGGCCGTCGTTTCCAAGAAAATTCCCGCCCCAGACCTCGTGCGTGTTCGCACTGCCCTGCTTTCGGTTTCCGACAAGACGGGGATCGTCGAGTTTGCCCAGGCGCTGCACCAGCGCGGCGTTCGGCTGCTGTCGACCGGCGGCACGCACAAGGCCCTTGCCGCTGCCGGCCTGCCGGTGACCGATGTGTCGGAGATCACCGGGTTTCCCGAGATCATGGACGGCCGTGTCAAGACGCTGCACCCGCTGGTGCATGGTGGCCTGCTGTCGATCCGCGACGATGCCGAGCATGTCGAGGCCATGAAAACACATGGTATCGAGGCGATCGATCTCTCGGTCATCAATCTCTACCCGTTCGAGCAGGTGTGCGCAGCCGGCGGCGACTATCCGACAACGGTCGAGAATATCGATATCGGCGGTCCGGCGATGATCCGTGCATCGGCGAAGAACCATGCTTATGTCACGGTGGTGACCGATGCTGCCGACTATGGTGACGTGATCGAGGCCCTGGCGCAGAATGACGGTCAGACCACCTATGCGCTTCGCCAGCGGCTGGCCGCCAAGGCCTATGCCCGGACTGCGGCCTATGACGCCGCAATCTCCAACTGGTTTGCCGAAGCGCTGGAAATCGAGATGCCGGCCTACCGCGTGGTTGGCGGCGCCCTGAAGGAAAAGATGCGCTACGGCGAGAACCCGCACCAGAGCGCCGGCTTCTATGTCACCGGCGAAAACCGCCCGGGTGTCGCCACGGCGACCCTGCTGCAGGGCAAGCAGCTGTCTTACAACAACATCAATGACACGGATGCCGCGTTCGAACTCGTTGCCGAGTTTGCGCCGGAAAACGGTCCCGCCTGCGCGATCATCAAGCATGCCAACCCCTGCGGCGTTGCGACCGGCTCGACGCTGGTCGAGGCCTACCAGCGTGCCCTCGCCTGCGATTCCGTTTCCGCCTTCGGTGGCATCATCGCGCTCAACCAGATGCTGGATGCCGCGACCGCGCAGGAAATCGTCAAGCTGTTCACCGAAGTCATCATCGCGCCTTCGGTAACGGATGAAGCCAAGGCGATCATCGCGGCAAAGCCCAATCTGCGCCTGCTGACCACTGGTGCCCTGCCCGACCCGCGCTCGCGCGGCCTGATGGCAAAGACGGTTTCCGGCGGCCTTCTGGTGCAGAGCCGCGACAACATTCTGGTCGAGGATCTCGACCTCAAGGTGGTCACCAAGCGCGCGCCGACGGCAACCGAGCTTGAAGACATGAAATTTGCCTTCAAGATCGCCAAGCATGTGAAGTCGAATGCGGTCATCTATGCCAAGAACGGTCAGACGGCCGGCATCGGTGCCGGCCAGATGAGCCGTGTCGATTCGGCTCGCATTGCGGCGCTCAAGGCGGAAGATGCCGCCAAGGCGCTTGGTCTGACGACGCCGCTGACCAAGGGCGCGGCCGTTGCCTCGGAAGCCTTTTATCCCTTCGCCGATGGCCTGCTGGCCGCGATCGCGGCGGGCGCTACGGCTGTTATCCAGCCCGGTGGCTCGATGCGCGACGAGGAAGTGATCGCGGCTGCTGACGAACACGGCGTGACCATGGTGTTCACGGGCGTTCGCCATTTCCGCCACTGATGGTTTGAAATTTGGATAGAGAATGGCCGGTTGCGTCTCCGCAGCCGGCCTTTTTTGTGTTTCACGCCAGGGTGGGCGTGTCGTCGCCGGCCGGATAGGCGGTGTTCCAGAGGATGACCAGTCCCACCACCAGGAAAACCAACATACTGGCCATGCCGACGCGCGGCGAACCGGTCCAGGTCGTCAGAACGGAGAAGGACAGGGTGGCCATGAAGCTCGTGGCTCGTCCCGAAAGTGCGTAGATGCCGAAATAGCGCCCGGCCTCGTGCGGCTTCACACTGCGCGCCAGATAGGAGCGGGACGAGGCCTGGACAGGGCCGAACGACAGGCCGATCAGCAGTCCATAGAGGATATAGGCCTTTTCAGCCGGCGTGGCGAACAGACCGTCGGTGGTGGTGATAGGCAGGCCGACAAATCCGAAAAGGGTGAAATCCGGGCCGGTGGAGATGATGCCGAGCGTTGCGGCAATCAGCATGCAGAGGCTGATCAAGACAACATTTTTCGATCCGATTAGGCGGTCGATGCGGCTGGCAATCAGGCATCCGAAGATCGCGACGACGTTCAGGATGATGCCGTAAACGCCCATTTCCATCGTCGACCAGCCGAACATCGCGGCCGCGAAGACGCCGCCCAGGATCAACAACCCGTTGACGCCGTCCTGGTAGATCATCCGTGCGACGAGAAAGCGCAGGATCGCCGTCCGCTGCCGGACCTCCGACAGCGTGTTGCCAATCTCCTTCAGGCCCGAGTTGATTGCCTGGCCGAGTGGCTTTCCGCGGGCCGCATCCGGGGTGAAAAGAAACATCGGCAGAATGAAGATGAGATACCAAATCGCCGAAATCGGCCCGGTGATGCGTGCATCCTCGCCGGCGACGGGGTCGAGACCGAACAGCGGTGGAATACCGATCAGCGTCAGGCCGGTGGTCGGATTTGCCGCGATCAGCAGAACGATCGCGATCAGCACGATCATGCCGCCGAGATAGCCGAGACCCCAGGCGATATTAGACACGCGCCCGACATCGCGCTGGCTGACGAGCCGGGTCATCATCGAATCGTTGAAGACGATCGAAAACTCCGCGGCAATGCTGGCGAAGATCATCAGAACCATGATCAATCCGACCGAAACACCAGGTGCAGCCAGCCAGAGACCCAGAAGACAGATGATCTTGATCACAGCAAAGAAAGCGATCCACGGCTTTCGTGAGCCGGATTCATCGGCAATCGACCCCAGGATGGGTGCAAGGATGGCGATGACAATCGCCGAGATGGTCGCTGCATTGCTCCACGAAGCTTGGGCAGAAACCGGATCGCTGGTCATCCTCGCCACGAAATAAGGGCCAAAGATGAAAGTGGTGACCACCGTGAAAAACGGCTGTGCCGCCCAGTCGAAGAACATCCAGCTAAGGACGCCCCGATTGAGGCGTCCAGTGACATTGTTGTCGGTTACGGCCGATCCGTTCATGCATCATCCCCGGCTTGGTGCCGGGACACTGTCACCTTGCAGGACCTTGTGCAAGATCGCCGAGCAGGCCGGCAGCGACCGCCATTTTCGAGATACTTGGCTCGCCGCTGTCGACCAGCGCGGCAATTTCCTTGCCGATCCGCTCGATGCGCAGCGTGTCATTGGCAAGCCATGCCTGGACAGGCTGCTTGTGACCTTCATGGGCAATGAGTGCTGCGCAAACGATCTCGCGGCGGGCTGCGCCGATGCGATCGATGCTTCTTGTCAGCGCCAGGCTATCATATTGGTCCGTCGGTTGAAGCCTGCGGGCATTCTCTATGATGCGGCCAATGCGGAAGGCTTCCGAGACGGCAAAGAATCCGTCCATCGCCCGTGCCAGGCTTGCCTTTGTACGATCCGCAATCTGCATGATTTCCGGAAGCAGCAGCAATGTCTGAAGGTTGACGACTTCCACCGCGATCTCTTCCGGTGCACCCGCAGAAATCAGTCCGGCCACCTGTTCGTCGAAATACTGGCGCAGCAGCGCCGGCAATGCACCGGCGAAGACCGGCCCTGCCGATTTGACGGCAGCCTTCAATTGGGTCACGGCCGCACTGATCGGGCCGGTAGCCAGCCCGGTATCCAGTAGCAGACGCGTCATGCCGACATAGACTTCGGTGACAATGCCGTAGAGGCGATTCTGCGTTTGGCCGGAGAGCTTGGCGTCCAGATTGTCGAGCTTGTCCCAGAGAGCCGTGAGATTCAGCGCATCGCGGGTGACCAGCCCCGCTTTCACCACGGCGTCGGGAGCTGCCCCCGTTGCGTCGCTGACGGCCACGACAAATCCCGGCCCGCCGCGGTTGATCGCATGGTTTGCCAGGACCGTTGCAATGATTTCTCGGCGCAGACGGTGGACTGCAATGTCGGAGGCAAAGCTTTTGCGCATGCCGGCCGGGAAATAGTTCGACAGGGTGCTCTGGCAATAGGGGTCGTCCGGAAGATCGGACGGGATCAGCTGATCGAACAGCACGATCTTGGCATAGGACAGGAGCACGCCGATTTCCGGTCGAGTCAGGGTCTTTCCGGAGACGTAACGTTCGGCGACCGCGGCCGCATCCGGCAGGGTCTCGACCTTGCGGTTCAATTTGCCGAGACCTTCCAGATAATCCATGAGCCGGCTCAGCTCTTCACGGTTTCCGGCATGCTTCGCTTCCGTCAACGAGATCGACAGCGACTGGAGATAGTTGTTGCGCAGCACCAGTTCGGCCACTTCGTCGGTCATCTCGACCAGCAGCTTGTTGCGTTTGTCGCGGGTCAGGCGCTTTTCGGCCATGGCCGGCGAAAATGCGATCTTGATGTTGACTTCAAGGTCGGACGAATTGACGCCAGCCGAATTGTCGATCGCGTCCGAATTCACCCGGCCGCCATTCAGGGCATAGGCAATGCGGCCCTTCTGGGTCACGCCGAGATTGGCACCCTCGCCGATCACCTTGGCGCGAACTTCCGTCGCAGTGATGCGGATCGCGTCGTTGGCGCGGTCGCCAACTTCGGCATCGGTCTCGCCGGCAGCCTTGATATAGGTGCCGATGCCGCCGAACCACATGAGATCGACGGGTGCTTTGAGGATCGCGGTCAGAATGTCGAAGGGCGAGGCGGTCCGGGTTTCCAGTCCGATGGCCGCCGCGGCTTCCGGTGTCAGGGTGACGGACTTTTCCGCGCGCGAGATGATCATGGCGCCCGGCGAGAGTGCCTTGCGGTCATAGTCCTGCCAACTGGAGCGCGGCAGCGCGAACATGCGCTTGCGCTCGGCAAACGAACGGGCCGTGTCCGGGTCCGGATCGATGAAGATATCGCGATGGTCGAAAGCCGCGATCAGTCTGATCTGTTCGGAGAGCAGCATGCCATTGCCGAAGACGTCGCCCGACATGTCGCCGACGCCGGCCACGGTAAAGGGCGTGGTCTGGATGTCGGTGTCGATCTCGCGGAAGTGGCGCTTGACCGTTTCCCAGGCACCGCGGGCGGTGATGCCCATCTTCTTGTGGTCGTAGCCGGCGGAACCGCCCGAGGCAAAAGCGTCGTCGAGCCAGAAGCCTGCTGCCTGGGCAAGGCCGTTTGCTGTGTCTGAGAATGTCGCCGTACCCTTGTCGGCTGCGACGACGAAATAGGGATCGTCCTCATCCAGCCGCAGGGTATCTGCCGGCGCGACGATGTCCCCCCCGACAATATTGTCGGTGATCGAGAGCAGCGTGCGGATATAGGTCTTGTAAGCTTCGGTGCCGGCGGACAGCCAGGCCTCACGGTTGCTCGCAGGCGGCAGCAGCTTGGGATAGAAGCCGCCCTTGGCACCAACCGGCACGATAACGGCGTTCTTGACCTGCTGGGCCTTGACCAGGCCGAGCACCTCGGTGCGATAGTCCTGGGCGCGATCCGACCAGCGCAGGCCGCCGCGGGCCACCTTGCCGAAACGCAGGTGAACACCTTCGACCTCGACCCCGTAGACGAAGATTTCCCGGAACGGGCGTGGTTCCGGCAGACCGTCGAGCCGGTGCGGGTCAAACTTGAACGCCAGCATCGGCCGGTCGCTGTCGATATAGCCTTTCTGGAAGAAATTCGTTCTGAGCGTCGCCTCGATGGCGTTGATGTAGCGCCGTAGGATGCGATCCTCGTCCAGGCTCGGGACCGCCGCGAGACTGCTCTCCAGCGCCTGGTGAAGTTCGATCGACCGCTTTGCGCGGCTTTTCTCGTTCAAGGATGGATCAAGGCGGTTGCGGAAAAGACGAACCAGATCGGTTGCGATTGCGGCATATTTGTTCAGCGTTTCGGCAATGTAGCCCTGCGAGAAGACGAACCCGGCCTGGCGAAGATAGGCACCATAGGCGCGCAGCACCGATGCCTCGCGGGCATTGAGGCCGGCATTGAGAACCAGACGGTTATAGGCATCATTGTCGACGGTGCCGGTAAAGGCTGCGATGAAGGCTTCCTCGATTTCCCGGCCCTGGCGCGCGATATCGAAATTGCCGCCACCGAGAACCTGAAGTTCCATGTCATGCAGGACGACCAGCCTGCCGGGCTTTTCATCCGGGTTGGTGCTGGCGATACCAATATCGAAGGTGCGCTCGCTGATGACGCCGAAGCCGAGGTTTTCCAGCAGAGGCACGCGTCGCGACAGCGGCAGGTGATGGCCGGAATGGAAGATTTTCAGATACAGCAGCGGATCTTGTGCGCCTGCCACCTGATGGAAGGCGATGGAGAGCGGTGCGCCGGCAAGGCATGCCTCGATATGCTTCAGGTCGGCGACCGCCTCTTCCGGGGCAAAGGCTTCCTGAAAAGCCTGGCTGACATCCAGTTGCGGCGCGTCGGCGCCGGCCAGCGAGATGAAGCGATCGCTCCAGCGTGCGGTAATCTCGCGAACGGCCTCTTCAAGCTTGGCCTGCGGAATTCGTGGAGTCTTGCCCTCCGAGCGGCCGATGATGATGTGCACACGTGCAACGCCACCTTCCGGGAAAGCCGGATAGTAGGCGGAGACATGGCCGTCATAGACGGTCTTGAAATAGGTGCCGATCTTTTCGCGCACCATCGAATTGTAGTCTTCACGCGGGACATAGACGATCAGCGAGACGAAGCGGTCGAACTGATCGATACGCGGCAACACGCGCACGCGCGGACGCTCCGAAAGATCGTTGATCTGTTCGCTGAATTTCGCCAGCATTTCCGGCTCGATCTGGAACAGATCATCGCGTGGATAGCTTTCCAGCGTATTCTGCAACATGCGGCCGGAATGGCTCTGCGGATCGAAGTCGAAATATTCGACGACCTTTTCGATTTTGGCGCGAAGCAGGGGGATCTGGTTGGCCGAGCGCGTATAGGCGGTGGACGTGAACAGGCCGACGAGCCGCAATTCGCCGACGACCTTGCCGTCCGGTCCGAAACGCTTCACCCCGATGTAGTCCATATAGGCACGGCGGTGCACCACGGATTTCACATTCGCCTTGGTGACGATCAGGAAGTCCGGCCCCTGCAGGAAGGCGAGGATTTCGGGTGTCGTCGTGACGTGGTTCTTGCCCTGGCGCAAAACCAGAACATCCGGGTCGGAGAGTATGCCAAGGCCTTTGCCCTTGCCGCGCTCGACGGTGGCGTCTGTGCCCTCGCCGGAATAGATGTACTCCCGCATGCCCAGGAACGTGAAGTTGTCGTCGCGCAGCCACTCGAGGAAGGCGACCGCTTCGTCGCGATCGGCTTTCTTGCGGCCCGGCCCGAGGTTCGTCAGTTCGGCCAGCGCATTGTCCAGAAGGCCAAGCATCGGCTTCCAGTCGCTGGCCGCCATTTTCACCTGGCTGAGTACGTGATGAAGGCGTTGAATCAGGCCGTTTGCCTGCTCATCGGTGAGGGTTGCAATGTGCAGCTGGATGTAGCTGACCTTGAGGACATCGTCAGGATCGGTATCCGGATTGGCGAGGGAAACGTCTCCCTTGGGTGTCATGGCCAGAATTGGGTGCACGGCCATGAAGATATCGCGGTAGACGCTTGTCACTTCCGCCATCACCGAATCATAGAGAAACGGCTTGTTGTGATCGACAATCGACAGGACGCTGACCGGATTGCCCTCCGGGCTGACTTCGGTCACCGGCGAGATACTGACATGCGGCTTTTTGCGATCCCATGCCGACAGGTCCGAGGCTGCGCGCACCGCAGAGAATGCCAGCATTTCCGGGCTATAGCGATCGAGATCGTCGTTGCTCGCCCGGCCAAACAGCATTGCCGGTGTGACGAAAGCCTCGCCCAGGGCTTCGGCAATCTGGCCGGCACCTCGCAGCTGTTGTTCCCGCTTGGTGGTCCGCGTCTTGGCCATGTACCCTCTCCTCTTGGTCGGCTTTGCCGGCATATTTGGGAATAATGTTTTGCAGAAGTATGTATGATGCAAATTCGGAAGAGAAATTGTCAAAAAAACGCGTTCCTCCTCTAAATTTCTCTGAATTTTTGACAAAACTGACATCAAATTGCGTTCTAAGCTCAATTTTTAACGCGGAATCGCCTCATGCCCGAAAATTCGCCAGGCGCTGTCATCGTCATCTCCAGCCATGTCGTGCGTGGTTCCGTGGGAAACCGTGCGGCCGTATTCGCCTTGGAGACATTGGGTCATCAGGTCTGGGCCCTGCCCACGCTGGTGCTGCCATGGCATCCGGGCCACGGTCCATCGACGCGTCTAAGATTTGCCGACGATGACTTCGAAAAAGCAATAGATGATTTGATCAAGGCGCCCTGGCTGGGCGAGGTCAAGGCAATTCTGACCGGCTATTTCGCCAGTCCCGCACAGCCGGCGGCAGTGGCCAGGCTTGTCGAGGCAGCGCGGACGAAAAACCCCGATCTGCTTTATGTCTGTGATCCTGTCATGGGCGATCTTGGCGGCCTCTACATTCCGGAGGAGACTGCCGCTGCGGTTCGCGACAGTCTGATCCCGCTGGCCTCCGTCGCAACGCCCAATCGCTACGAACTGCAATGGCTGGTCGGCAGCACGCTCGACAGCAATTCACTGATCATGGAAGCGGCCCTGTCGCTCGGGCCGGCGCGCATGCTGGTGACATCGGCTGTCCCGATGATGACGGGCGGCACCGGCAATCTTCTGCTCACCGGTCGCAATGCGCTCCTGGCGGAGCATCGGCTGATCGACAACGCGCCGAACGGTTTGGGCGATCTGCTCGGGGCCGTGTTTCTGGCGCGGCTGCTCGAGGGTTGCGAGGAGGAGAGGGCCTTGCAACTCGCCACCGCAAGCGTGTTCGAAATCCTGGCGCGGACGGCCAAGCGCGGCGCGGACGAGCTTGCGCTGGCCAGCGATGCGTCCAGCCTGTCGCGGCCGATGGCGCTCGTGCAGATGCGCCGACTGCTTCACCCGGCACAAAGGCCGCGCAAACCGCTCTGATTATTTTCAGGACGGTTACGTTGCAGTGCAAGGTGAGTGGTTGCCTTGGCTCGTTTTGCGCTGTAATCGGTAGGTTATGAGCAGTTTTCCTCCTTCTCTTTTGACCGGCTACAACAATTTCATGAGTGGCCGCTATGTCGACCAGCGGGAACGCTATCGCGTGCTCGCCGAACAGGGGCAGAAGCCGCATACGCTTGTTGTGGCCTGTTGCGATTCGCGCGCCGCGCCGGAAATGATCTTCGATGCGGGTCCCGGCGAACTTTTCGTCGTGCGCAATGTCGCCAATATGGTCCCGCCCTATGAACCGGACGGGCAATATCACTCGACCTCGGCTGCGCTCGAATTTGCGGTTCAGGCCCTGCAGGTCCGCGACATCATCGTGATGGGACATGGACGTTGCGGCGGCATTCGTGCAGCGCTCGACCCGAATGCCGAACCGCTGTCACCCGGTGACTTCATCGGTAAGTGGATGAACCTGGTCGCGCCGGCTGCTGAGCAGATCCAGGGCAATTCGGTCATGACAGCGACGGAACGCCAGACGGCACTGGAGCGGATTTCCATCCGCAATTCCATCGCCAATCTGCGCACATTCCCTTATGTCAAATCCATGGAAGAGAGTGGCAAGTTGCGCATCCACGGCTGTTGGTTCGATATCGGCAATGGCGAGTTGTGGGTGATGGATCCGAAGACGCGCGATTTCGTCCGATTGGAAAATCAGGTCCCGACGGATCTTTCTCTTCTTTAGAGAATTCTTAGGTGCTGGAGACTAGTCTGGTTCGCGCGCAAATGCGGTGGGGCCTGTTGTTCGTGATCTGGCGATCAGGTTCCTAAACTGGGCCTGATAATGTATCTGAAATCTGCAAAAAAGCATGTGATTGCCGCCCTCTTGTTGCCGGGATTTGTCATGATCCTGGAAGCTGGGGCCTTGCTCCGTGAGCAGTTCAGCAAATATCGGGCGCTCGAGAATAGTCGCGACTATGCCTACATAACCTCGCAAGCCGGCTACATCGCGTCCTTTGTCCTGCCGCAGGAAAGCACAGCGACGACAGCCTACCAGATGAGCGGGTCCGAATTTTCCGCTCAGGTGCTGGAAAAGGCCCGCGCAGAAACAGATCATTCGCTTGCTACCGTGCTCGAAATGCTGGCGCAGAAGATTGCCGGCCGTCAGGATATGGTGTTTGCAATCCAGGAGATCTGGAATGCGGCGGAAGCTCTGAAGCGGTTTCGCCAGCAGGCGGACCAAGAGAGCCTGTCGGCAGATGCGGTGATCGCCGCGATGAAGCCATTCTCGAAGGATTTTCTTCGGTTTGTCTCAGTGCTGCGGTTCGAGATGGGAACACCGGAAGCCACTCGGCAGATCAATCTTTTTCTCGATACGCTCGACGCGAACGATGCATCGCTGCAGGCTCTCTTTTATTCGGACAAATATCTGCGAGGCGAGCCGCTCTCGCGCGCCGAAACACAGGCATTGGCCGGGTTCTCCGCCATCCTGACCGAGAACATAGAAAAGCTGCGCAGCTATCCGGAATCGCGCACCATCGGAGCGACACTGGCGTTCAACGACACCAGTCAAGGCAAGTGGCTGGCAGACTTGACGGGACGGATCGAGGCGAATGCGGTCGTTCCATCTGACCGACTGTATGAGCGATGGCAGAATGTGAAGGCGCAGCAAATGCAAGCGTTGCGCAAGGACCTGGACGAATCCAGCGCGGAAATTCGGTCGATCGGCGATGCAATGGCGGCGGAAGCGCGCTTCCAGTTCACCGCATTCCTGCTCGCCGGCGTGACGCTGTTCGGCGCGGTGCTCGCGGCCCTGTTCCTGGCTGCGAAGAGTGTTCGTTTCATCGAGCAGCTGATGCGCGATCGTGAGCAACTGATCGGCGAGCTTCAGAAAGCCGCGCATACAGACCTGTTGACCGGATTGCTCAATCGGCGCGGTTTCGATGTGGCGTTGACGCTGCGGCCGAACACGCGCCTGGTATCGGGTAGTTCGTCGGTCATGATCTTCGATCTGGACAAATTCAAGCACATCAATGACAGCCATGGTCATGATGTCGGCGATCTCGTCCTGCAAAAAACGGCTGAAATCGCCAGGAAGCTGTTTCGCTTCGATGATCTTCTGGCCCGCCATGGTGGCGAGGAATTTGTCGGCTTCGTGTCAAACGTTTCTCTGGCCGAGGCTGCCGATCTTGCCAATCGGATACGCGAGGCACTTGAGCGATCCGAGGTCCAGCTTGAAAACGGGGAGAGCCTGCGGGTGACCGCGAGTTTCGGCTGCGCCCGCATCGACGGCAGCGTCAACCGCGCCTCTGTGCACGATGCCTTGAAACGCGCCGATCAGGCACTTTACGCGGCCAAGTCCGCGGGCCGCAACCGTGTGATCTGCGATATCGATATCGAACCTATAGAGATGCTGGCAAAGCCGGCGGCGTGATGCGCCGCCGGTCTTGAACTGTCGCGGTTATTCCGCGTCGATGCGGGCGCCGATATAGGCAATGGCCTGCTGGTAGACCGATGCGGCGTTCCAACCCTGAATGGCGGCAAAATTGGGTTCGCCCGGCTGATAGCCAGCGCCCGCCTGCCAACCATGGCCCTTGAGGAAGTTTGCGGTCGAAGCCAGAGCGTCAGCCTTCGAACGCACCATGTCAATGCGACGGTCGCCGTCACCATCGGCGCCGAAGCGCACGACATTGCGCGGGAGGAACTGCGTCTGTCCTATTTCGCCATGGGCGGCGCCGCGGGCGGCCACATCCAGCGTGCCGCGCTGAACGAGTTCTAGCGCTGCATACAGCTGGTCGGTGAAGAATTCGCTGCGACGGCAGTCGAAGGCAAGCGTTGCCACGGCCGAGAGCGTATGTTCCTTGCCAAGGAAGGAGCCGAAGCCGGTTTCCATGCCCCAGATCGCGATCAGGGGTCCGGCGGGAACACCGTAGCGCTGTTCGATCTTGGCAAACAGCGCCGCATTGCTCTTCTTCATGCTCTTGCCGCGGTTGATGATGGTCTGGCCACCGCGCTTCTGCATGAATTGATCGAAGCTGAGCTTGAAGCTCTTCTGGCCGCGGTCCGCGCGAATGGTGCCGGTGTTGTAGTTGACCGCGGAAAAAGCCTTGTCGAGCGTTCTCTGGTCGACGCCCGCAGCCGCAGCCTCGGCCTTGAATGCGCCCTTCCACTGGTCGAACCCGGCGGATGTATTGCTGCAGGATGCAGCCATTGCCAGACTAGCGCTTGAAACAGTTGCCGCCACTGTAAGAAGAGCTGCCGACAGATACTTGGTCAGTCGCATTAATGCCTCGTGATTCACTGATTTGATTTGCGCGCACCATGCCAGCGAAAGGTCAGCCTGTCATCCGCAGTGACATGTTTCCGGTATGGCATGAATTGAAAAAGCCTTCACTTTTGCATGAAGACGGCCGCGCCCGCCGGTTTGTTCCGGCGGGCGGGCAAAGATTGGATCAGGCGGCTTCCTTGCGCGGCTTGATCAGGCCACGGTTGACGAGCAGTTCGGCGATCTGGATGGCATTGAGGGCGGCGCCCTTGCGCAGGTTGTCGGAAACAACCCAGATGTTCAGGCCGTTCTCGACGGTTGCGTCTTCGCGGATGCGCGAAATATAGGTCGCATCTTCGCCAGCGCATTCATACGGGGTGATATAGCCGCCGTTTTCATGCTTGTCGATGACGAGGCAACCCGGTGCTTCGCGCAGGATATCACGCGCCTGATCGGCGGTGATTTCGTTCTCAAACTCAATATTGACCGATTCCGAATGGCCGATGAAGACCGGAACGCGCACTGCCGTGCAGGTTACCTTGATCTTCGGATCGAGCATCTTCTTGGTTTCGGCCAGAACCTTCCATTCTTCCTTCGTATAGCCATCTTCCATGAAGCTATCGATGTGCGGAATGACGTTGAAGGCGATGCGCTTGGTGAACTTCTTCGATTCAACCGGATCGGCGACGAAGACGGCGCGGGTCTGGGTGAAGAGTTCATCCATGCCTTCCTTGCCGGCGCCGGAAACCGACTGGTAGGTCGAGACGACGACGCGCTTGATCTTGGCAAAATCATGCAGCGGCTTCAGGGCGACAACCAGCTGCGCGGTCGAGCAATTCGGATTGGCAATGATGTTGCGCTTCTTGAAATCGACGATCGCGTCCGGGTTCACTTCCGGGACGATCAACGGCACCTCGGAATCGTAACGCCATGCAGACGAGTTATCGATCACGACGCATCCCTTTGCGCCGATCTTTGGCGACCACTTCTGTGAAATCGTGCCGCCGGCCGACATCAGGCAGATGTCGGTGTCGGAGAAGTCGTAGTTCTCGAGGTTCTGCACCTTCAATGTCGCATCGCCGAACGACACTTCGGTGCCCTGGGAGCGGGCCGACGCCAGTGCGACCACTTCCGAAGCCGGAAAACCGCGCTCGGAGAGAATGTTCAGCATTTCGCGCCCGACATTGCCGGTAGCGCCTACGATTGCAATCTTGAAACCCATGTAAATGCTCTCTTTCTTTCTCTCCGCGGGACTGGTGAGAAGGAAAGTTCGCGGCGATCGCGCACCTTCCTTATCCCCGGCCGTGCCGGGGAGAGAGCGGTGGCCGGAGACGTCAGACGGTTTTCGTCGTCGTTTTGGCCTTGGTCGGGGAAGAAAGGGACAGAACAATGCCACCTGCGGCCAGGAGCCGTAGGTTTGGGGAGTCCGCACTATGATGCAGCTCGGAAGGCATGATTCAGAATCCTCTTCTGGCCGAGGCATTACAAGGTTTTTCCAAGGAGTCAAGCCAACCAGCCTGTCCGGGCGTCGAAAAGGCGAGCGCGAGCGTGTCTGACAGGCGTTATCGAAGCCGGCCCTTTGCCTTTCGCGATTGCCCGCGTCGGTGCCTTTGGTCTGCGGTTTTAGACTAAAGTCATAATCCGAAAGCATCTCTCTTGTTCGCCCGTGATTTCTGCCAGTCTGTACCCAACCCGTAACCGCGACAATTCGACCCGGAGGAGAGTTGTGTCGGCGGTCCTGGGGGGCCCTTTTTGGTTTGGAGGAACTACAATGGCAAATGTTGCAATCGAGGCCGGCGCGTCTCGTGGCATGACTGCCGAAGAGCGGAAAGTCATTTTCGCTTCATCGCTCGGCACTGTTTTCGAATGGTATGATTTCTATCTTTACGGCTCTCTGGCGCTCTATATCGGCGCCACCTTCTTCTCGCAGTACCCGGAAACCACGCGCAATATCTTCACCCTGCTCGCCTTTGCCGCCGGCTTCCTGGTGCGTCCGTTCGGCGCGCTGGTCTTCGGCCGTCTCGGCGATCTCGTCGGCCGCAAATACACCTTCCTCGTGACAATCCTGATCATGGGCGCCTCGACCTTCCTGGTCGGTATCTTGCCCGGGTCGGCCTCTATCGGCATCGCTGCTCCGATCATCCTGATCATTCTGCGCATGCTGCAGGGCCTCGCTCTTGGCGGTGAATACGGTGGTGCTGCAACCTATGTGGCGGAACACGCGCCGCATGGCCGTCGTGGCTTCTACACGTCCTGGATCCAGACCACGGCAACGCTTGGTCTCTTCCTGTCGCTGATGATCATTCTCGGAATCCAGACATTGCTCGGCAAGGAAGACTTCGCTGCCTGGGGCTGGCGCATTCCGTTCCTTCTGTCCGCGGTTCTGCTTGGCGTGTCGGTCTGGATCCGCATGCAGATGAACGAATCGCCTGCGTTCCAGAAGATGAAGGCGGAAGGCACGCAGTCGAAGGCGCCAATCTCGGAAGCTTTCGGCCAGTGGAAAAACGCCAAGGTCGCACTGCTCGCGCTGTTCGGTGCCGTCGCCGGTCAGGCCGTCGTCTGGTACACTGGTCAGTTCTACGCGCTGTTCTTCCTGCAGAACGTGCTGAAGGTCGATGCCCAGGCAACCAACATCATGGTTGCGATCTCGCTCGCCATCGGCACGATGTTCTTCGTCGTGTTCGGCTGGCTCTCCGACAAGATCGGCCGCAAGCCGATCATCATGGCCGGTCTCGTGCTCGCCATGCTCACCTACTTCCCGCTGTTCAAGGCACTGACCTGGGCCGGCAACCCTGCCCTCGCTCAGGCGCAGGATACCATTCGCGCCACGGTCACCGCTGATCCGGCGAACTGCACGTTCCAGTTCAACCCGACCGGCACGGCGAAGTTCACCACCTCCTGCGATATCGCGACGGCCTTCCTGACCCGCAACTCCGTTCCCTATGACGTGGTTCCTGGCCCGGCCGGCTCTATCGCGACCATCCAGATCGGCGACAAGATGATCGAAGGTTTCGATGCTATTGCCGCCGGAGACAAGGCCAAGGGTCTGGAAGCCGGCATGCAGAAGGCGGTCAATCTGGCTCTGCAGGCCAACGGTTATCCGCTGGTTCGCGCAGCTGCCAAGGTTCCGGACAGCAAGCTTGATGCCTTCGTAGCCGCCAATCCTGAACTGGCCCTTGATGCCACAGCCATTCGCGCCGGCGAAAAGGTCATGGTACCGGCGGCCGATCTCGTGACGCAGAAGTTGCTGACGGCCGAAGAAGCCGCCGCCGCTCCTGAAATGGCTGTCTTCTCGGTTCCGAACGCGGGTGCATTCACCATGGTCGCCGACCCGGCCGCCGTGAACTGGACGCGGGTTATCGCCATCCTGACGATCCTGGTGATCTACGTGACCATGGTCTATGGCCCGATCGCCGCCATGCTCGTCGAGATGTTCCCGACCCGCATTCGCTACACCGGCATGTCGCTGCCCTACCATATCGGCAACGGCTGGTTCGGCGGTCTTCTCCCTGCAACGGCCTTTGCCATGAGCGCGGCCGCTGGCGATATCTACTACGGTCTCTGGTATCCGATCGTCATTGCCGGCATCACCTTGGTGATCGGCATGTTCTTCCTGAAGGAAACCAAGGACAACGATATCCACGCCTGATGGTGTGACCGTCATCCATCGAAAGATGGCTCGATCAGGAGGGACCCGGCTTCATTCGCCGGGTCCTTCTGTTTTCGGGATTTGTGTCCTGTCACTGTGACAAGTGGCATATTGCGACAGGTTTCGTGCCATGGAAGAAGAAGCCAGACTCAAAGGAGCTTTGTTTATGGCTTTCGACATCCGTGATGCGAACCTGGCCGATATTGCCGCGATCACCGCGATCTATGGCGAAGCGGTAAACCATGGCAGCGCAAGCTATGAACTTGCGGCCCCGGATGCGGCGGAGATGGCACGGCGCTACCAAGCGCTCGTCGACAAGGGTTATCCCTATATCGTTGCTGTGTCCGCGGATGCGACCCTGCTTGGTTATGCCTATGCATCGGCTTTCCGCACGAGGCCCGCCTATCGGTGGCTCGTGGAGGATTCGATCTATCTTGCGCCAGAGGCGCGCGGCATGGGGATCGGCAAGGCCCTGCTCAACGAACTGGTCCTTCGCTGTGCATCGCTTGGTTTCCGCCAGATGGTCGGAGTCGTAGGCGGTGCCAGTCCGGCGTCGATTGCCGTCCATCGCAGTTGCGGCTTTGAACACGCCGGCCGCTTCACCGGGACGGGGTTCAAGCATGGCACCTGGCTGGATACCGTCTTCATGCAACGACCGCTGGGCGATGGAAATGCCACTCCGCCTGATCTCGGTGCCTATCCCGGCTCGATGATATAGAGGCATCCTGAATACGGCTTTATCGGCGGTCCGCCCAATAAGGAAACGGAAGCCGGCAAACAGGATCTCAGTCGATCGCTTTCAGGCCTTTGTCGAACACCTTCAAGACCGCCTTCAGGTCATGGCCGCGTTTGAGAATGCGACCATCGGTACCGGTGACGGAGAAAGCACCCTGCTTGGCTGCGAGTTTGGGGTTCTTTTCGATGCGGTAGAGCGGATATTCACCGGATCGCTTGAACACCGAGAAGACGGCCTTGTCCCTGAGATGGTCGATGGCGTAGTCACGCCACTCACCCTCGCCGACCATGCGTCCATAAATCCACAGGATGGCGTCGAGTTCTCGTCGGTGGAAGGTCACGGGAAGAGGGTCGACCGCCTGACGATAGGTCCCCAAATCCACCACGCTTGCGAGCCTTTGATCCGCGCCATCGGTATCCTGGCGCTGCCCTTCCGGCTGGTCGGTCATCAATGCTCCTCGAGCTCTCATTCATGACGGATGAGTGACAGTGTGCCTGACATGGGCGAAAATGCAAGCATTTCAGGCGGCGTGGCGCACGGCCTGCAGGCCGGTCACACGCCGCGCAGCTTGCCACGCGCACTGAATTCACCAAGCAACAGGTCGCGCAGGCGCGCGGCGATCGGAGACAGGCGTTTGCCGGCGACGGTGATCAGGTGGTAGGGCATGACCACGATCGGTGTTTCGAGCTTCAGCGAATACAGGCCCGCTGCCGCTGTCTGACGACAGAGAAGGTCGGAGACCTCGCGCGACATCGGCGCGATTGCATTGGAGGCCGCCAGCATGGCGATCATGACCAGAAGCGAGGTCGTGTTGACGATGTTGGAGGGAATGGGTGCGCCCTGTTCGACGAAGACGCTTTCAACGGCCTGGCGCAAGGGCGCGCCCGGCGCCTGCATTACCCAGGGAAAATGCGCCATGTCGGCCACGGTCAGCAGATCGACATTGACCAGCGGATGGCTTTGATGGACCACAAGCTCCACCTCCTCCATCATGCCGCCTTCGAGATTGAACTGTCGCGCATCGACGCCGCTCGGTATGCGTCCGAGGACAAAATCATACTGGCCGGACAGGAGATCGCGGATCAATTCGCCGCTCGAGGCCACGTCGACATAGAGATCGGCCGTTTCTGCTTCGCCCTTAAGCTGCTGGATAGCCGGAACGACGTATCCGACCGCGCCACCGGTGACGGCGCCAACACGAACCTTGCCGGTCAGGCCGCGTCGTATGGCTTCGATCTCGCGCGCTGCCTCGCGCATTTCCTGAAGCACGTTCTGGGCGCGGCGGGCAAGCGCGCTTCCCACGGCGGTCGGCTCCATGCCCTTCGGCGTACGCGTGAAGATCGGCGATCCGACATCGCGCTCGATTTCGCTCAGCATGCGCGAAGCCGCCGGTTGTGTCAGCGCAAGGGCTTGCGCCGCAAGGCTGAGTTGGCCAAGTTCCGAGATGGAGCGGATCAGGCTCAAATGTTTGGGTTGCAAACGATCAATACGTGCTTCAGACATAAACAACATATCAACCACGATATGCACAAAGTCAAAATAATCATTTGATCGATATGTGGCACGCGATAAGACTCGCGACGGAGCTGGGGTCCGCCGCGTCGGTCACCCGTCCATGATTTCAGCGTGGCCAGGAGGACTTGGTCGCGCACGGTATGACCAGGGAGGTTACCATGAAGAAATTAGGCACTCTGATTGCGTCTGTCGCAATCGGTATCGCATCTTTTGCACCTATCACTTTTGCACAGGACAAGGGCACCGTCGGCATCTCGATGCCTACCAAGACCTCGACCCGTTGGATTTCCGACGGCGAGACCATGGAAAAGCTGTTCAAGGAAGCCGGCTACACGGCCGACCTGCAGTTTGCTGACGACGATATCCCGAACCAGCTCGCTCAGATCGAAAACATGGTCACCAAGGGTGCCAAGGTTCTCGTCATCGGCGCTATCGACGGCACCACGCTGTCGGACATCCTGCAGAAGGCCGCTGATGCTGGCGTCAAGGTTATCGCCTATGACCGCCTGATCCGCGACTCCGGCAATGTCGACTACTACGCAACCTTCGACAACTTCCAGGTTGGCGTTCTGCAGGCAACTTCGCTCGTCGAAGGCCTGAAGCTTGACGCTGCGACCGAAGCCAAGAATGTCGAGCTGTTCGGTGGTTCGCCGGACGACAACAACGCCTTCTTCTTCTACGATGGCGCAATGTCTGTCCTGCAGCCGCTGATCGACTCGGGCAAGATCGTCGTGAAGTCCGGCCAGATGGGCATGGATCAGGTTGGTACCCTGCGTTGGGACGGCACTGTCGCCCAGGCTCGCATGGAGAACCTGCTGTCCTCGACCTACACCGATGCCAAGGTTGACGGCGTTCTGTCGCCTTACGATGGCCTGTCCATCGGCATCATCTCGGCCCTGAAGGGCGTTGGCTACGGCTCTGGCGATATGCCGATGCCTGTTGTCACCGGTCAGGACGCCGAACTTCCGTCGGTCAAGTCGATCCTCGCTGACGAACAGTACTCGACCGTGTTCAAGGACACGCGCGAACTGGCCAAGGTCACCGTCTCGATGGTTGATGCCATCATGGGCGGCAAGGAACCGGAAGTGAACGATACCAAGACCTACAACAATGGCGTCAAGGTTGTTCCGTCCTACCTGCTGAAGCCGGTTGCCGTCGACAAGACCAACATCAAGGATGTCATGGTCACCTCCGGCTACTACACTGCCGAGCAGATCGACAACTAATCGTTCTGATACATGCGGGTCCGCGGCCACGTCGCGGACCCTTTTTCTTTCGCATTGAGGGAGCTCGCGCCGCCGACCTGACGTGATCGTCGTCGAGCAGGCGCTGGAATCTGCACATGGATAACATCATTCTCGAGATGCGTGGCATCACCAAGACGTTCCCGGGCGTCAAGGCGCTGAACAACGTCAGCTTCAAGGTGCGCGAAGGAGAGATCCACGCGCTGGTCGGCGAAAACGGCGCCGGCAAGTCCACGCTCATGAAGGTGCTCAGCGGCGTCTACCCCGCGGGAACCTACGAAGGCGACATCCATTTCGATGGAGAGGTCCGCCGTTTTTCCACGATCTCCGACAGTGAGCATCTGGGCATCATCATCATCCACCAGGAGCTGGCTCTCGTGCCGCTCCTGTCGATTGCCGAAAACATCTTCCTCGGCAATGAAGTCGCCACCAATGGCGTGATCAAATGGCCCGAGACCTTCGCGCGCACCAAGACGCTGCTGGAGAAAGTCGGGCTTAAAGATGCGCCGAGCACGCGCATCACCGATATCGGCGTCGGCAAGCAGCAGCTGGTTGAAATCGCCAAGGCGCTGTCGAAGAAGGTGCGCCTGCTCATTCTCGACGAGCCGACCGCATCGCTGAACGAAACGGATTCGGACGCGCTGCTGACCCTGCTGATGGAGTTCCGCAAGCAGGGCATGACCTCGATCATCATCTCGCACAAGCTGAACGAGATTCGCAAAGTTGCCGACCAGATCACCATCCTGCGCGATGGCGGCACGGTCGAGACGCTCGACTGTCATACCCAGGATATCGGCGAAGACCGGATCATCAAGGGCATGGTCGGCCGCGACATGGAAGATCGCTATCCGCCGCGCACGCCGAATATCGGTAAAACGCTGCTTGAAGTGAAGAACTGGAACGTCTTCCACCAGAACCATCGCGACCGCCAGTTCCTGCATGACGTCAATTTCACGGTGCGTGCCGGCGAAGTCGTCGGGATCGCAGGCCTGATGGGTGCTGGTCGTACCGAAACGGCCATGAGCATTTTCGGCAAGGCCTGGGGTCACAAGATTACCGGCGATGTCTCGATGCATGGCAAGCCGGTCGATGTCAGCACGATCCCGAAGGCAATTGCCGCTGGACTGGCTTACGTCACCGAAGACCGCAAGCATCTCGGTCTGGTGTTGAACAACAACATCAAGGACAACACCACGCTTGCCAACCTCAATGCGGTGGCATCCGCTGGTGTGATCGACGAACACAAGGAAGCCCAGGTTGCTTCCGACTACCGGCAGAAGCTGCGTATCCGTTCGCATTCGATCTATCAGGAAGCCGTCAACCTGTCGGGCGGCAACCAGCAGAAAGTCGTTCTGTCGAAGTGGCTGTTCACCAATCCCGAGGTCCTTATCCTCGATGAACCGACCCGCGGCATCGACGTTGGCGCGAAATTCGAAATCTACACCATCATCAACCAGCTTGCCGCCGAAGGTAAGGGCATCCTGATGATCTCATCGGAAATGCCCGAGCTGCTCGGCACCTGCGACCGCATCTATGTGATGAACGAGGGACGCATCGTTGCCGAGCTTTCGAAGGAAGAGGCAAGTCAGGAGTCCATCATGCGTGCCATCATGCGCTCTGGGGAGAAACACTAATGGCTATCGACACAAAAACCGAAACCCCCAAAGTTTCCGTTGGTGACTACCTGCGTAAGAACGTCCGTGAATACGGGCTTCTGCTGGCGCTCGTTGTCATCATGCTGTTCTTCCAGGTGGTGACAAACGGCGTTCTTCTGCGTCCGCTCAACATCACCAACCTGATCCTGCAGAACTCCTTCATCGTCATCATGGCGCTGGGCATGCTGCTGATCATCGTGGCGGGTCATATCGACCTGTCGGTCGGCTCGATCGTGGCGCTTGTCGGCGCGCTTTCAGCAATCATGCTGGTCAAACTGGGCATTCCTTACATCATCGTCATTCCGCTGTGTCTGGTTCTTGGCGGTTTGATCGGTGCTGCCCAGGGTTACTGGGTTGCCTATCAGAAGATCCCGGCCTTCATCGTCACGCTGGCCGGCATGCTTGTGTTCCGCGGCGTGACCTATCTGGTCCTGCAGAACCGCCCGATCGGCCCGTTCCCGAAGGACTTCCAGATCCTGTCGACCGGCTTCATTCCCGATGTCCTGTGGTTCCTTTCGACCGATCCCGCAACCGACACGATCAAGAACTGGACGGCGCTGGTCGTCGTGCTGATCGCGGTCGCCTGGATGGTCTACAATGGCTTCCGTTCACGCAAGATCAACGAGCAGCATGGTTCGGAGAACGAACCCTTCGTGTTCTTCTTCCTGCAGATCGCGGTGACCGCCGTGGTTGCGATCTTCATCGGCTATCAGCTGGCGACCTATAAGGGCCTGCCGAACGTGCTGGTCATCATGGCCGTGCTGATCGCGGTCTATACATTCATCACCACACGTTCGACCATCGGTCGTCGCATCTTTGCGCTGGGTGGCAACGAGAAGGCGGCCAAGCTGTCCGGTATCAACACCGAACGCCTCACCTTCTATACCTTTGTCAACATGGGCGTGCTCGCAGCACTTGCTGGCATGATCATCGCAGCCCGTCTGAATTCGGCAACGCCGAAGGCCGGTGTCGGCTTCGAACTTGACGTCATCGCGGCCTGCTTCATCGGCGGTGCCTCGGCGTCCGGCGGCGTTGGCAAGATCACCGGTGCCGTTATCGGCGCCTTCATCATGGGTGTGATGAACAACGGCATGTCGATCATGGGTCTCGGCATCGACTACCAGCAGCTGGTCAAGGGCCTGGTGCTGCTCGCAGCCGTCTACTTCGACGTCTACAACAAGAACAAAGCAGTCTAAGGATAAGGCTTATGTTTCTCTCGCAATTGAAGACTGGCGGCGTCATTTGCCGCCAGGGTGACGCTGCACGCCTCGTTCCTGGCTTTCAGTCCACCTATGAACTCGCCAAGGCGGCCATCGCTGCCAAGGTTTCGGTGGCCGCGCTGATCGAGCGCCAGGGCCTCGGCGATGCCGTGGATATCGTCGCGCTCGCAGCCGCCGGCAAGCTGGATTGTCCGGTGCGTCATCCGGATGCGGCCCATATGTACCTGACCGGTACCGGCCTTACCCACACCGGATCCGCCTCGGCGCGCGACAGCATGCACGCCGATACGGTGGGCATGAGCGATTCGATGAAGATGTTCCGCATGGGCATCGAGGGCGGCAAGCCCGCGCCCGGCGAAAACGGCGTTCAGCCGGAATGGTTCTACAAGGGCAACGGCTTCAATGCGGTCGCCCATGGCGACGACCTGATTTCGCCGTCCTTTGCCCTCGATGGCGGCGAAGAACCGGAAATGGCCGGCTTCTACATCATCGGTGACGATGGTGTGGCCTACCGTCTCGGCTTTTCCGTTGCCAACGAGTTTTCCGACCATGTGACGGAAAAGATCAACTACCTCTACCTTGCCCATTCCAAGCTGCGGCCCGCGTCGTTTAGCCCGGAGCTTCTGGTCGGCGCCCTGCCCGATCACGTCGAAGGCATGTCTCGCATTCTGCGCGACGGCAAGACTGTGTGGGAAAAGCCTTTCCTCTCTGGGGAAGCCAATATGTCCCACACGATCGCAAACCTGGAATATCACCATTTCAAGTATGCGCTGTTCTGCCAGCCGGGCGATCTGCACGTGCATATGTACGGCACGGCAACGCTCTCCGTTGCGGACGGCTTCGTCACGCGGGAAGGCGATGTATTCGAGATCGACGCTCCGCAATTCGGCCTTCCGCTGCGCAACAAGCTTGTCGTTGCCGCGAAGGAAACGGTTGCCATCCAGATGCTCTGAGCCTTGTTCGCGCGTTCCGCGCCGGGCTCCCAGATAGAGACAGAGAAACGTCATGAGCAATTTCAAGCCAGCGGCATGGCCGCGCCAACTCAGGTCACAGCATTGGTATGGCGGCACGTCCCGCGATACGATTTATCACCGTGGCTGGATGAAGAACCAGGGTTACCCGCACGACCTCTTCGATGGCCGTCCGGTGATCGGCATCATGAACACCTGGTCCGATCTTACGCCTTGCAACGGCCATCTGCGCGAGCTTGCGGAAAAGGTGAAGGCAGGCATCTGGGAAGCCGGTGGCTTCCCAGTCGAAGTTCCGGTCTTCTCGGCCTCTGAAAACACCTTCCGCCCGACCGCGATGATGTACCGCAACCTTGCGGCGCTCGCCGTCGAGGAAGCCATGCGCGGCCAGCCGATCGACGGTGCAGTCCTGCTGGTCGGCTGTGACAAGACTACGCCGTCGCTTTTGATGGGCGCTGCCTCCACCGATATTCCGACCATCATGGTGACCGGCGGCCCGATGCTGAACGGTTATTTCCGTGGTGAACGCGTCGGTTCCGGCACGCATCTGTGGAAGTTCTCCGAAGCCGTCAAGGCCGGAGAGATGACCCAGGAAGAGTTCCTCGAAGCCGAAGCCTCGATGTCGCGCTCGACCGGTACCTGCAACACCATGGGCACCGCCTCGACCATGGCGTCGATGATCGAATCGCTCGGCATGGCGCTTTCGGGCAATGCCGCGATCCCGGCTGTCGACAGCCGCCGCCGCGTCATGGCGCAGCTCTCGGGTCGCCGCATCGTGCAGATGGTCAAGGACGACCTGAAGCCCTCCGACATCCTGACCAAGGAAGCCTTCGAAAACGCCATCCGCACCAATGGTGCGATCGGCGGATCGACCAATGCCGTTGTTCATCTTCTCGCCATGGCCGGCCGCGTCGGCATCGACCTGACGCTCGACGACTGGGATCGCTGTGGTCGCGACATTCCGACGATCGTCAACCTGATGCCGTCGGGCAAGTACCTGATGGAAGAGTTCTTTTACGCCGGTGGCCTGCCGGTCGTGCTCCAGCGTCTCGGCGAAGCCGGCAAGCTGCACAAGGATGCGCTCACCGTTTCCGGAACCACGATCTGGGAAGAGGTCAAGGACGTTCGCAACTGGAACGAGGATGTTATCCTCCCGGTCGAAAACGCGTTGACCCAGCAGGGCGGCATCGCGGTTCTGCGCGGCAATCTCGCGCCGAAGGGCTGCGTTCTGAAGCCGTCGGCAGCCTCCGAACATCTGTTGAAGCATCGCGGCCGCGCCGTCGTCTTCGAAGACATCGACGACTACAAGGCGAAGATCAACGATGAGGCGCTCGATATCGACGAAACCTGCGTCATGGTTCTGAAGAACTGTGGCCCGCGCGGTTATCCGGGCATGGCCGAAGTCGGCAACATGGGCCTGCCGCCGAAGGTCCTGCGCAAGGGCATCACCGACATGGTGCGTATTTCGGACGCGCGCATGTCCGGTACGGCCTATGGAACGGTTCTCCTGCATACATCGCCGGAAGCCGCCCGCGGAGGTCCGCTGGCAATCGTGCGCAATGGCGACTTCATCGAGATCGATGTCGAAGCCCGCCGCGTGCACCTCGACATTTCGGAAGAGGAAATGCAGCGCCGCCTCGCCGACTGGCGTCCGTCTGTGGAGCCGCCGACCAGCGGTTATGCCCGCATGTTCCATGATCACGTCGAAGGGGCCGATACCGGCGCCGACTTCGACTTCCTCAAGGGGTGTCGCGGATCTGCCGTCGGCAAGGATTCGCATTGATCTCTTGAACCGAACTTGGAAGCGCGCCCTCCGGCGCGCTTCATTCCATTGAACTTTACAGGATGAGCAGGCTATGACCTCTTCTCAGAAGATTGCGCTGGCATTGGCCGGCGTTGGCAAGATCGCCCGCGACCAGCACATTCCCTCGGTTGAAAACGGCGGTGATTTCACCATCAAGGCTGCCATCAGCCGCAACGGCAAGATCGACAGCGCGGAAAATTTCGAGAGCTACGAGAAGTTTCTCGAGACCCGTGGCGATATTCGCGCGATCTCGCTGTGCACGCCACCGGAAGTTCGCTTCGACATGGCCAAGAAGGCCATCGCTGAAGGTCTGGATGTGCTGCTGGAAAAGCCGCCGGCTGCGACGATCGGTGAAGCGCAGGCGCTGGCCGAACTGGCCCACGCATCTGGCGTCACCCTGTTTGCCACCTGGCATTCCCGCTTTGCCAATGGCGTCGAGCCGGCCCGCGAATGGCTGCTGGGCAAGACGATCGCCAAGATCGAGATCACCTGGAAGGAAGACGTGCGTCGCTGGCATCCGGGTCAAGCGTGGATCTGGGAAGCCGGCGGTTTCGGCGTGTTCGACCCGGGCATCAATGCCCTGTCGATCCTGACCGCGATCATCCCCGGCCAGACCATCGTCGAGAAAGCCATTCTGGCGTTTCCTGAAAACCGCCAGCAGCCGATTGCCGCCAGCCTCGCGATGAAAAGTGCTGCCGGCGCTCCGATCACCGCCGAATTCGATTGGCGCCAGGAAGGCCCGCAGACCTGGGATATCGTCGTGGAGACGGAGCAGGGCATGTTGCGCCTCGCAAAAGGCGGCGCGGAACTCTATATAGATGGCAAGCAGGCTATCGAAGGTCCGGACCGGGAATATGCCCGCATCTATGACCGATTTGCCGACCTCATCCGCACCCGCCAAAGCGACGCGGATTTCCAACCCCTCCGGCTCGTCGCAGACGCCTTCCTCACAGGCGAACGCCGTATCGTCGAGCCCTTTGTCGAATAATTTCGACCTCTATTGAAAGGATTGCCCAATGACGCTGAACCTGACCGGAAAGCACCTTATTGCCGGCGAATGGGTTGAAGGCTCTGGAACCTTTGCCTCCAATCCCGCATCTGGCGAGAGCCACACTTTCTCGCTCGGATCTGCCGCGCTGGTTGATCGGGCGATGAAGGCTGCCGAAGAGGCATTCGTCACCTACGGTTATTCTTCCCGCGAAGAGCGGGCCAAGTTCCTCGAGGCGATTGCCGAGGAAATCGATGCGCGTGGCGATGCGATCACCCAGATCGGCAGCCAGGAAACCGGCCTGCCGGAAGCCCGTCTGATCGGCGAACGCGGCCGCACGACCGGTCAGTTGAAGCTGTTTGCCGAACATATCCGCAAGGGCGACTATCTCGACCGTCGCTTTGATGCCGCGCTTCCGGATCGCCAGCCGCTGCCGCGCCCGGATATCCGCCTGATGCAGCGTCCGATCGGTCCGGTCGGCGTGTTCGGCGCTTCCAACTTCCCGCTGGCGTTTTCGACGGCAGGTGGCGACACGGCCTCGGCGCTTGCCGCCGGTTGCCCGGTCGTCGTCAAGGGTCACGAGGCGCATCCCGGCACGGCCGAAATCGTCGGCCAGGCCATCGATGCGGCTATCAAGCGCAGTGGCGTTCATCCGGGCGTGTTTTCGCTCGTCCAGGGCGGCAACCGCGAGACCGGCGAGGCGATCTGCCTGCATCCCTTGACCCGTGCCGTCGGCTTCACCGGCTCGCTCGGTGGCGGTCGCGCGCTGTTTGATCTCTGCGTCCGTCGTCCGGAGCCGATCCCGTTCTTCGGTGAACTGGGCTCGGTAAATCCGATGTTCCTGCTGCCGGCAGCCGTTGCTGCGCGCGGTGAAGCGCTGGCCAAGGGCTGGGCCGGTTCGCTGACCATGGGTGCCGGCCAGTTCTGCACCAATCCGGGCATTGCGATCATCGAGGAAGGCACAGAGGCCGACGCATTCCTTGAAACCGCCAAGACAGCCCTTGCCGCAACCAATGCCCAGACCATGCTGACCGACGGTATTGCCAATGCCTACCGCGCCGGCGCGGACCGCATTGCCGGCACCGAGGGCGTGCAGGCGGTGCTGACCTCGACCTGCGACCTGCGCAATGCAACGCCGTATCTGTTTGCCACCACCGGTGAAAACTGGCTCGGCAATCACGTGCTCGGCGAAGAAGTCTTCGGCCCGCTCGGCATTCTCGTCACCGTCAAGGACAAGGCCGAGATGGTGAAGATTGCCGAGAGCTTTGTCGGCCAGCTGACCACCACGCTGCACATGGACGATGGCGACATGTCGACCGCACAGGCGCTGCTGCCGATCCTTGAGCGCAAGTCGGGCCGCGTTCTGGCCAACGGCTTCCCGACCGGCGTCGAAGTCTGCGATGCCATGGTTCACGGCGGTCCTTATCCGGCTACCACCAACTTTGGTGCAACTTCGGTCGGGACCATGGCAATCCGCCGCTTCCTGCGTCCGGTGAGCTACCAGAACATTCCGGCGGCTCTGCTGCCTGAAGATCTGCGCTGAGACCGCACCATGGCTGTTAGAGCTTTCGCAGCACTGGTCGATTGGGGCACAAGCAACTTCCGCATCTGGCTGGTCGACAGCCAGGGCGAAGTGCTGGCCGAACGGCAATCGGCCGAAGGCATGGGAAGTCTGGATCGCTCCAGCTACCCTGCCGTGCTCGAAAGCCATCTGGCAGCCTTCGGAGCATCGGCCGACCTGCCGGTGGTTGTTGCCGGCATGGCAGGCGCACGCACCGGATGGCGTGAGGCACCGTATGTCGAAACGCCGGCCCCGCTCGTCGGCCTGTTCCAGCATGCCATCATTCCGGACGGCGCCAGCCGTCCGGTCTATATCCTGCCCGGCGTCTGCCAGCGCAAGGATGGCGCCTTCGACGTGATGCGCGGCGAAGAAACCCAGCTGGCCGGTGCGCTGGAACAGGGTCTCGACAATGCACTGATCTGCCTGCCCGGCACACATTCCAAATGGGCCCTGGTGGAAGATGGCCAGATCAGCCGTTTCACCACCGTGATGACGGGCGAACTCTACAATCTCATCAGCCGGCAATCGATCCTGCGGCTTTCGGTGCCGGAAGACGGCGATGCCGAAGCCGATCTCGATATCTTCGACCAGGCTGTCGACCAGGCGCTCCAGCCCGGTTTTGCCTTGACCTCGCGGCTGTTTTCCATCCGCGCCGAAGGTCTTCTGTCTGCAGGTGGCAACACCGGCCCGGCTGCTCGCCTCTCTGGCCTGCTGATCGGTTCGGAGATCGCCGCGATCGCCGATGACCTCAAGCGCCATGGCAAGGCCTATCTGATCGGTACCGGCAAGCTGACCCGTCTCTATGCGCGCGCCATCACCCGGGCCGGCGGCGAGGCTGTCATGATGGACGGCGGGCTTCTGGTTCGTCGCGGCCTGCTCGCCTCTGCCCTTTCTCTTTTCGACCATGAATTCAAGGAATAGCTCCATGACCGCTTCCGTCGTTGCCTGGCCAGCCCTCCAACGTAATCTCGTCGCCATTCTGCGCGGGATCACGCCGGACGCCATCGAAGCGGCTGTCGAAGCGCTCGTAGAGGCCGGCTTTGAAGCGATCGAGGTCCCGCTGAATTCGCCGGATGCCTTCATCTCGATCGAGAAGGCGCGCCGGCTCGCACCGGAAAATTGCCTGATCGGTGCCGGCACAGTGCTCGAAGTCGCCCAGGTCGACCGGCTCAAGGATGTCGGCGGCAACCTGCTGGTGACGCCGAATGTGGAGCCGGATGTCATCCGCCGCGCCGTGCAGCACGGCATGGTGACCATGCCGGGCGTATTCACCGCAACGGAAGCCCTGCTGGCGGCGAAGTCAGGCGCCGCTGCGCTGAAATTCTTCCCGGCCAGCGCGCTTGGTCCGTCGGGCATTGCCGGCATCAAGGCGATCCTGCCACCGAACCTGCCGATCGGTGCCGTCGGTGGCGTGTCGGACAGCAATTTCGCCGACTACTGGAAGGTCGGCGTGCGTGCCTTCGGTCTCGGCACGAGCCTGTACAAGCCGGGCGATGCCGCCGCTCTGATCTCCGAGCGGGCGATCAAGTCTGTGGCTGCCTACGACGCCCTGTCGGCCTGATCGCCGAGATCGCTGCTGGATAAAGTCATCGCCATCAGCAGATTTAAAGTTGACTCTTTTCGTTTGGTAATTAGCTTGCGCCAATGATTTGACGCAAGTCGGCCCGTGGACCGGCCGAACGATTGGAGACATTGCTGTCATGCCTTGCCCGGAAGCGGTCAGCCGGCACATATCAGACCTCGATGGCCATCGCTGGCAGATGACCCCTGCAAAGGTGCGCCCACTGTGATCTGCGTGCAGGGCCCTCTTGCGGTCAAGGGCGAGCTTCCAGCCTCAGAGCCGAAGGATCTTGGCAGTCTTCTCCGCGCGGTGGTTGGCGAGCGCTACGTTTATGCGTCAGGCTACTTCCATTTCATCCAGCCGGCCAATACCGAAAGCATCGCCTGCGCCGATCTGCTTGATGAAGGTCGGTTCAATGCCGTCATCGATCGCTACGCTGCCCGATTTCCCGAAGGCACGGACCGCCGGGCGTTGGTCTCCCTCTGGTCGCTCTATTATGTCAGCGCACTCGGCATGGGCGCGGCAATCGCATGGCTGGAACTGCGCCGGAGCTTGCCATTGGCGCTGGATGAACTGACGGTGCTGATCGATCCTTCGACAGCCGCGCCGAAGGGTTTTCTGCTCGCAGACATCGGCACGATTTCAGATCGCAGCGGCAATGGGATCCGCATTCACGACGCGCTGAGCCCGGTCATCCGCGATCACCTCGAGCCATGGATCCATGCCGTGGCCGCGCATTCCGGGCTCGGCAAGAAAGTGCTGTGGACCAGTGCCGCCGGCTATATCGACTGGATGATCCGGGAAATCGGCCGGCTGGGCAACAAGGCGCTGGAGATTGAGGCATTGCCCCTGATCGAAGACGCTTCATGGCCGGATGGCTGGCGCAACCCGCTTTATCGCACGCTTCGTTTCGAACCCGGCCCGGATGGTTCTGTGATCAGCCAGCGCCGCGTCTGCTGCCTGCGCTATGCCGTGCCGGGTGTCGGCGGTTGCGGCCAGGTCTGCCCAGTGGCAGAGGGCCGCTGCGGGCTCTAGGCTTTGCGCCGCATCAGGATGATCAGGAAGGGTGCTCCGATCAGGGCGGATACCAGACCGGCCGGAACCTCGTAAGGGAAAAGAAGCGTCCGGCCGATCCAGTCCGCCATGACCATCAAGCCACCGCCGGCGAGGCTGCCAACCACGAGCTGGCTCGTCGCGCGCCGGGCACCGAATTCACGCGCCAGATGCGGGGCCATCAGGCCGACGAATGTGAGCGGGCCGACGCTCAGCGTTGCGGCCGCGCTGAGAAGGCCCGCCAGCAACAGCAGCGCCAGCCTTGCGGTCCTTGTCGGCACGCCGAGGGAACCTGCCGGGCGCTGTCCCAGCGGCAGCAGATCGAGCCAGCGCCTCAGCAGCAGGCTTGCTGCGACCAGGAGGATTGCGAGGCCGGAAACAGTGACCGCAATCTCCTGGTTGACGTTGTAGGTCGAACCGCTCATCCAGCGCATCAGGAAGACGGTGCGCGGATCGCCGGTCGCACCCAGTATGCCGACAACGGCGTCTGCCATGGCGGACAACGCAATCCCGGCCAGCAGAACCCGTTCCGGGGCGAGGCCAGAACGCGCGGCGAGCAGGAAGATCAGCGCCAGAACCGACAGCGCGCCGATTGCCGCATAACCGAGTTGGCCGGCAAGGCTCGGGACGGCTACAAAAAACACGGCGATGGTGATGCCGAGCGTGGCGCCGGCGCTGATTCCGAGGACTTCGGGGCTTGCCATCTCATTGCCCGTCAGGCGCTGCAGGATGGTGCCGGCGGCAGCCAGCATGGCGCCTGAGGCAAAGGCGGCAACCAGCCGCGGCCAGCGCAGCGGCAGAATGCTCTGCCAGAGATCCGGAGAGACAATCGTCCAGTCTCCATTGGTGGCGCGGCCGATGAAAATGGCACCGATCAGGATTACCAGGCAGCTAAGCCCGGCGAACCAAAGCCCCCAGCGCGGTGACATCAGGCCGGAGCCCGCCAACCGGGGTTGCTCGATGATCCGGTTGCGGATCTTCAGGCGCGGCAACATGGCAAGCAGCAAAGGTGAACCGAAGACGGCGGTAACCGCCCCGGTCGGCAGCATGTCGGACCAGGCGCCGGCGAGGTTCATCAGGGCACTGTCGGCGAAGAACAGCAGGCTGGCACCGATGACGGTCGACCAGGCGAGCAGGGCGGCCGGGCGCCTGGCGCCGGCGAGCCGGGCCAGTGTCGGGGCCACCAGGCCGATAAAGCCGATGACGCCGACGGCACTGGTGACAAAAGCTGCCAGCATGACCGCCAGCGTCACGGCGATGAAGCGTAGGCGGGCAGGTTTAAGGCCGACGGAGGCTGCACCGGCCTCGCCCAGTTCGATCAGCCCCAGCGGCCGGATGATGAGCGCCGCCATGGTGCCGATGACGAGCAGTTTCAGCGCCAGCGAGATCGACGTGTCCCAGCTTTGCTGCGACAGCGAACCGGCACCCCAGATGTAGAGACTGACCAGATAGCGCTCGTTGAGCAGCGTCAGGATTGCCGCGAGGCCGCCACACCATAAGCTGACCACCAGGCCAGCCATGACCAGTGAGAAGGGAGAAAATCCGCGCCTTGCACCGAGCAGGAAGACAAGGCCGGCTGCGGCGGAGCTGCCGACAAGAGCGGCCAGATCACGCCCCACGCCAAGCAATGCCGGGAAAAACAACATGGTCAGGACCAGCGCCAGATTGGCGCCGGCCGATATGCCGAGCGTGGTCGGCGAGGCTAGCGGATTGCGCAGAACCTGCTGGAACAAGGCGCCTGACAGCGAGAGCGCCGCGCCGCACAGCAGTGCCGTCGCCATGCGCGGCAGGGTGGAGTAGACCAGAACCATCCAGCGGATGGCGTAGTCGGGCGCCGTGGATGCGAGCTGTAACGTCGGGGCGATCTGCATCCAAGCGAGCATCGATGCCATGCCGAGCAGAAGCAGCGTGACGAGCAACGGAAGAAGGTTGGAGCGGCTGATCATGCGTTGGCCTCTGCATAGTCGGTCATGATCCGGGCAAAGCGCATGGCATCATTCAGCATTCCAAACATCAGCGACCCGGGCAAAACGGTCAGATGGCCGTGCCGGGCGAATGGCAGGGTCTGCCATAGCGGGCTTCGCTCAAGGATTGGCATGACGTCGGGCAGCAAGGGATCGAAGGCAATCAGGCGTGCCTCGGGATCTGTGATTGTCGCCAGATTTTCGATCGGGATCGTCTCGAATCCCCAGAAATTGCCCTCTGCGGTCCAGGCATTGTTCATGCCGATGCGCTTCAGGACATTGGCGTAGAGGCCCGGCGAGGTGTAGATGCGCACATGGCGCGGATCCATGAAATAAACCATAGCCACCGGCTGCGATCCGACCTTGGCGATCCGCTCGCGGCAGGTGTCGAAAAGTGTGTCGGCCTCAAGGATAAACTGCTCGGCCTCGGCGCTGCGGCCAAGGGCCACGCCGAGCCTGCGGGTTGCAGCGACCGCCTTTGGCAGCACGTCGCCACCGTCGGCCGTATAGACGTCGAGTTGCAGGACAGGCGCTATCTCTTGCAGCCTTGGCGTCAGGGCTCCGCCATAGGGCGTGTTCAGGATCAGATCCGGCTTCAGCTCCGAGATGATCTCGAAATTGACCTCCCAGGGAGAGCCGAGATCGGCAACCTCCGGCGGCAGGGGCGGCTCGATCACCCATCTGTCCCAGTCGGCGCTGGCGGCAATGGCCTTGGGCACCACGCCGAGTGCCATGGCCGTCGAGGCAAGGCCGTAATCGAGACTGATGATCCGTTGCGGTGCCTGGGAACCGATGGCAAGGCGCGGTGCCAGCAAGCTGGTGGCAAGGCCGGCGAGCAACTGACGACGGCCGAAGGGCAGGGCGGTGAGCGGATGCATCGGATCAGCGGACATAGGCGATCGGCACATTGAGGGACGGATGCGGGGTCACGTCCATGTCGATGCCGTAGATCTGGCGCAAGGTTGCGGTTTGCAGGATGTCGGCCGGCGTGCCGCTGGCCACCACTTCGCCGTTCTTCAGGGCATGAATGCGATCGGAGAAGCGCGCAGCCATATTGATGTCATGCAGGACGATCACCACGCTTAGGCCGCGATCGGCCGACAGACGGCGGACAAGCGACAGGACTTCGATCTGGTGGGCGATATCCAGTGCCGAGGTCGGCTCGTCCAGCAGCAGGCATTCGGTGTCCTGGGCCATCAGCATCGCGATCCAGGCACGCTGGCGCTCGCCCCCCGACAGCGTTTCGATCGGACGATCCGCCAGCGGCTCGATATGGGTCAGTGCCAGAGCATCCTCGACCTTGCGTCGGTCGATGTCGCTGAAACGGCCGAGCGCGCCATGCCAGGGATAGCGGCCGCAGGCGACGAGTTCGCGCACGGTCATGCCGCTGCCGGCGCCGAGATCCTGCTGCAGATAACCGACCTTCCGGGCAAAATCCCGCGAGGAAAAGCCGTCGAGTTCCTGTCCGGCGCACAGCACCCTGCCAGCTGTCGCCTTGTTCTGCCGTGCAAGGATCTTGAGAAGCGAGGACTTGCCGGAGCCGTTGTGGCCGACCAGGCTGGTGATTTCGCCACTGCCGAAGTCCAGGGAGACCTGATTCAGTATCCGTCGTCCATCAATCTCCAGATCAATGTCGCGGGCCGAAAATGCGGCCGGTTGGTCTGTTGCTGGACGGTTCATCGACCGTTCTCCCTTGAGACGTGACAGGTGTTGAGGTCGGACTACTAAATATGATAAATGTCTTCAAGTATTGTTTTTCGCATGTGTTCGCCCGTTCGGGCGCAGATGGTTTGGCCAGATGAGTTTCCTCCCCCAGATGCAGACCCGCACCGAAGGATTTTCCGTCCTTCGTAATTTTCATCGGCGCTATTGGGATGGCATGGTTGTCGATCTCTGGGACGTCGATTGCGCGGTCGATGCAGGTGGGTACTACATGGGGCCGCACCCGAGACTGTTTGCGGTGCTGGCGGCCCGTCGGCGGCCCGAGGGCAGTTTCGTCATGGCTGAAATCGGTGGGCCACTCGTCGACGCCTGCTATCGTCGCTCGGTGTCCTTCATCCCGGCCGGGCTGGAACTGCGAACTGAAATGTCGGGTATGCAGTTCCTTCAGCATCTCGATCTGCATTTTGATGTCGATGGCCTCACCCGCCGCTTTGGCGAGGATCTGCCGCTGGACCGGCTGGAGGAGCCGAAATTCCTGGTGCAGGATCAGCGGTTGCTGTTGCTTGCCGATCTGATTGCGGCCGAATGCGCGTCGCCTGATCCGCTGCACCATCTTTATGGCGACGGGCTGACGCTCGCGCTTCTGATCGACGTGCTGAAAATCGCGCCGCCGACCCTACGCAGCAGATCGAGGCTGGCGCCGTGGCAGTTGCGCAAGGTCACCGCGTTCATGGAGCACAATTGCCTGAGGGCGATCCGGCTGGAAGAGTTGGCGGCGATCGCCGGCCTGTCGCAATCGCATTTCAGCCATGCCTTCAAGGCAAGCACCGGCCTGCCGCCGCATCAATGGCAATTGCGGGCGCGGATGGATCGAGTCAAAGCCTTGCTGATAAAGCGCGACATGTCGTTGACCACGGTCGCAGCCGAGACGGGTTTTTCCGATCCAGCACATTTCGCCCGCACCTTCCGACGCCATACGGGCCTGTCGCCGTCTGCGTGGCGCAAGGCCTATGCGGCTTGAGCGTCTTCTGGATGCGTGCCGGGCTTGTGTGCACTGCCACAAAGTTTGTCCAGAATTGATCCAGTCGCAGCAGGATCTGACAAGCAGCGCAATAATACCTGATATAGAAACTCATCTTATTTGACGGAATTGAGGCGGATGCCAGATCCAGCCAGATGGGGTGTAAATAGGATGGGTTCAGTGAGGAATTACCGGTCGTTGACACGGGCGTGCTATGCGGGCGTTGCCCTGGTTGTGGTCGGCGCGCCGGCCCTGGCTCTGGCCCAGGAAACCAGCACGCAGCTTTCCACGATCGTTGTCGAGGGCAAGAAGCAGACGGCCACCGGTCCGGTTGACGGATATGCCGCACGCCAGACCGGCACCGGCT
>NZ_AHZC01000387.1 GCF_000247475.1 Rhizobium sp. PDO1-076 | reverse complement strand
GTGCCGTAGCCGTCCGGCAATTCCTTGATGAAGTGGCCGATCTGAGCAATTTCCGTGGCCTGCTCGATGTCCGCGTCACTTGCGCCGGGGCGACCGTAGCGGACATTGTAGGCGATGGTATCGTTGAAGAGCACGGTGTCCTGCGGCACCATGCCGATGGCGCTGCGCAGCGACTTCTGCGTCACGTCGCGCACATCCTGGCCGTCGATAGTGATCGAACCCTGCTGCACGTCGTAGAAGCGGTAGAGCAGGCGCGAGATCGTCGATTTTCCTGCACCCGACGGGCCGACAACGGCGACCGTCTTTCCGGCCGGAACCTCGAAGGAAATACCCTTGAGGATAGGCCGCTCGGGGTCGTAGTGGAAATGCACGTCCTTGAAGGCGATCGCGCCCTGGCCGATGACGAGCGGTGTCGCCTCGGGACAGTCCACCACTTCCGCCTCGACCTCGAGCAGATCGAACATCTGTTCGATATCGGTCAGACCCTGGCGGATTTCGCGGTAGACGAAGCCGATGAAGTTGAGCGGCATGGCCAGCTGCATCAAAAGCGCGTTGACGAAGACGAAGTCGCCGATCGTCTGCTGGCCGCTCTGCACGGCAAGGGCGGACATCACCATGATCACGGCGGTGCCGACGCCGAAGATCACGCCCTGGCCGAAATTCAGCCAGCCTAGCGAGGTCCAGACCTGGGTCGCCGACTTTTCATAGCGCTCCATCGACTGGTCGAAGCGCTTGGCTTCCATCTCTTCGTTGCCGAAATATTTCACCGTCTCGAAGTTCAGCAGGGAATCGATCGCCTTGGTGTTGGCGTCCGTATCGCTGTCGTTCATCGCCCGGCGAATGCCGATGCGCCAGTCGCTGGCGCGGATGGTGAACCAGATATAGGCCCAGACGGTGAAAGCAGTGATGGCCAGATAGGAGAAGCCGTAGCTCCACCAGAAGATGGCAGCCGTCAGCAGGAATTCGATCAGCGTCGGAATGGAATTCAGGATGGTAAAGCGGACAATGGTTTCGATGCCCTTGGTGCCGCGCTCGATGATCCGCGACAGGCCACCGGTCTTGCGCTCGAGGTGAAAGCGCAGCGACAACTGGTGCATATGCACGAAGGTGCGGTAGGCGAGCTGGCGCACGGCATACTGGCCGACACTGGCAAACAGTGCGTCACGCAGCTGGTTAAGGCCGACCTGGGCAATGCGGGTCAGATTGTAGAGAACGACCAGCACGACCGCGCCCAACAGGAAGGTCGGCAGCAGCCCGACCATGTCGAGCTTGCCGTTCAGTGCATCGGTTGCCCATTTGAAGAAATAGGGCACCAGGATCAGCACGAATTTGGAGATCACCAGGAAAACCGTAGCCCAGACGACCCGCATCTTCAGGTCCAGCCGGTCGGAGGGCCACATATAGGGCCAAAGGTTGACCAGCGTATCCATCGGATTGCTGGAATCCGCCGAAACGGTCTTCTTCTTGGTTGCCATCGGCCGAGCCCCGTCGTGATCGCATGCAGATAAAAAGCGGCGACCCGTTGGGGCCGCCGCTTGGCATCACATAAGTTCTGTGGTCGCCGATTGCAATGATCGGCGAAGGCTAGCGCGACAAACGCTCAGTTGATCGCCTTGTCGTGAAGCCGCTTGCGGTGGATCTCCTCGGCGTTCGGCAGTGCCTCCGACGGAACCGTGAAGATCTGGCCGGGCTCGATGCGATCCGGATTGCGGATCTGCTCCGCATTGGCGAGGTAGATGGTCGTGTAACGCACGCCCTGACCGTAGAGGCGGCGCGAGATCTGCCACAGCGTATCGCCACGGCGGATGATCACGCTCGACTTGCTCTCGGCCAGCGGTGCCTGCTCGATCACCTTCGGTTCGCCGGAAGTGCTTGTGGCGCTCTCGGTGGCCGTTGCCAGCGTGGTGATGACAGGAGCCTCCATCGCCATGACCGGGGCGGGAAGCGGAACGGCCAGCAGGTCGCGGATCATGCCGACGATCTTCGGAAGCGCTGTGCCAAGCCCGCCGATGTCGCCGGGCTTGATGCCCCGCAACGCGGTCAGGGCTTCGCGGGCCTTGGTCGCACTCATTGCGACCTGCTCGCTCAATTCCGCAGGCGCTGCTGCCGTTGGACGGAAATCGATGATCGACTGCAGGCCGAATTCGGTCGCCGATCGGGCCGCGGCGACCTGTTCCAGCACCGGCATCTTGCCGTCGGCATAGAGGCCCTCGAGGATAGTCAGGCCCTTGGTCAGAGCCATGCGCAGGCGTTCGAACTCGGCCAGGTCCGGGCCGGCCTTCGCTACGGCATCAATGGCGCCGGGCGTCTGTGCCACGACGGAGACCTGTTCGCCCTCCGGACGTTCGAACGGCACGGAAGCGCGCACGATGACCTTGCCGGCCGTGTCGAGCAGTTCGACCTGGATGATGTGACTGCCGACCGAAAGTTTCACTTCGCCTTCGATGATGAAATTGCCGCTGGCATCAGCGGTAATCTGGCCGATCAGCGTCTTGTCGGCAAAACCACGCACGGTCGAGCCGGCCGGTGCCTTGCCGGCGACGAAGATCTTGTCGCCTTCGATTTCGACAGCGCTGACCTGAACTTCGGCAGCCCCTGTGACCGGTGAGGAGGCAGCGCCCGGATCGGCAGACGCGACATCGGTGCTGGCCACGGCCGGTGTGGAGATGGACGGGTCCGTCGATGCGGCCGGTGCCGCAGTGCCATCGGGCGCTACTGGCGCAACCGGGAGCCGTCCCTGAGTGGCGGTCTTGGTCGAGGGTGCTGTCTGGCCCGGAAGCGTGATCAGCCGGCTGGCTTCGCCCGGCTTCGACACCATCGCCAAAAGTTCGCCCTTACCGCCTTCAGGCACGGAGATTGTGGCAACTTCGTCCGAGGTCACGACCTTGCCGTTCAGATCGGTCGCGCGCAGTTGCAGCGAATGATCACCGGCGGCAAGCGGATTATCCAGTACGGCGGCGAAATCGCCCGTGCCATCGACGGTCAGCGACGAAATCACCGTGTTGCCGTTGACGATCTCCACCTTGGCGCCCGGTGCGGCATTGCCGGCAATCACGGTCGAGCCATCCGGTTCGACGCGCAATACGTCAAAGCGCGGCACGGCGGAACCGGCGTCGCTCGGCGCTGCCACCGTCTCGACCGGCTTGCCGAGCAGGGCATCCTTGATCGAACCGATCATGCTGGCCGCCTTGGCCGGGTCGGCTGGCAATTGCTGGATGATGGCCAGTGCCTTTGCCGCATCGGCCTGCGCCGTCTTCAGCGTACCGGCGATCTTCTCGTCCAGGCCATCCGGAATGTCGATCGCAGCAAGTGCAGTGATCGCAGCCTGGGCAAGTGTCTTTGCCGCGCTATAGGCTTCAACGCCCGGTGTCCGTCCGTCGGCAAACAGAGCCGAGATGCCATCCACCGCCTTGACGGCTTCGGCCTTGAGGCGGTCCATCTTTTCGCTGGCGACCGTGGCCATGTCGCCGGCGACGGTCTCGGCTGTTGCGGAGGCCTGGTCGGCGATTGCCTTTGCCGCATCGGTGGCGGCTGTCACCGTCGGCGCGGATGGATCCGTTGGATTGAGGCGGGGCATCACGACAAACACCATCAGCATGGTTGCGATGGCAAGGACGAACAGGACCAGCCAGAGGGCGCGGTTCTTCATATCAACGGTCTCCTAGCGGTAAATCCGCCATATCCATTGGAATTGCTAGCGTTATCCGATGTCTAGGACAAGCGGGGCCGTGTGATTCTGGCCGAATGCACAAGGGTTTTTAGCCAATTTTGTTGACCTGACCGGCGGCAAATAGTCTTTTGTGGGTATGACAGAGCATAACACCACGATTCGATCCGTTTGCGTCTATTGCGGCTCCCAGCCTGGACGCGATCCTGCTTTCATGGAAGCCGGTCGCCAGTTGGGCCGATCGCTTGCCGAAAATAACATCCGCCTGATCTATGGTGGCGGTACCAAGGGCATCATGGGTGCCGTTGCCGCAGGCGTTCTGTCCGCCGGCGGGAAGGTCACAGGCATCATTCCCGAATTCCTGGTCGACATGGAGGCGACACGCCATTCACTCGGCCAGCTCAGCGAGCTTATTATCACGCAGGACATGCACGAGCGCAAGCATGCCATGTTCGAGCGCTCGGATGCATTCGTAACCCTTCCGGGCGGCATCGGCACCCTGGAAGAGATCGTCGAGATCATGACCTGGGGCCAGCTCGGCCGGCATGCCAAGCCGATGGTCTTTGCCAATGTCAACGATTTCTGGAAACCGATGCTGGAACTGATCGACCATATGTCGGCGGCCGGCTTCATCCATACGGCGCACCGCGTCCGCCCGCTGGTTATCGATCAGGTCGCGGATATCGTTCCGGCGATCATCGACCGCTGGGACATGAGCGCCAATCCTGAAGGCGAAGCGGCGATTATTTCCAAGCTTTGAGGCTCGGGCCGGGCTGTATCAGTCGACGATGAACAGCTTGGCGCCGACCGCAGTCGATGAGCGATGCGGCTCGGTCTTGTCGGCAACCTGATAGCTCATGCCGGGCTTGAGAACGAAGACGCGACCGTCTTCAAGCTCGGTTGTCAGTTCTCCCTCAAGGCAGAGCAGGATATGGCCTTTCACGCACCAGTGGTCGGCCAGATAGCCGGGCGTATACTCGACGATGCGCACCCGGATGTCGCCGAAATGGCGCGTCTGCCACGTCGCCGATCCGGTCTCGCCCTTGTGTTCGGTCTTTTCGACGGAGGCCCAGTCGGTCGTGCCGAATGGTATGTCGCCGATCTGCATCGCTTGTCTCCGCAATAGTTCTCAGCGCGCGCGGTAGTCGCGCAGCATCGACCACGAATAGATGAACAGTGCCGCCCAGATCAGCGGGAAGGCGATCATCTTTGCCGTGCCGAAGGGCTCCTTGAAGATGAACACCGCAATCAGGAAGATCATCGTCGGCGCAATGTACTGCATGATGCCGATGGTCGACAGCTTCAGAAGCTTTGCGCCATTGGCATAGAGGATCAGTGGGATCGCGGTGACCAGGCCGCTCGCCGCCAGAAGCACGGTGTCGCTTGTGTTGGTGCCGAAATGCGCTTGTCCGGTCATCGCCAGATAGATGACATAGCACAGAGCAAACGGAGCCAGCAGCAGCACTTCCAGCAGGAAACCCTGGTTCGGGCCGATCGGAAGCGTCTTGCGGAAGAAGGCGTAGAGCCCCCAGGAGAAGGTCAGGCAGAGGGCGACGATCGGCAGGCGGCCGGCATCGACCGTCAGGATGACGACGGCAATGACTACCAGCGCCAGCGCCGCGATCTGGGCGGGTTTCAGCTTTTCCTTCAGCAGGACGGCGCCGAGAAAGACGGAAAACAGCGGATTGATGAAATAGCCAAGCGCCGTATCCAGTGCATGGCCGGCGCCGATTGCCCAGACATAGATGCCCCAGTTGATGCTGATCAGGAAGGCGGTGACGGCGGCCATGCCCAGCATGCGCGGGCTGCGGAAGGCGAGCTTCAGGTCGTCCATGCGCCGGAGTGCAAGTAGGATGAGGCCGGCAACCGGAACAGACCAGAGAATGCGGTGCGCGATCACCTCCGTCGGCGAAATATGCCCGACAGCCTTCATGTAGAGAGGCAGGAAGCCCCAGAGAAAATAGGCGGAGAGGGCGAAAGCGAAGCCGCTGGCCGAGTCTTCATTTTTTGCCACCGGCGCGGCGTTTTCGGTTGCCATGCTATTTCCTCCGTCAAAGTCACCGCATTAGTCAAACGGCCCGTGATGGACAAATTCATTCCGTTGATGGTTGTTTCAGTCTGATGACAGCGGACGGCCGGTTTTCGGGCGACTTTACGATATCCGCCCATACTGGGCGAGGAAGTCCAGCATCACCCGGATGCGTGCCGGCAGATGCCCGCCCTGGCCGACATAGACGGCGTGGAAGGGTTCGCTGCGCCTTGTGCGCGGGTCGTCGAGCACGACAACCAGCCGGCCCGCCTTCAGGTCTTCTGCCACGGTAAAGCGGGCGAGTTGCACAAGACCGGCACCGCCAATGGCGAAATGCCGGAGCGCTTCGCCGTCGCTGGCACTGACACGGCCGGTCACGGGCACCTCGACGATTGCATCGCCCTGCGGCGCGGACCATTCGCGGTGCACCCGCACATAGCCGAATCCCAGCCGACTGTGGCGCTCTAGGTCGGATGCCGTTTCCGGAACGCCGTGGCGCGCCAGATAGCCGGGCGAAGCGACGATGACCAGCGGCGTGTCGCCGAGTTTGCGTGCAACCAGGCTGGAATTGCGCATGTCGCCGGCGCGGATGGCGATGTCGGCCCGCTCTGCCAGCAGGTCGACGACGAGATCGGTCTGGATGACCTCGACCGAAATGCCCGGATAGAGATCCAGGAATTGCGCAAGTATCGGCGCCAGCACATGCGTGCCATAGGATGCGCTGGTATTGATCCGGATCAGGCCACGCGGATCGTCGAGATTGGCGGCACTGCGTTCGGCCTCCTCGATGTCGGCCAGAATGCGCACCGAGCGCTCGTAGAATACCCGGCCCTCGGGCGTCAGCAGCAGTTTGCGGGTGGATCGGTTGACCAGCCGCGTACCGAGCCGCGTTTCCAAACGAGCGACGAGCTTGCTGACCGCCGATGGCGTCATGCGAAAGAAGCGGGCAGCGGCCGAGAAGCCGCCTTGCTCCACCACCTGCACAAAGACGTCCATTTCGCCGGATCTGTTGATGTCCTGCCGCGCCATAGTGTGAATTCAAATCACGAATGTTGTTCTTCCAAGCAGACTATTTCACTGAAGCTTTGCTGTCTATCTGAAGTGCATCCGTTTCAACAAGGACGCACCTCCATGCCTCTTGCTCTTTATGCCCTTACCGTCGGCGCCTTCGGCATCGGCGTCACCGAATTTGTCATCATGGGCCTGCTGATCGATCTCGGCGTCTCGATCGCCGCTGCCGGCCTGCTCATTTCCGGCTATGCGCTCGGCGTCGTCTTTGGCGCGCCGATCCTGACGGCTCTGTCGAGCCGCTGGCCACGCAAGACCGTGCTGATCGCGCTGATGGTGATCTTTACCATCGGCAATATCGCCTGTGCGCTGGCACCCACCTACGAGACGCTGATGGCCGCAAGACTTGTTGCGGCGCTCGCGCATGGCACTTTCTTTGGTGTCGGTTCGGTCGTTGCAACCGGGCTGGTGGCCCCGGAACGCCGCGCCTCCGCCATCGCCGTGATGTTCACCGGTCTGACGGTCGCCAATATCGCCGGCGTGCCCTTCGGCACCTGGCTCGGCCAGGAATATGGCTGGCGCACGACATTTTGGGCCGTAGCCGTCGTCGGCATCGTGGCGCTCGCCGTGCTCGCGATCTTTCTGCCTCGCGATGAGCAGAAGCCGGAAGCCCAGGACTGGCGCTCGGATCTCGCCACCATGGCTCGCCCCCAGGTTCTCGCAGGCTTGGCGATCACGGTGCTTGGGTATGCTGGAGTCTTTACCGTCTTCACCTACATCGCCCCGGTCCTCACCGAAATCACCGGCTTTTCGGCGTCCGCCGTCTCTCCGATCCTGCTGGTCTTCGGTGGCGGCCTGATCGTCGGCAATCTCCTCGGTGGCAAGCTGGCCGACCGCAATCTCGATCGTTCCGTTCTGGTGACCCTGGCAGTCCTGACCCTGTCGCTCGCAGCCATGACCGTGGTTCTCGACAACAAGATCCTGACCATCGCCTTTGTCGGTCTGGTCGGCGCGGCAGGCTTTGCAACCGTCGCACCCTTGCAGATGCGCGTCCTGCAAAAGGCGGAAGGGGCGGGCCAGGCACTGGCATCAAGCTTCAACATTGCCGCCTTCAACCTTGGCAATGCTATCGGCGCCTGGGTCGGCGGCATTGCCATCGAACAGGGGCCGGGTCTGGCAGCGCTGCCGCTGGTGGCCGCCGCTTTCCCATTGGCCGCTCTCGTCTTGTCGATCATCGCGACTCGTCTCGACCGTCCAAGCCCCCTCGGGCAGCATGCCTCAGCCTGATCAAGCCGCTATCACCGCATTCACAGAGAGAAGGATAATCCCATGGAATATCGTCAATTGGGGGCCTCGGGCCTCAGGGTTCCGGTTCTGAGCTTCGGTGCCGGTACATTCGGCGGCTCCGGTCCGCTGTTCGGCAACTGGGGCACCTCCGATGCCGCAGAAGCCCGCCGACTGGTCGATATTTGCATCGAAGCCGGCGTAAACCTCTTCGACACGGCTGATGTCTATTCCGCCGGCGCTTCCGAAACGGTGCTGGGCGAGGCGATCAAGGGACGGCGCAGTGATGTGCTGATCTCCACCAAGCTCGGCCTGCCGATGGGCGATGGGCCGGCCGATTACGGCACCTCCGCCAGCCGCATCGCAACCGGCGTCGATGCAGCACTGAAACGCATGGGCACCGACCACATCGATCTGCTCCAGTTGCACGCCTTCGACGCTTCGGTCCCGGTCGAAGAGGTGCTGGCCGCACTCGACCGGCTCGTGGCTGCGGGCAAGGTTCGCTATGTCGGCGCCTCCAATTTTGCCGGCTGGCAGATCATGAAGTCGCTCGCTGCCGCTGATCGCCATGGCTGGCCGCGCTACGTTGCCCATCAGGTCTATTATTCGCTAGTCGGCCGCGACTACGAGTGGGATCTGATGCCGCTCGGGCAGGACCAGGGTGTCGGCGCAATCGTCTGGAGCCCGCTCGGCTGGGGCCGCCTGACCGGCAAGATCCGCCGGGGCGCACCGTTGCCGGAGAAAAGCCGGCTGCACGAGACTGCAGCCTTCGGCCCGCCGGTCGACGATGAACGGCTTTACCGGATCGTCGATGTGCTGGACGAGATTGCCGATGAAGTGGGCAAGCTCGTTCCGCAGGTCGCGCTGAACTGGCTGCTCCAGCGCCCGACGGTGTCGTCCGTGATCATCGGCGCCCGCAACGAGGAGCAGTTGCGCCAGAACCTCGGCGCGGTCGGCTGGAGCCTGACGGCCGAGCAGATCGCACGGCTGGATGCGGCAAGCGTTACGGATGCCGCCTATCCGCATTTTCCTTATCACCGCCAGGAAGGCTTCGCACGCCTGAACCCGCCGGCAGTGTGAGACGACTGCTGGATCGCCGCCGTTACCCGGCGGCGATCTGCCCTGCCAATTGCCGGTTCTTCATCAGCTTGTAGATGATACTGTCCATCAGCGCCTGGAACGAGGCGTCGATGATGTTTTCCGACACACCGACCGTCCACCAGCGAGCGCCGCTGGCATCGGTGGATTCGATCAGCACGCGGGTGATCGCCTCGGTGCCGCCGTTGAGGATGCGCACCTTGTAGTCCGCCAGTTCCAGATCGCCGATCTCGTGCTGGTACTTGCCGAGATCCTTGCGCAGCGCGATGTCGAGCGCGTTGACCGGACCGTCACCTTCGGCAACCGACATCAGCGTCTCGCCGTCGATGATCGTCTTGACCACGGCCTCCGACACGGTCTTCAGCCGGCCATGGCTGTCGAAACGCCGTTCGATCATCACCCGGAAGCTCTCGACCTGGAAAAAGTCCGGAACGCTGGTCAGCGTCCGTTGCGCCAGGAGTTCGAAACTCGCATCGGCCCCCTCATAGGCGTAGCCGCTGGCTTCGCGCTCTTTGACGATCGAAATCAGGGTGTCTAGCTTTGGATCATCCTTCTCGACCCGGATGCCGCGGCGCTTTAGCTCGTTGATGAAATTCGCCTTGCCGCCCTGGTCGGAGACCATGACCTTGCGGAAATTGCCGACGCTTTCCGGTTCCACATGCTCGTAGGTCTTCGGATCCTTGAGCAGGGCCGAGGCATGGATGCCGGCCTTGGTGGCGAATGCCGAAGCGCCGACATAGGGCGCCTGATGGTTGGGAGATCGGTTGAGCAATTCGTCGAAGGCGCGCGACAGGCGATTGAGGCCGACCAGCGCATCGCGGTCGATCGAGGTCTCGAAACGGGACGAATAGCTGTCTTTCAGACAGAGCGTCGGGATGATCGTCACCAGGTCGGCATTGCCGCAGCGCTCGCCGATACCGTTCAGGGTTCCCTGGATCTGCCGCACGCCCGTCTCCACGGCGGCCAGCGAATTGGCGACCGCCTGTCCGGTATCGTTATGGGCATGGATGCCGAGCGAGGAGCCGGGAATGCCGGAGGCAATCACCGCAGCGATGATGTCGCGGATCTCCGGCGGTTGCGTACCGCCATTGGTGTCGCACAGCACCACCCAGCGGGCACCGGCGTCATACGCCGTCTTCGCACAAGCGAGCGCATAGGTCGGATTGGCCTTGTAGCCGTCGAAGAAATGTTCGCAATCGACCATGGCGAGTTTGCCCGCTTCGACCACGGCCCTGACGCTGTCGCGAATGCTCTCGAGATTTTCATCGTTGGTGCAGCCGAGTGCCACCTTGACGTGATAGTCCCAGCTCTTGGCGACCAGACAGACGGCATCACTTTTCGCTTGAATCAGCTGGGTGAGGCCCGGATCGTTTGAGGCGGAAATGCCGGCGCGCTTGGTCATGCCGAAGGCGACAAACGAAGCCTTTTGCGTCCGCCTCTTGGCGAAGAAGGCCGTATCGGTCGGATTTGCTCCCGGATAGCCTCCCTCGACATAGTCGAGGCCGAATTCGTCCAGCATGGCGGCGATCGAAATCTTGTCCTCGACTGAAAAGTCGATGCCCGGCGTCTGCTGGCCGTCCCGCAGCGTCGTGTCGAACAGATAGATTTTTTCGCGTGTCATTCCGATGCCTCCCGAGGCGCAGTCGTCATTGGGTATCGCGTGGCGAGATCCACGGACATCAGTTCTTCCCCGCAAACCGGTCCGTCGCCCGGATCAGCTGATCGAGGATGCCCGGCTCGAGAAACGCATGCCCGGCACCCTCGATCAGGTGGAAATCGGCTTTCGGCCAGGCCTTGGAGAGCGCCCAGGCATATTTGGCCGGGCAGGGCATGTCGTACCGGCCATGGATGATGACGCCTGGAATATCCTTGAGCTTGTAGGCGTCGCGCAGCAACTGGCCTTCCTCGACCCAGCCGGCGTGCACGAAGAAATGGTTCTCGATACGGGCAAACGCGATGGCGAAATCATCCTCGCCGAAATGGGCGGAATAGTCCGGGTTGGGCAGAAGCGTGATCGTCTCGCCTTCCCATGTGCTCCAGGCCAGCGCGCATTCCAACTGCTTTTGGCGGTCGTTGCCGGTCAGGTATTTGCGGTAGGCGCCCATCATGTCGTGGCGCTCGCTCTCCGGGATTGGCGCGATGAAGCGTTCCCACTTGTCGGGAAACATCTCCGAAACTCCGAACTGGTAGTACCAGGAAAGCTCCGCCTTGGTCAGCGTGTAAATGCCGCGCAACACCAGTTCGGAAACCCGCTCCGGATGGGTTTCGCCATAGGCGAGCGCCAGCGTCGAGCCCCAGGAACCGCCGAAGACCAGCCATTGCTCGACGCCGATCATCTGGCGGAGCCGCTCGATATCGGCAACCAAGTGCCAGGTCGTGTTGGCCTCAAGCCCGGCATGCGGCGTCGACTTGCCGCAGCCGCGTTGGTCGAACAGGATCACATCGTAGAGCGCCGGATCGAACACCCGTCGCTGGCTCGGGTTCGATGCGCCGCCCGGACCGCCATGCAGGAAGACGGCAGGCTTGGCGCCCCTGGTGCCGATGCGCTCCCAGTAGATTGTATGGCCATCGCCGACATCGAGGAAGCCCGTCTCGAAGGGTTCGATTTCAGGGTAGAAACCCCGCAATTCGTTCGTCATGGTCAGTCCTTTTTCGGCGGCCAGACCACAGTGTCATGGTCGGGATGCTGATGGTTGCTCGCGCTGATCACGGCGTTGCCGTCCGCCAGATCGGAGCGGTCTGTCGGGTTCTCCGGCAGGCTGAAAAGCTTGTCGAAATAGGACAGGCGCGACTCCACGCCGTCCTGCGAGACCGGCATGGCCGCCTCCGGCTTGTCGAGGCTGCCGATCGTCACGCTGATATAGGGCGAACCGACGGTGCGAAAGAGCAGCGGCGTACCGCAATTGTCGCAAAAGCCGCGGCCGCACGGGTCGGACGAGCGGAACCAGCGCGGTTCGCCCCGCATCATCAGCAGGTTCTCGGCGCGGGTGCCGGCCAGTGCCATGAAAAAGTTGCCGCCCGCCTTCTGGCACATGCGGCAATGACAGATATGCGGATAACCGAGTTCGCCTGCCACCTTGTAGCGGATCGCGCCGCACTGGCAGCCGCCGGAATGCACCTGACGGCTCATGCCTCATCCTCCGGGGGCCAGACGGGTGTGTCATGGTCGGGATGCTGGAAGGACACGACCGAAGCGAAATGCGCCTCCATCGCGGCGCTGGTATAGGCTGGCTTTTCGAACAGGTGCTCGATCCACGGCAGGCGGTGATGATGGTTCACCTGCACCTGGGGTTCGAATTTTGACGGGTTGTCGAATGCACCGATGGCGATCTCGATGCCCTCGCCATGATGATAGGTCAGCGGCGTGCCGCATTTGCCGCAGAAGCCGCGTTTCACTTTGGCCGAGGAGCGGAACAGCATCGGCTGGCCGCGGGTCCATGTCAGATGGGCATGATCTGCGGTGACAAATGCACCGAAGAAACTGCCGAACGCCTTCTGGCACATGCGACAGTGACAGATGGACGGTCGGCCGAGTTTCTCGGCCTGGAACCGTACTGCGCCGCATTGGCAGCCACCGGAAAAGATCTCGCTCATGCCGCTCTCCTCATTTGAACATCACATAAATGACCACGCCGGCGATGACGGCCGCCACGATCACGCCCTTGGCGATCAGCCCGTAAAGCAGCCATTTCGGCATTTGCGTATTCGGGTTTGGGTTCCTCTGCATCATGTCTCGTCCTGCGGCCAGCGATCGGTGTCGCGATCGGGATGCTGATAGGACACGACCTCCAATACGAAGGGCGCTTCGACAGCGTCTTCCTCCGTCGTGTGGCAGGGCAGCAGATGCAAGCGGTCGACAAAGCCGATCTTGCCCTCCGTGCCAAACTGCACGACCGGCGGCAACAGGGACGGATCGTCGAATGCGCCGGCCGCGATCGCGATCCCGTCCGGCGCTTCATAGGTCAGCGGCGTACCGCAATCGCCGCAGAAGCCGCGAAGGGCAAAATTCGACGAGCGGAACGTCTTACGCTCGCCGCGCGTCCATTCGAGCTCAGCCCCGCGCGTTGAAACCAGTGGCGCATAATAGGCGCCGAACGCCTTCTGGCACATGCGGCAATGACAGATGGAACTATCCCTCAGCGCCCCCGTCACGCGAAACCGCACCGCACCGCACTGGCATCCGCCGGAATGGCTATCTGTCATGCGGCGGGCCTCGCTGTTTGGAGGGTTTTGGCGGCGAAGGTCGCGTTACTCCCCTCTGCCCTGCCGGGCATCTCCCCCACACGGGGGGAGATCGGCCACGCGGCCGGCGCCGGATTTTTGTCTGAAGCGTAGACGTGACACCAGTTTGCTGACGAGGAAATCTTGCTCGGCGTTGAACGCTCGCCTGCCAATCGATGAATCGTCTTGGAAAAGCAATATCGCGCGGCAACCCGATCTCCCCCCGTGTGGGGAGATGCCGGGCAGGGCAGAGGGGTGCATGCCACGTCGACAACGTCATCCTATCGCTTGACCTCCCATGTGGTCACCCGTTCGCCGGTCTCCTTGTCCTTGCCGTCCTTGAGCTGGATGCCCTTGGAGGCAAGATCGTCGCGGATCTTGTCAGCCTCGGTAAAGTTCTTGGTTTTCAGCATTTCGAGGCGCATCGCGACGAGGGCATCAACCGCGGCCGAGAGATCCGTGCTGATTTCAGCCTTTTTCGGCAGGACACCGAGCAGGGCGGCGCTGGCGGCAAACAGCGGCAGCAAGGCCGGATCGGCGCTGGCTTCATGGGCAAGCGCGTGCAGCGCCTGAACGGCGGCAACCGTATTCAGGTCGTCATGCAGGGCCTCCAGTACCGTCTCGCAGGGTGCCAAGCCGGTTGCCTCGACGGCCGGCCATTTGGCGAGCAGCCGTTCGGCCTCCTCCAGTCGCTTGACCGAAAAGTCGATCGGCTCGCGGTAATGCGTCATCAGCATCGCCAGCCGCAGCACTTCGCCCGGCCATTTGCGGCCGCCGAAGGTTTCCGTCTCGAGCAATTCGTTGATCGTGACGAAATTACCGTCCGACTTCGACATCTTGCGGCCCTCGACCTGGACGAAGCCGTTGTGCATCCAGACATTGGCCATGACATCGGTGTCATAGGCGCAGCACGACTGGGCGATCTCGTTTTCATGATGCGGAAAGATCAGGTCGAGCCCGCCGCCATGGATGTCGAACTGGTGCGGCCGCGCCTTGCCCCTCGGAGACAGCCGGTCCTTGATCTCTTCCCACAGATAGCGATCGGCCATGGCCGAGCATTCAATATGCCAGCCGGGGCGGCCATGGATAGCGATCGTCTCGCCTTCATAGACAAAATTGCCAGGCCAGCCCGGTTCTGTATCTGCAGACTGCTTCCACAGCACGAAATCGCCGGGGTTCGTCTTGTGCGCTTCGACGGCGACACGGGCGCCGGCCTGCTGGTCTTCCAGCTTGCGCTTCGACAACTGGCCGTAATCGGCCATCGAGGCCGTGGCGAACAGCACTTCACGGCCTTCCGAGCCAGTCGCCACATAGGCATGACCCTGGTCGAGCAATCGCTGGATGATCTCGACCATCTGGCTGATATTGTCGGTCGCGCGGGGTTCCACCGTCGGCATGAGGCAGCCGAGCGCTGCAACATCTGCATGGAACTGGCTTTCCGTCTTGCCGGTGACCGCGCGGATCGCGGCATTCAGCGACATGCTGCCATCGGCGATCTGGCTGCCGAAATCGCGCAGCGCCCGCGCATTGATCTTGTCGTCGACATCGGTGATGTTGCGCGCATAGGTGACATGGTCATCGCCATAGATATGGCGCAGCAGCCGGTAGAGCACGTCAAAGACGATGACCGGGCGCGCATTGCCGATATGGGCGAAATCGTAGACGGTCGGGCCACACACATACATGCGCACATTGTCCGGGTCGATCGGCTCGAAGTCGACCTTCTCGCGCGCGAGTGTGTTGTAAAGCTTGAGGCCCGTCGGCATTCCTGTCTCCCATAACAAAACCATCCGGCTGGACCGGGTCGTTTGTCATCTGGGACTTTTCAGGAGACGAAAACGGCCGGGCCAGCGTGTGCGCTAGCGAATAATGATCCAGCAGATGCAGATGGTCGTTTTCATGGCCGGTGTTATGGCGCGGGGCCGTGATTTGGTCAAGGGGCAGGGAGGCGAGCGCAGACGAACTTTGAGTTGTCTTTGGGCGCGTCGTTTAACGGTTTTTATGGGGGTTTCGCCTATCTTTACCGAAGCGACCGGCTTTTGCGGTCCAACGAACCGAGCATCGGATGTCTTGAGACAATGGCCAGTGATCAAGTGAATGCAGCTGGAAGCCTGTTGACGGCCGATTTGGGCATGAGCCTCGCCGACTGGATGAAGATGACGCCGGCCATGTCGCATTCGATCGACAGCCGGGGCGTTCTTGTTGCGGTCAGCGACTCTTGGTTGCGCAAGCTGGGTTACGAGCGTCGCGAGGTTCTGGGCAAGCGCTCGACGGATTTCATGCCGGAAAGGTCCCGGGAAAGGGTCCGCCTGGAAAAGATCCCGCTGCTGTTCCAAACCGGCCGTGTCGAAAATGTCGAATTCCAGATGATCTGCAAGGACGGTTCGCCTATCGATGTCCTCCTCTCCGCGGTGCTGGTCAGGCAGGGCGAGGATCATGTTTCCATTTCGAGCTTTACTGACATAACCCAGTTGAGGGCAATGGAGCAAAAGCTTGCCGAAAGCGAAGCCAAGTACCGCTATCTCGTCGAGTATCAGTCGGAAATGGTGTCGCTGGCAAAGGTCGACGGCGAATTGCTCTTCGTCAATCGCGCCTATGCCGAGCATCATGCGACGACCCCGGAGGAGATGATTGGCAGGAGCCTCTATGACTTCGTGCCGACACAGATCCGCGGGGAACTGGCGCAGCACATGCAGCATGTCGCGATCGTCGGCGAGGCCAAGGACATCGAGAACCAGGTCCTGTCGCCGGATGGAAAACCGCGCTGGGTGTCGTGGACCAACAAGGCCTTCAAGGACGAAGATGGTATCGTCACGGCGATCCATTCCGTCGGCAAGCATGTCGATGCGCGGGTGGATGCCGAGACCAAGCTGCGCGAGAGCGAGGAACGATACCGCCTTCTTGCCGAAAACTCGACGGACATGGTGTTCCAGCTGGATGCCGGCCGCGCCTTTACCTATGTGTCGCCGGCGGGGCCGGACATTCTGGGGCATGCGCTGGAGGACCTTGATGGCCGCTGCCTCTACGATCTCGTCCATCCGCAGGATGCGGAACCCATCCGTGCCATCCTTTGTGCGCTAGCCAGTGGTGAGCTGAAACGTCATGGCGGCGTTCACCGCTTCCTACATCGCGACGGGCATCCAGTCTGGGTGGAGATGCAGGTAAAGGCACTCGGGCTTTCGCAGATCGGATCGGAAACCGGTATCGTCGGCACATTGCGCGATTTCAGCGTTCACAAGCGGCTGGAGGAAAGGTTGCGGGATGCCAACCTGCTGCTGGCGGAAGCCGCCGCGACCGATGGCCTGACGGGCCTGATGAACCGGCGCGCCATCGACCAAGCGTTCCAAGAGGCCTTCGAGGTGGCGAAAGCCCAGGGGCAGGAACTCGGCCTGATCCTGACCGATGTCGACTATTTCAAGGCTTACAACGACCACTATGGCCATTCGGCCGGCGATGAATGTCTGAAGACGGTCAGCGCAATTCTGCGCTCGGTAGCCGAGTCCTGCGGTTATCACGCGGCGCGTTACGGCGGCGAGGAATTCTGCATCATCCTGCCCGGCGCGTCGGAGAACACCACCTTCCTGGCCGCCGAGCGCATGCGTCTCGCCATGCAGGCGATGTCCGAGGCACATGCCGGCAGCCCTTCTGGCTTCGTATCGATCAGCCTCGGTCTTGCCACGCTGTCGCAATCGGGCGTTCGCGATCGCTCCGATCTGCTCAATGCCGCCGACCGGGCGCTCTACAGGGCCAAGGCGTCCGGCCGCAACACGGTTGTGCGGGCATCCTACTGCGAGATCGAGGCCGAGCGAGAGCCGCGGGTCGTCCCGAACAAGTCCCTGAGGTTGAGCAGGGTCGGCTGACGCGACGGCGTGTCAGGCTGTTTTGCGGGCCGAACGACCGAAGGGCAAGAGACCGAGCACCAGCGCGCAACCGGCGATGATCACCGCACCTCCGAGCAATTGCAGAACGGTCAGCGGTTCGTCCAGCACCAGCGCGCCGACCAGCACGGCAACGACGGTTACGGCAAACTCGACGCTGATCGCCGGCGTAGGGCCGATGCTCTTGACCAGGTCGAAATAGAGCACATAGGTCAGGGCACTCATCAGGCCGGCCAGGGCCACCAGATAGAGATAGTCGATCGGTGCTGGAACGCCCGGCACCGGCACGAAGGCGAGCAGTGGCAGGGTGAGGATGCCGCCGGCGATGAACGAGCCGATGGTCACTTCCCAGGCCCCGGTGCCTTTCAGGTGCAGGCTGGCATAATTGCTGCCAAAAGCGGCGGAAAACGTCGAAAAGACCATGGCCCCACAGCCAAGCACGAAGGTTTTGTCGACCGGGACCGCCGGAAACCCGACCAGCATGACGATGCCGATCGTGCCCAGCATCAAGCCGGCAATACGCGTCGGGGTGATCCGTTCAAGTCCCCAGATCTGCGCGATGATCATCGAAAACAGAGGGATCGCAGCGACAAAGATTGCTGCCATCGCCGTGCCGATGCGTGGCGTCGCATAGGACAGCCCGATCAGCTGGCCGGCGACCGTTGTTGCGCCGACGACTGCAAGCGGCAGCCACCCGGCGTTAAACGACAGCTTGCGCCGGCTCAGGCGCGCCACGGCAAACAGCAGGCCGCCTGCAATCAGTGAGCGGAGCGTGACGGCGCCGATCCAGCCAAAGGCGGCCACGACATGCAGAAGCAGAACGAAGGAAAGGCCCCAGGCAAATGCCAGAAACGTGTAGGCGGCAATATCTCTGGGGCGCATGGCGTCTTCCAAAAAGGATGTGGAACCGGCGGTGATCAAGTTGAAGTCATCGCCAGCCGGGGGATCCTGACGCTTACTCCGGCATCCGATAATCGACGATCTTGCCTTCCCGAACGATGTAGAGCTTGCCGGTTTCCGTCTGCTGCGGGCCAACCAGCGGCAAAAGTTTGGCGGCGACCTCTGATGGATGGGGCAGGGTAGCCGGATCTTCGCCGGGCATGGCCTGCGCGCGCATGGCAGTGCGGGTGGCACCGGGATCGACCGAGAGAATGCGGAGCGGCAGCCGCTGTGTCTCGCCGGCCCAGGTGCGCGCCAGCGCCTCGACGGCGGCCTTGGAGGCGGAATAGGCGCTCCAGAACGGCTTGCATTTGTGGGCGGCCCCCGAAGATAGGATCAGAACGCGGCCCTGGTCGGACTTGATCAGCAGCGGTTCCAGCGAGCGGATCAGCCGCCAGGTCGCCGTCACGTTGATCGTCATCACCTTGTCGAAGACCTTGGCTTCGATATGGCCGATCGGCGAGATGACCCCGAGCACGCCGGCGTTGAGCACGGCGATGTCCAGCTTGCCCCAGCGATCGAAGATATGGCCGCCAAGCTGGTCGATGGCCGCCATGTCTGACAGGTCGAAGGGCACCAGCGTTGCCGACCCGCCGACCGCCTTGATCGCGTCATCCAGTTCTTCCAGCCCGCCGACAGTGCGGGCGCAGGCGATCACATGGGCGCCTGCCTTGGCAAGTTCGATCGCGGTGAAATAGCCGATGCCGCGCGAGGCGCCGGTGACGAGCGCAATCCGGCCCTTGAGGTCGATGGTCATGGTCATTCCTGTTGTCTGCGGCCTCAGCCGTTGGCGGCGAGCATGGATTCCTTGCGGCCCACCATTTTCTCGCCTTCCTTGTCCAGAAGGCGGGTCGGGTAGTCGCCGGTGAAATAATGGTCGGTGAACTGGGGATTGGCCGGGTCGCGTTCCTTGCCACCCACAGCCTTGTAAAGGCCGTCGATCGACAGGAACGCCAGCGAGTCCGCACCGATATATTTCGCCATCGCCGCTTCGTCGGCATACTGGTTGGCCAGCAGCTTGTCCCGGTCGGGTGTGTCGATGCCGTAGAAATCCGGATGGAAGATCATCGGGCTGGCAACGCGCACATGCACTTCCTTAGCGCCGGCATCACGGATCATCTGGACGATCTTCAGCGACGTGGTGCCGCGCACGATGGAATCGTCGACGAGAATGACACGCTTGCCCTCGATCATCGCCCGGTTGGCCGAATGCTTCAGCTTCACGCCGAAAGCGCGGATCTGCTGGGTCGGCTCGATGAAGGTGCGGCCGACATAGTGGTTACGGATAATGCCGTATTCGAACGGAATGCCGCTCTGCTGGGCATAGCCGAGGGCGGCCGGCGTGCCGCCATCGGGAACCGGCACGACCACATCGCCCTCGAGCGGTGCCTCGATCGCCAGGTTCATGCCGGCATTCTTGCGGGTCGTGTAGACATTGCGTCCGCCGACAACCGAATCGGGGCGGGCGAAGTAGACATATTCGAACAGGCAGAGGCGTTCCGGCTGCGGCCGGGCCGGCATGCGCGATTCGATGGCGATCGAGCCGTCCGGCTGGATTTCGCAGATCACCACTTCGCCATTCTTGACGTCGCGGATGAATTTCGCGCCGATGATGTCGAGCGCACAGGTCTCGGAGGCAAAGATCGGCTTGCCGTCAAGCTCGCCCATGACCAGCGGCCGGATGCCGATCGGGTCGCGCGCGGCAATCAGCTTGGTGCGGGTCAGCGCGATCATTGCATAGCCGCCTTCCATCTGACGGATGGCGTCAATGAAACGATCGGCGGTCGAGGCATGGCGCGAACGGGCGATGAGATGCAGCACGACTTCGGTATCCGAGGTCGACTGACAGATGGCGCCGGTTGCGATGATCTGCCGGCGAAGCGTCAGGCCATTGGTGAAATTGCCGTTATGGGCAATCGCGATGCCGCCTTCCTCGAGTTCGGCAAACAGCGGCTGGACGTTGCGCATGGCAACCCCGCCGGTCGTCGAATAGCGTGTATGGCCGATGGACATCGAGCCCGGCAGTTTGGCGATGGTCACAGGGTTCGTATAGTGGTCGCCCACCAGACCCATGTGCTTTTCGGTATAGAACTGTCGGCCGTCAAAGGAGACGATGCCGGCTGCCTCCTGACCGCGATGCTGGAGCGCATGCAGGCCGAGCGCTGTCAGCGTCGACGCATCGGTATGTCCCAGGATACCGAAGACCCCGCATTCTTCATGAAACTTGTCGTCCTCGGCACCGTATACGACGTCGGTAGGGATGAAGTGGTTCATGGCAAGTCGCCTTTGTTCGCGGGGACAGATATAGCAAGCAACGCCTGTAACAGATAAGCCGCCGGTCTGTCCCGATCCGGCGGCGTCTGGCTGGTATATAGGACGCGACCGGTCGTCGCGCAAATTTCAATTCTCGGCCGGTGCCTCGCCCGCAGGTGTGGTATCGGCAGGAGCATTTTCTGCTGGAGCCTGCTCGGCCGGTGCAGTTTGCCCGTCCGTTGCCGGCGCCGTCTCTTCGCGGCCCAGGATGCGCGCGCGGATCTGTGGTTCGATATCGGTCGGCAGCACGGCTTCGAGCTTGAGCACTAACGCATCGATGAAGGGCTTGGACTTGGAGTTGTTGACCCAGTCCGGGCGCTGCTTCACGTCGATCAGCCAGTTCCAGAAGGCGACGGCAACGACGAGGAGAAGAATGCCGCGCGCGGCGCCGAACAGGAAGCCAAGCGTCCGATCCAGTGCGCCGATACGGCTGTCGATGATGAAGTCGGCGATGCGCGAGGTGATGAAGGAAATCACGATCAGCGCGATCAGGAAAATGATGCCGGCGGAGCCCGCGATGGCGATACGGTCATCGCTGGTGTAGTTCTTCACATAGGGAACAAGCAGCGGATAGAGATAGTAGGCGGCAGCAACCGAGCCGGCCCAGCTTGCGATGGAAAGTACTTCGCGCGAAAAGCCGCGCACCATCGCCAGCACCGCTGAAAACAGCACGACGCCGATGACGATACCGTCAAAAATCGTAATAGGCATAAATACCAACTCCAAGACTGCCGGCCCAGACCGGCATGATTGTCACCGCGACACCGCCTGAACACGCGATTTTCGCGCGTCGGAGCGGATCAACCATCCTCCTGATCGTTGCGCGCTTTCAACCGGGAACCGGCGATCTGCGCCACAAGATCGGGAAGGCTGTCCACTTCCCTCCATTTGCCCGTCGAACCCTTAGGCAGTTCGGCCGAGGCAGCCGGCAATACCGCAGCGGAGAAACCAAGCTTTTCCGCCTCTTTCAACCGTTGGCCCGTATGCGAAACCGGTCGCACCGCGCCTGACAGGCTGACCTCGCCGAAATAGACGCAATCGGCGGGAAGGGCAAGACCGGCAAGCGAGGAAACCAACGCCGATGCAATTGCCATGTCGGCGGCCGGTTCCGAGATCCGGTAGCCACCGGCAACGTTGAGATAGACGTCGTGTTGCCCAAGCCTCACGCCGCAATGCGCTTCGAGCACGGCCAGGATCATCGCCAGACGGCTGGAATCCCAGCCGACCACGGCGCGGCGCGGCGTGCCAAGCGACGTCGCCGCCACCAGCGCCTGGACTTCGACAAGGATCGGACGCGTACCCTCCATGCCGGCAAACACGGCAGCCCCTGGGGCTTTTTCGTTGCGCTCGCCAAGAAAGAGCTCGGACGGATTGGCGACTTCGCGCAATCCCTTGTCCGACATTTCGAAGACGCCGATTTCGTCTGTCGGCCCGAAACGGTTCTTGACGGTGCGCAGGATGCGGTAGTGATGGCCGCGATCACCCTCGAAGTAGAGCACTGCATCGACCATGTGTTCGACGACACGCGGACCGGCAATCTGGCCTTCCTTGGTCACATGACCGACCAGCACCATGGTCGCGCCGGTCTGTTTGGCAAAGCGGATCATCGCCTGCACGCCCGTGCGGACCTGCGTGACGGTGCCCGGCGCGCTGTCGGCCGTGTCGCTCCACAGGGTCTGGATCGAATCGATGATCACCAGATCAGGTCGCTTGCCTTCCGATATCGTCGCCAGGATATCCTCGACATTGGTTTCGGCAGCCAGGAGAACATCGGTATCGGCAGCCCCCAGTCGCTGCGCTCGCAGACGCACCTGTGCGACGGCCTCTTCGCCGGAGACATAGATCACACGATGGCCCTTGCGGGATAAAGCGGCGGCCGCCTGCATCAGCAGCGTCGACTTGCCGATGCCCGGATCGCCGCCGATCAGCACGGCGGAGCCGCGCACGAAACCGCCACCCGTCGCCCGGTCGAGTTCGGCCATGCCGGTCGGGATGCGCGGTGCTTCCTCGATCTCGCCGGACAAGGCCGTCAGCGTCACCGCGCGGCCCTTTTTCGGCGTCTTGCCCGGTCCGCCGCCGATCCCGCCCATCGGATCTTCCTCGACGATGGTATTCCATTCGCCGCAGCCTTCGCATTTCCCGGCCCAGCGGCTGTGAACGGTGCCACAGTTCTGGCAGATGAATTGAGTTTTTGCTTTTGCCATGAAGTCAGTTTTCGTCAGTCTTTTCGTTGTCTGTGAAGTCGATTGACGCCTGATCCTGGCGGCCGTGTACGACCCGAAGAATGGAAATCGCGGTGTCCGTGACACCGATGTAGAAGCGGCGCTCCCGAAACACAAAAACGCGAATGTCGGATTGGGTATCGTCCTGGATTCCAGGGAGGCCGAGCGATGCCAGTTTGCTGATCTGATTGTGCAGGCTGATCGCGAACTGCTCGGCTGCTGGCGGATTGTATTTGGCTATATAGCGATAGATCTCCCGAAGGTCCCTGCGCGCCTTTGAGGACCATCGGACCTTGCACTTGTCAGTCGTCATCTGTGGTTAGGCGAATATCGGCGAGAAACTGTTCTGCTATCTCGTAGACGTGGAAGCGACCGGCTTCGATATCGTCGATTCCCTCCTGAATGAGCAGGCGCAGTGTCTCTGAGTCCTGTTCGCGAAGTTTGCCGAGGCCAGCGCTGATCATCTCGTCCGCGCTACCATAGACGCCGGACTTCACCTGTTCCTCGACAAAGGTCTCGTCGTACTTGTTCAATCGAATCGAGGGCACGATTCCTCTCCATGGCGCTTGAAAAGCATTCCGAGCAATGGAACAATAGCAGAACAAATTCCGCGGTGCTACTGCTAAATCTCGGTCGGGATATAGTGCCGCTCGTAGCGCAATCCGAGCCCTGTCAGCATTTCATAGCCAATCGTACCGGCAGCCCGCGCCACGTCGTCAAGCCGGATGTTGGGGCCGAACAGCTCGATATAGTCGCCGGCTGCAATGGCCGCACTCGGCACGTCGGTGACATCGAAAATGGTCATGTCCATGGTGACGCGTCCGACGACCGGAACCTTGTGTCCCGCGATGAAGCCGTGTGCGCCGGCGATGCCGGTATTGCGCACGGCAACGCCATGGCCGGAGAGATTGCGCAGATAGCCGTCGGCATAGCCGACAGAGGCAATAGCGAGACGGCTGTCGCGCGATAAAGTACAGGTGCCGCCATAGCTGACGGTCTCGCCGGCCTTGGCGTCGCGGACCTGCAGGATGCGCGCTTCTGCCTTGACGACCGGCCGCATCGGGTTGGTTACACCATTGACCGCCTCGCCACCGTAAAGTGCGATGCCGGGACGGGTCAGGTCGAAATGGTAGTCGGCGCCGAGAAAGGTTCCAGCAGAAGCTGCAAGGCTTGAATCAATGCCTTCGAAAGCCTCGCTAACCTGCCGGAAAGCCTCAAGCTGCTGACGATTCATCGCCGATGCCGGATCGTCGCTGCAGGCGAGGTGGCTCATCACCAGCACCGGCGAAAAACTCGCCGGCCGCGAGACATCGTCTGCCAGGACCAGCGCATCGGCCAAGGGCAGGCCAAGCCGGTTGAAGCCGGTATCGACATGCAGCGCGCATGGATGGTCGCCGTGTTCCGACACCGCCGCCATCCAGAACGCAAGCTGTTCTTCAGACGCGATCACCGGGACGAGATCGTTGTCGAAAAAGAAGTGTTCGACACCAGGCCAGATGCCGGAAAGCACAAAGATCCGCGCCTCTGGCGCATAGATGCGCAGCGTTTCGCCTTCGGAAGGAACGGCGACGAAGAAGTCGCGAGCACCGGCCATGTACAGCGTTTCGCCGACATCCTCGATGCCGAGGCCATAGGCATCGGCCTTCAGCACGGCGGCTGTCCGTGCCTTGCCCGAGCGTCTGGCCATCTCCCGCCAGTTGTCGGCAATCGCCTGCAGGTCAACGGTCAGGCGCAAAGGCGCGCTGAGGAATGCGTCGGACACGTCGGTGAGGTCTAAAAACTGGGGCATCAGGGACCGGAAAATGCTGTATGGATCTTGGCTCGGACCCTAGCACTTTTCTACAAGACTGGAATGCTGACGCGAGGTAGAATTCTGCAATGCACAACGTTTCGCAGAAACAGGCCACCGACGCCATGCCGACCGTTCAGACCGAACGGACGCGGTTCTGGCGCGACCAGCGTTTCCGTAACATGGAATGCATGACAGCCACCTTCATCACGCATGAATTCTCACCGCACTCGCACGACACGTTCTCCATCGGTGCGATTGAGGCCGGATGCCAGGTTGCGATGATCCGTGGCGAGCGGGCACATACCGGGCCGGGCGCGCTTTACCTGATCAACCCGGGCGAAACGCATGATGGTCAGCCGGGAACCGACGAAGGCTATCGCTACCGCATGGTGTATCCCGACATTGCCCTGTTCACAGAAATTCTTGAGGAGGCGACCGGCCGTGCCTTTCACGGCACGCCGTGCTTTTCCAGGCAATTGCTGGTCGATCCGCAACTCGCCGAGGCATTCAGTCTGGCGCATCACAAGCTGGAGGATGGGTCGAGTGAACTGGAGAGCGAAGAGAGCATGTATACCGTTCTCTCGTCGATGTTTTCCCGTTACGGCAGCGCGATTATCATCCCGCGCGACCTTTCCGAGCCTGCAGGGGTCCGTCGCGCCCGCGACTACATTCTCGCGCATTTCGCTCAGGAAATCGGGCTGGAGGATCTGGCGCGCGAGGCGGGCCTGAGCCGTGCCCACTTGATCCGCGCCTTCCGCCGGCACTATTTCATCACACCGCATGCCTACCAGACCGATCTGCGCATCCGTCATGCACGACATCTGCTGCGCAGCGGCGAAACGTCGGCAGACACCGCACTGGTCTGCGGGTTTGCCGATCAGGCGCATTTTAGCCGCCAGTTCAAGGCGCGTACCGGCCTGACGCCGGGCAAGTATCGGCGATAGTCACTTTCGTTCAAGACTGCCATCTGCCAGATCGATAGGACCTCGGGCATCAGGAGGTCTTTTATGCATGAAATATCGTTCCGGCGCGAATTCCTCAGCGGCCTGCGTGCCATAGCGCCATTGTTGTTTGCCGCTATACCCATCGGTTTTGTTTTCGGAACCGTGGCGGTGGGGCAGGGGCTTTCGCCTCTGGAGGTTGGGCTCATGAGTGCGCTGGTATTTGCCGGCGGCTCGCAATTCGTCGCCATGGACCTGTGGACGCATCCGGCCTCCTGGGCAGCCCTCGGTTTTGCGGCCCTGCTGGTCAATCTGCGTCACATCCTCATGGGGGCATCGCTGGAGCGCAGCCTTGGTCGTTTTCACGCGTGGCAAAAACTGCCGTCGCTGCTGGTGATGGCCGACGAGATCTGGGCGGTGGCCGAGGCAAGGGCGCGCACCATGGTCTTGACCCCGGCCTTCTATCTTGGCCTTGCCTTGCCCTTCTACTGCGGCTGGGTCGTCTCCAGCCTGGCCGGTGCACTGCTGGGTGAGGTAATCGGCGACACGGCCGTCTTCGGACTCGATTTCGCCTTTCCGGCCGTCTTCATCGGCTTGCTGATGGGCTTCTGGAAGGGGCGTGAAACAGGTCTTGTCCTGATCGCCAGCGCCGCAGCCTCGCTCACTGTCTATCACCTCGTTCCCGGTGCCTGGTATATCGCAGCTGGCGCCCTGGCCGGTCTCGGCGCAGCCTTCGTGCCGCTCGCCGATAAGGAGCAGACGGCATGAGCCTTGATCTGATGACAGTGGCCGCCATCGTCGCGATGATGGTCGCCACGGTGTTCACGCGGCTCGCAGGCTCGCTGCTGGTCAGGCGGTTCGATCTTGGCAACAAGGCGCAAAAGGCACTCGCGGTCGTGCCGCCAGCTGTCCTGATGGCTGTGGTGACGCCGACCGCGCTGGCAGCCGGATGGGCCGAAACCGTGGCCTGTGCGGTCACGGCTGTCGCCGCACTCCGCCTGCCGCTGTTGCCAGCGGCTGCAGCGGGTGTCTTGACCGTGGCACTTCTGCGCTGGCTCGGCGGATAGGCTTTATCGTTGCGAAAGCGTGCCGGTCGAAACCGTCACGCCTCCTCATACTGCGTGAAGCTCGGCTCGGCGAGGTCGGCAAAGCGGGTAAATTCTGCCTGGAAGGCGAGCTTGACGGTGCCGGTCGGTCCGTGACGCTGCTTGGCGATGATCACGTCGGCCGTGCCCTTGACCTTGTCCATCAGCTGTTCCCATTCGGGGTATTTCGGATCGCCCATGTCGCGCGGTTCGAGGTTCTTGACGTAGTATTCCTCACGGAACACGAACAGCACGACGTCGGCGTCCTGCTCGATCGAGCCCGATTCGCGAAGGTCGGAAAGCTGCGGGCGCTTGTCTTCGCGACTTTCGACCTGACGCGACAGCTGCGACAGCGCGATGATCGGAACATTGAGTTCCTTGCCGAGCGCCTTCAGGCCGGTGGTGATCTGGGTGATTTCCTGAACGCGGTTTTCGCCCGACTTGCCGGAGCCGGTCATCAGCTGGATATAGTCGACCACCAGGCAGTCGAGGCCGCGCTGGCGCTTCAGGCGGCGTGCGCGGGCTGACAGCTGGGCAATGGAAATACCACCGGTCTGGTCAATGAACAGCGGTACTTTCTGCATGGTCTGCGAAAAGCCGACCAGCTTCTCGAAATCATGTTCGGTGATGTCACCACGGCGGATCTTTGACGAGGAAACTTCCGTCTGCTCGGACATGATACGGGTGGCAAGCTGTTCCGACGACATTTCGAGCGAGTAGAAGCCGACAACGCCACCGTTCTTGGCTTTCATCGAACCATCAGGCATGACTTCCGGATCGTAGGATGCGGCGATATTCCAGGCGATATTAGTCGCAAGCGAGGTCTTGCCCATGCCCGGACGACCGGCGAGCACGATCAAGTCGGAGCGCTGCAGGCCGCCCATCTTGCTGTCGAGCGACATGATGCCGGTCGAGATGCCGGAAAGATTGCCGTCTCGCTCAAACGCTGCACCGGCCATGTCGACGGCCAAAGCGACGGCGTCGTTGAACGACTGGAAGCCACCGTCGTAGCGACCGTTTTCCGCCAGTTCGAACAGACGCCGTTCGGTGTCTTCGATCTGCGTCTGCGGCGGCATGTCGAGCGGCGCGTCATAGGCGATGTTGACGACGTCCTCGCCGATCGTGATCAGCGCCCGGCGCAGTGCCAGGTCGTAGATCGCCCGGCCATAGTCTTCCGCATTGATGATGGTGACGGCTTCCGAGGCGAGGCGCGCCAGGTACTGGGCGACCGTCAGGTCGCCGACGCGCTGGTCGGCCGGCAGGAAGGTCTTGATCGTGACCGGGTTTGCCGTCTTGCCCATGCGGATGATTTCCGAGGCAACCTCGAAGATCTTGCGGTGCAGCGGCTCATAGAGATGCGGCGGCTTCAGAAAGTCCGAGACGCGGTAATACGCGTCATTGTTGACCAGGATCGCGCCGAGCAAAGCCTGCTCCGCTTCGATATTGTTCGGAGCCTCCCTGTAGAGCGGCTCGCCCTGTGGTGCCGGAGCAATTTTTCGCAATGCATCGCTCATAGCAGTCTACCGTTTCTTCTTCATGTCGGACTATCGGATTGTGCAATGGGTTTGTCCGCACCGGCCGCTCAAGTCAACAGCAATTCAACCTTTGGACGGTCCCGGGGAAGGGGCCATTGAGCTTTTCGAACTCATCCCAAGTTTCCACAGGCTCTGCTCTTTTCTCAATGTTTTTCTTGACTCGCTTTGGCGAGAATCGCGCGAGCAGCTTTGCAAAAATCACTGCCCAGCCATGCGGTGTCTTCCTCTTGCCAGTAACCAGCGGGATAATTAAATAGGGTAAATATAATTAGTGCACTATTGAATGGCGATGTCATGGACCGACCCGCGAGCCAGCGCCTCCTGATTCAGGAGCTTCTCAATTTCTCCCGCAAGCTCCGGGCCCATTTTGACGCCTTGGTGCGCCAGAAGGGGCTAACCTTGCCGCGGGTGCGGGTGCTCTACACCTTGCTCGCCGAGGACGGACAAACTCAGAAGGCGCTAGCGGACGAACTGGAGATCGAAACCCCGACACTCGTGCGCCTGCTTGATTCGATGGAAGAGCAGGGTCTGATCGAGCGCCGGGCGCTGAAAACCGATCGCCGGGCCAAGCAGATCTTCATGACGTCGACGGGAGCGGCGGTTGCAGCAGAAATGAGTGTGTTCGCCGACCATTTTCGCGACCGCCTGCTGGTTGGCATGATCGATGGCGACATCAACGGCGGGCTTGCGATGGTGCGCCACCTGCTCGACAGACTGGTCGATATGGGGGAAGGAGCGCCGGACCGTGAGTAACACCGTTTCCACCCTCGACGTTTCAACGCCGCCGCCAGAGCAGACCCCGGCGTCGACATCAGCCACCGCACCTTCACCGATGGCACCGGCGCGGGCTGCGCTCTATATCGCAGCCTCCGTCATCTTGTTCGTCACCCAGGGCCTCGGCATGCAGTTTGCCTCGGCAAACCTCGTGCAATTGCAGGGTGAATTGCAGGCAACGACAAACGAATCCGCCTGGCTGATGGCTGCCTATATGGCACCATATGCGAGCATGGCGATTGCCCTGGTCAAGGTTCGTACCCAGGTCGGCCTCAGACGCTTCGCCGAATGGAGCGTCATCATTTTTCTTGGCGTTTCGGTTCTCAACCTAGCTGTCCATGATCTGCAATCAGGCATGGTCGTGCGCTTTATCAGCGGGATGGGCGCGGCGCCTCTCTCGACGCTGGGCTTCCTCTACATGCTGGAGGCCTTTCCACCTGCCAGGAAGCTGACCGTCGGCCTGGCATTGGCGCTGACCAACACGGCACTTTCGGCGCCGCTGGCACGACTGATATCGCCGGTCCTGATCACCTATGGCGGTTGGCACAGCCTCTACATGTTCGAGCTCGGTCTGGCGCTGCTGATTTTTCCTGTCATCTACCTGCTGCCCCTGACGCCGATCCCCCATGCCAAGGTGATCGGCAAGCACGATGTGCTGAGCTATCTCTGCGTCGCCATCGGCTTTGGAGCGCTGGCAGTCGTATTGGCTGTCGGACGCCTCTACTGGTGGTTCGAAGCTCCGTGGATCGGCGCATTGCTTGCGGTGGCGATTGCCGCGCTCACGGTCTTCGTCCTGATGGAATTGCCGCGCACCGCGCCGATGGTTGACATCCGATGGCTGCTGACGCCGCAGAACCTGCATTTCATCGCAGTCCTCCTGGTGTTTCGCTTCGTGGCCTCAGAACAGACCAGCACGGCAACGAGCTTCTATCTCAATCTCGGCATCAACGACGGCCAGATACCCACGCTCTACTGGATCATGCTGGCCGGTTCGATTGCTGGTGGTCTGGCCAGCGCCTGGTTCCTCGATCGCAAGAGGATCGAGACCGCGCATGTACTGGCGCTGCTTCTGATCGCCACCGGCGCCTATCTTGACGCGCATGCGACAAATCTGACCCGGCCG
>NZ_AHZC01000388.1 GCF_000247475.1 Rhizobium sp. PDO1-076 | reverse complement strand
TCCTCCCGACTGGCCCCACGTCTTTGCCTGGTCATGATCCTGCACTCTCCAATTAACATAAGGAGAGCTTCTCTTGCCTTGCCCTGATCGGCTGCGGCCAGCAGCCTTACCGACCCGTAGGGAGCCAAGGGAAACTTTTCCCCTTGCTCCCACAAACGCTGCCTGCGTATGCCAGGGCCGGTCGCTCGCAAGCCGGCACAGTGCCGCGACCTCGCCAACTGTTCTGATCCGTCCCGCTCGCCTGGCAGCCCGGCCATGCTTGCTGGCGTTTGCCCCCTCCATCCCCGCGCGCTCACGCGCCTCCGGCATTAACGGAGGAAGGATTGGAACAATTGCAGGTTTTGACCGAGACCCTCATTTGCTGACTGTAGAGATTTGAAGGCAACCCCCAACCAGTTCAAGCATAAAAGCTCACGCTCTCATCCAGGGGGCGGTTTTTGCGTTTATGCTGGCAGAGAAGCCGGCCATTCAGGAAGCGGCCAGCGTAGCAGAAAGTCTAAATATCCGAAGTCGAGAGCGTCTTTCGGAAATTTCGCAAGAAATATGTGTAGATAAATTCGAATCGTGTAATGACAGAATATACTATAGTTTCTTTAGCCAGATACGTTGCACATATGATAATGGTTACCTATCGATGGTTAGACGCCAACTCACAATCGCACCATGTGAGGAACCGCAATATTCAGATATAGTTTCTTTATCAAATAATTTACCATGATTTCAATGGCTTACGATCTCGTGAAAATCAACATCACAGCTCTGATGGAACCGGCTTTTCGCGCCGGTATCGAATTGGCGCGTCTCGATGAGCGCGTGGCCCGTTCGCCGGTCGGCGCGGGCTTCCTTGGACGCACCCAATTCACCGACGCGTGCGCCTCACTGTGGATCGACGGCGAGCTCGTCCATCTCGAGGACCTCGTCCTCCACGACGATATCAGAGACATTCGCACCCCCACCCACGAACTGACAATTGCCCGCGACGTTTTGCGCACCCGCCGGCGCATCGCCGCCCAAATACCCGGCTGGGCACTTTCGGCCGACGGGGTTCGCACACTGCGAAAGACCGCAGAGATCACGTCGGCCGACGCTGATGAGGTGGAGACGGCCAGTGCCATCCGGCGCGTAGTCGAGATCGATCCGGGAGGGGAGGGGGACGAAGCCGACGTCGACGCTGCCGATAATCTGCCCGGTCTCGACTATGCCGCCATCGATGCGGTACTGGCCCGATCGGAGGCGGCGATCGCGCAAGCCAAGAAGCCTGGCCTAGCCAGCGCGGCGGAAAAAGATCCGATGATTTACGATCTCGACTGGGACGAGGACGCTCGGCTCGAGGAATGGCGAGGCGTGTTGCGGCAAGCCGAAAACTTGCCGGCGGTGTTGCAGGCCACCGTAGCCCTCGACGCCTGGAACGAATTGTCCGTTCTTCAGCACGCGCCGTGGCTCGGCCGACTGTTGGCGGCATCGATCCTGCGCCAGGCCGGTGTCACAAGTGGTGCCCATCTGGCCGCCATTAACCTTGGCCTGAAAACCATTCCCGTCGATCGCCGACGACATCGCGATCGGGAGACACGGCTGCTCGCCATCGCCCACGGGCTGATCGCGGCCGCCGAGATCGGACTGAAAGAACATGACCGGCTGGCGTTGGCCCGGACACTTTTCGAGCGAAAGCTGGACGGACGCCGGACTTCTTCGAAATTGCCCGAGCTCGTCGACCTGGTGATGGCGAAGCCATTGGTGTCGGCAAAAATGGTGGCGAAGACGCTCGAGGTGACGCCGCAGGCGGCGCGGCGGATTGTTTTGGAGTTGGGCCTCAGGGAGATGACGGGGAGGGGGAGGTTTCGGGCGTGGGGGATACTCTAGCCTGCCAGAGAGTCTCGAAGCCGTATGCTCTTTCCAAGACGAGCTGGCGCAAATAGCTTTCAGAGGCGATAGTGGCACTTGAGTAAAACGAAAGGGGAGGCATGGAGTCTGGTCTACCATCGGTAAAATTCGTGTGCTCCGGATGTGGGGCTACTATTCACAAAATCCTTGAGGAGCTGCCGGCCTACGACCTCATGGCGGATCGCGAGTTAGACGCGCAAGGTTTTGTTGGACAAGCCGTGGATTGCTCCGAGTGCGATCGACAGTTTACAGTTGAGATCAGAAACACGGGCGCAGGTTTGGTAGCGGCACTCCAGGATGAAAGCACGCCGGTTGACGTGATCGATGATCCCACTGCGCGTCCAGATGACGAATGGGTTATGGGAGCCTATCAGCGCGAAAACCTGCCAAATGACCCTGGGCAGATCTTCAAGTTTGCGACCTACGACATCGACTTTATTGCCGGCGAGGTGGAGAGCGGAGGCCATGGATCGATTGCTGCGCTGAACCGTATGTTGCTTGTCCAATACTTTTCCGCGATCGAGGCGTATCTTAGCGACCGCCTGATCCGCCTGGTGCTCGACAATCCCAAATCCTTATCAGCACTGGTGAGGGGCAACAAGGAATGGGCCGCCGAAAAGATTAGTGTCGTTGAGCTTGCATCGAATCCAGATGCCTTTCGCGACTGGGTGCATACGCGCTTGCGCGAGCTTATGTACCACAACTTCGTGAAGATCGATCAATACTATCGAAGTGCGCAAGGCTGTACAATTTTCCCTGACGAATCGACAAAGAAAATACTTATGGAGTTCGTTCCTGTACGGCATGATTGCGTCCACCGTTACGGTCGCGATCACGATGGTCGAGAGCGTAGGATAAGTAAAGCAGATCTTGATAAGCTGGGTAGCGCCCTCGAAAACATGGTCGCCCACCTTGAGGGATTGTTTGTCCGGCGGGGCACAAACGGGTGAGGCATTGTTTGGCGCCCGCATGGCTAACTCGGGGATAGGTAACTGCGCAGGCCAAGATGTGGGGGCGGAGAAATGTCCATTCATACCGTGATCGTCGATGGCCCCCTTGCATTGCGGATGCAGCGGCTCACCGCTGCGCGCGAAGGCGCGATCGGGCGCCAGATACTAACGCTTCCCCTTCTAGCTGCTCGGCTCGCGGGAGGCTTCATAGCCCCAGCATCACAAGAAATCTTGTATCCCGCGATACGAGCGGCCCTTGACGCTGGGATGTACGAAGACATCGGACAGGTCGCCGGCCTGCCCGGAATGCCATCTGCTGTACTCACCTCACTCCGAAGCTGGTGGGACGCCGGCATCCTAACTGAAATTGCGGACAACCCCCGCCTTCGTGACTTCACTATGCTGGACCGGCGTGTGAGAGAGGCGTTGCCTCCGGGTACACTCGCCCCGCCAGATCTCGTTGAAGCGGCGCTGAAGCGCCTGCATCAAGCTCCAAAACTTTTGGGTTCCGTCACGCTTCATGAGGTTCCCGACATCAAGCCCATCTGGCACCGGCTCATCGTGCAGCTCTGCGACGTTGTTCCAGTGCGATGGGTCGCCTCGGCTCATTGCCAGCGCAGCTGGTTCCCGGGAAAGGCGGAAGCTTTGTCGACCGGCCGTAGTCTACTCGCCGCCGCCGATGTCTGCGCCGATCCGCGGAGCGAGGTGCGAGAGGCGCTGCGCTGGGCGAGGGCGCTCATTGCGGAAGACGGCATATCTCCAAGTGAAATCGCGATCACGGCCCCTTCGCCGAATACTTGGGACGATACATTCTTGGTGCTTGCGCGCGAGGCTGAGCTTCCACTGCATTTTAGCCATGGCATCCCCGCCTTGGCGACGCGCGAAGGCCAGAGCTGTGCGGCGCTGGCTGATGTTCTACTAAGAGGCCTCTCGCAAGAACGCGTGCGCCTCTTGTTCGGCCGGGTTTCTCCAGCGCGTCAGAATATTCCCCTCGACTGGGCCAAGGGTTTAAGGCGAAGCGCTGCCCTGTCGACCGCGCAGCATTGGCGGCACGCCCTCAGGCAAGCACGGGCCGAGCGGGCCGATGGAGATGCTGCCGAAAAATCGTTGTTACCGGTTATCGAGCTTCTCGCTCGCGGCCTCCTCGAGGCGGATCGAGCGGGACGACTTCTGTTGCGTGGGCCGGCACTCACCTTGTGGCAGGATGCCCTGCGCATGGCGCCTCCCCAAGCAGTGGAACTCTCGCTCCAGGCTCTCCGGGTCGATGACGGGAAAGAGCCCGGTAGCAGCGTCGTGTGGGGACCGGCTCGTCATCTAGCCGGCGCCAGTCGCAAGCATGTCCGGCTTCTTGGCCTCGAAGCAAACGCCTGGCCGCGCCAGGCGATCGAAGATCCGTTGCTGCCGCAGCATCTCCTCGAGAAGACTAGGCTTCCGTCAGCTGATATAGCCGACGAGGACCGAATGATGCACGACCTCATCGTAAGTCAGTCTGACGGCTATGCGCTCTCTCGCGGACACAGGAGTGGGACGGGTGCGCTGCAAGCCGCGAGCACTCTATGGCGCCGCGATCAGGAGCGGATCGTAAGCCGGAGCGGCATCCCTAGGCACGCCTTCAGCGAAAGCGATCGCCTGTATGCGAGACCTGCAGATGCAGGCAAGCAACGGCAGGTTCGGTCCAGCCGCGCCTGCTGGCGGGCTTGGCAGGACAGCGAGCGGCATACCATGCATGACGGCCTGGTTCGGGCGAACCATCCTTTGATCCTGGATGCACTCGCGGAAGTGCAATCCACGACGTCCCTAAATCGCCTCCTTAGCAATCCGCTCGGGTTTGTCTGGGAGTACGCGCTTCACTGGCGTGAGCCCAATCTTGACCCCCAGCCACTGGCGCTTGACCACCGAGCGTTCGGAGAACTCGTCCACGCCCTCGTTGGAGGCGTTCTCCGTAACGGTGCGCCGAGGAATGCCGATGAGATCGAGATCGGTCTAGCGGATGAAGCCAGGCGACTGAGCGACGCGTGGCCAATCGCACGTGCTGTCCCACCGGGTCTGCTATGGCGCCATACCATCACAGTGGCCCGCGAACGCGCATCCCGCGGATTGAGAGATGCTCTTGGAGAACCTCGTGGCACGAGTTGGACCGAACTCACATTCGGCGAGCCCATCGCCGGGCCTCATCCTTGGACAACGCTTTCGCCCGTCTCTGTAGGAGCGACCGGTATTGCATTTCGCGGCAGGATCGATCGGCTCGACGAGGACGGGTCTCGAGGTACGGCCATCATAACAGACTATAAGGCCGGTGCGGCGCCCGAGCGGAAGAAGACTATCGTTTTCAATCGAGGGACAGAGCTCCAACGCGTTTTCTATGCTCTGGCCGCCAGATCGTTGCTGCCGGAGGTTCGGAACGTCGAGTCTCGGCTGACCTATCTCAGACACGAGCCCGCCCGCACATTGAGCTTGGGCCACGACGAACTCGCAGCTGCAATTGAGGAAGCGATCACCTTCACAGCCGCTGGTGTCGAACTTCAGAAGACCGGGCAGATTGCGCCGGGTCCCCAGCCGGAGTTTTTCGACCCGATTTCGATCGCGCTGCCATCCGACCTGGACGTCTATCGTCGTACCAAGCAACGTCCCTTCGCGCAGGTGAACAGCCCGCTATCCAAGCTTTGGAGCAGCCCGTGACCGCTGACTTAGATGCTCGCAGACGCGCGTTGACAGACTTCGTATCCAACATCCTGGTCGAGGCAGCCGCTGGCACCGGCAAGACGTCCTTGATGGCTGCCCGTGTTGCGATGATGATAGCGAGCGGGATTGAACCCTCAAAGATCGCCGCGATCACCTTCACCGAACCGGCGGCAAGCGAGCTTGAAGCGCGAATTCGTTGGACGATTGCGGAGCTCCGCGCCGGAAAGATCCCGCCGGCGCTCGCGAAAATACTCACTGAGCCGTTGGACGCGGATGCGCTTGCTCGTCTTGAGGCCGCGGCTCCGCGCCTCGACGAAATCACGGCGACGACAATCCATGGCTTCTGCCAGGGCATCATCCGCTCGCACGGGCTCGCAGCGGGTCTGGATCCCGGATCCAGAGTGGTTGATGCGACTGTCGCCGAGGCTCTCTTCGACGAAGTGCTTGCCGAGTGGCTGAAGGGCAAGCTGGCGGACAGTGCCGACGAAGATGGAGCGATCGCTACCCTGGCCAAGGACGACCCGCTTGGCGTTATCGAGCGCGTTCGCGAGCTTGCCATATTGCGCCGCGACCATCGTACCGCAAGCGCACCTGCACCTGATTTTTCATCCCGGCCGGACCGGACATTCACCGATGCCGTCGGGGCGTTTTCCCGGTGGCACGCGGCTGGTCCAGCCGAGACTGGCACAGCAGACCTGATCGATGACCTAGAGCGTCTGGCCGCATTCTATAACGAGACCTTGGTGAGTACCGCATTTCCAGAGCTTTGGCGCTTGACGCAGCCTCCACGCATCGAATCGATGTTGCCGCGGTCCATCGATCTACAGCCCTATCGCAGAATGGCGGCCTGGAAGAGTGTCCTCGGAGCGGTCGAGGGCCAGCGCCGCGGTGACGAAGCGTCCGCCCGCTACGAGCAGGTAAGCGCGGCATACCGGGCCTTGATCGGGTCGATTGCCCAGAGGCTTGTGCACGAACTGGCCGCGGCCTTGAACGAAGTGATCGATGCGTATGAAGTTCGCAAGCGTGATGCTGCGGTGCTGGATTTCGATGACCTTCTGCTTCAGGCGCGGCTTCTCGTTTGCGAGCATACGGAAATCCGCGAATGGCTCGCGTGGCGTTACTCGCATCTTCTCGTCGATGAATTCCAGGACACCGACCCGCTGCAGGCCGAGATCCTGTTTTTCATCGCGGCAACCTCGCCTCCCACCCGCTGGGAACAGGCTCAGCTTCGGCCCGGCGCGCTGTTTCTGGTCGGCGATCCCAAACAGGCCATCTATCGGTTTCGCGGGGCCGACATCGAAGCTTATGCAGTGGCAAAGTCGGTGATCGCAAAACCAACGAATGGCTGCCTGCTTGCCGTGACGGCTAATTTTCGGTCCCGGGCGGAAGTGCTCGAACATGTCAACGAGGTTTTTCAGGAGGTGCTTGCTCAGCCGGGACAGCCCGGCTTCGTAGCCCTGACGGCCACGATGAGTCCGCCGCCGCTGCCATTTTCAGCCGCGGCGAAGCTCACGATCGACGTACCGCGCGATGTTCGCGCAGAGGAGCAGCGCGAGGCGGAGGCGGAGGCAGTGGCCGAGCTTTGCGCACGCATGATAGGGGCACTTACGATCTCCGGGGCAGACGGCACGGAGCGGCGCCTTCGCGCGGGTGACATTGCCTTGCTCGCGCCCACCCATACCGATTTATGGCGTTACGAGCGCGCCCTTGAAGGACAACGGATCGCTGTTGCATCTCAGGCTGGTAACGCACTTTTCCGGCGGCAGGAATTCCAAGATCTTCTGGCTCTGGTCCGAACCTTGACCGATCCCCTGGACACACTCGCGTTTGGCGCCCTCATGCGCGGCCCTATTGTTGGACTGAGCGACGAAGAGTTGCTCGACATTACGGCGGCGCTCAAGCCTGATGCGGACGGGCGCCGCCGATTTCAGTTGCGGACGGTGGCTGACGACGTTGTACACTCCCTCGCTCGTGAAGTGCTCGTTAAACTCCAGGGTCTGCACCGTCTCGCCGCGGAACTCACGCCCATGCAATTGCTGGCGTACGCGATCGAACGCTTGAACCTCCGCGTGGTGATGGCAGCGCGTCATGGCCAACGCAACGCCCGAGCACTGGCGAACCTCGACGCAATTGTCGAGCTCGCCAGGCCGTACGGAGTCGCTGGCCTGCGAGCGTTTGCGCTCGATCTCCAGCGGGGGTGGGAGCGAAAACGCCGCCACCCCGAGGGACGGGTGGACGTCTCTGGAGACGCGGTCGAAATCGTCACGATGCACAGCGCCAAGGGGCTTGAATGGCCTGTCGTCATCACGGTGAATTCGTCAACTCGTTTCAAGCCTCAGGACCAGTTTGTGTATCGCCAATCGGACGATACCCTTCATTGGATCGTCGGCGGCATTGAGCCGCCGGACTTGGCAGCCGCCCGCAGCGAGGAAGAGTTTCGTGAAGCGAGGCAGCGTGAACGGCTGTGGTATGTCGCGACGACGCGTGCCCGCGATCTGCTCGTCATCCCGGATCTGCCAGGAGCCTCGTCGCGCTCGTGGTCCAGGGTCATGGATCTGGGACAGAAGCGCCTGAGTGAGCTTCGAACGGACATGCTGCCTACGTCCGAAGTGACCAATGCTGATGTCCTCGTCAACGAGCAGACCGACGCGATTTTTCTCGCCGAGCGCGAGCGCATCGATGTGGCCTCGGAGCCCATCCTCTGGGATCGCCCGAGCGAGCGCGATCCAGACCGCAGCGCAGACACGACCGACAGCTTTGTTGTCGATATTACGTCCGACGGCCAGCGGATCGTTGGCGCAGGCGCCCTCCGCGGCAACGTTCTTCACAAGCTAATGGAGGAGTTTCTCAATGGCGAATTGCCCCATAGTGAGGACGAGGCCATTCGGCGCGCGGCCCAACTGCTTGGCCAGCTGCAAGCCGTTGTGGATGACGATGCCAACGACCGCAGACCGGATCCCGCGGAGATGGGGAGAACAGCACTGCGAACATTGCGCATGCCCGACCTCGCGCCGTTCATAAACCGGCTGGTGCCCGAAATTCCGCTATGGGCAGCAGCCCCGCCACGCTATCTGGCCGGCCGCGCGGATGCCGCCTGGATCGACGGTGATCGGATCGCCCTGGTCATAGACTGGAAATCGGATGTGAACCCGGATGCGACTGCACAGGGCGCGCACGCGGCACAGCTCCGTGACTATCTGAGCGTGACCGGTGCTGAACGCGGGGCCATCGTTTACATGTCAGCTGGCCATGTCTCCTGGATCGAACCGTGAGTCCCGTGATCACCAGACAGGATTGAGTATCGGGGAGGAGGAGCAAACGATCACCCGGCTAGATCCACGCGTCATCGCGACATAGAGGTTTCGAGCGTTGAGGGCAGCGGCGTTAAGAACAACTGAGACATCGGCTTCAAGGCCCTTGAGAAGCAAGGTGCTGCCGACCGAGCGTCTGGCAAGCGGCCGCCCAACCAACCGCGACTGCTCGCGGATCGCAACAGTCGCCTCCTGGAAGGATGGTCCCCCTGGGGAGGCGGCGAGCTGCAGGGCGCGCTGTACTGCGGCAAGCACCGCCGGACGATAACACCGCACCCCGCCCGCCCTGTTGATAGACACCAAAAGGTCTGCAACCGCGCTGAGCGTTCGCTCCTGCTCGAACACAACGGCCGCCTGTTCCATGTCGGACAAGGCACGGCCAAGGCTGCCCGCCCGGGCGGCAGCGATCGACCGCACAAGGTCATCGGCTGAAAAATTGCTCATCAGGTTTTCTGCAAATCCGGCAGCCACGGCTAGCGCTTCCGGGTGGCTGACATCGAGCGCAGCGCCAAAGTCAGTGAGGTCACGCAAGTCTACGGCCTCTACGGTGACGGCACCATCGACCTGGCGTGCGAAGCGGCGCTGTCCACGTGGGTCCGTGCTGTCGCCGATAATCAGCACCTTCGCGTCGCCAGGGGCCTGTACTGAGGCGGCCGCGAGACGAAGTGCATCATCGCGCTGGCCGTCGAGCTCGATCCACTGAACTGCAGCGGGTGCGATTCGCAGATCGATCGGCGTGCCGCTGGCGAGCTGGGGCCGGAGAGAGAGCAACCAATTCCCCAATTCGGCGGCTCCGGCATTGTTCCACCGCCATGGAGTAGTGAGTTCCCCCACCACCGGAAAGAACGCCAGAACCTCTGATTTCCAATCTGCCAGACGGTCGCCGCCGAAGCCGAAGATGGATTGGAAGGGGTCTCCGACGATCGCTGTCGGCAGGCTCTGGGCAAGCCAGGTTACGAGCGCATGCTGCCGGATCGAGCAGTCCTGATACTCGTCGACGAACAACCTTACGTAGCTGGCGGCGAGTATGTCGTTCACATGTCCGGCGGCGGCGAGCCGTGCCGCTGCATCTCGGATGGCCTCATAATTCGGCCGGGCACCGGTTATGATCCGCGGATCGTGCCCCGCGCGCTGCGGAAATGTTGAAATCAGCCGGATGGCAAAACCATCCAACGTGGCTGCTCGATAAGAGCTCGGCCTCACCCCCGCCTTTTCGAGACGCCCACGCAGAGCTGCAACACCGGCATTGGTGTGCGTCAACACCAGAACCGGTTTCGCGTCGCTGTGCCGTGCAAGCGCGTCCGTAATGAGCTGCGTCTTCCCACAGCCAGCAGGCGCTACGACAAGTCCCCGTCCGATTGCATTCAGGTCGATTTCACCGGCTGCCATCTTCAACCCAATCCAACAGGCCATCCATCACACTCGTCAGACTGGCATTGGCGGCAGCATAAGAAGGTCCGACGATGGTCCGTCCGGCGGTCTCCATGGTTGTAATGGTCTTAAGCCAGCCGAACCGCGCCGCAGCATTCCCCAGGAGCGTTCGGCTGGCGGCATCGAAGCCATTAATCAGAGCGTCGGTTTCAAGAACAATCAGCGACGTCGAGCTGTTCGAAATCGTCTTGATATGCGCGTCGATGAGTGCGCGATCTTTTGCTTCGACTGCAAGCTCGAGGAGTTGCGCGACGGACGCGTCGGACAAGGCAGCAAACAGCTCCTGCTCAAGCGCCCGCCCCCCGCCCCAGGCGAAAACCTGCCCTCCGCCGGCGAGGAAGGCTGCTTCCGCGGCTGCAGGCGCGGCTTTGTCACTATCGCGCAGGATGGCGACGCGGTATCCAAGGGACTGCAACGCGTTGGCGCGGCTGAACGTCTCATCGCCATTGCCGTTGACCAGCGTGGCGCCGCAGGCGGCGAGAGATAATTCACCTGTTCCGGTAAAATGTTGATCCAGCCCGCGCATAAGGCCGATCTCGCTTCCGCCTTCACACACAACGATGGAGGTGGCAAGCAGGGCATGGGCGTGAGCCCGGATCGTCCCCTGCACGTTCCCTGCGTCGCTAGCACGGGTCACGATGTGTTCGTGATCCTTATGTCTGACAATGTGGAGCTGGTGAGCACTCAGTTCGGTGACGGTCGTTGGTGAATGGCTGGTCGCGAACACCTGCATCGGAGGAACTTCTTCCTTCGCACCGAGCGCCCCGAGCAAGCGGATGATGCGGTGCGGCTCAAGACCGTATTCCAGTTCATCGATCAGGAAGGTCGTTGCCTTCTCTGCAGCTTTCCGCTGCAAAGCGGCGATCAAAAGACGCGACGATCCCAAGCCGAGCGACCTCAGTGGAATACCGCTCTCGTCGTGCAGCGAGATCGACCCGCCCGTAAAGCTGATCGAACCGGCGTCGATAAGGGCCTGCACCGCCGCACCGACAGGAACGCCCATCTCGCCTGCAGCGGCGGTGACGATCTTCAACGACCCTTCCAACTCCTTGAGTTTTTCCTGATCAAAAGCACCACGCATCTCCCGCGCCAGCCGGGTCAGTTCGCTCGATGTATCTGCCTTGCCTTCCGTGATCCTGCTCAACACCGAGCCACGCCGCCACGTTAGGTGTGAGTCGCCCGCCCCACCGAGCCGCGCCGGAGCGATCCGGGTGCGATCGGCCCAACTGAGGTTGCGCGTTCGTCCCGCTGCCTGCGCGCGCGGCGACACGAGCGTCCATTCCGGCTCGAGGTCGCTCTGCACGGTGAGTTGCAGGGTTAGCGCCGTTTCCAACCCGGCGCCTGGCTCCGCCTCCACGATTCCTGTCACCGCGTTGAAGCCCATCAGGAAGTCGCCATACGCGTCGATGTTCTTGAGGGGATCATCGAGAGCGCCAATGGTAATGGAAATGCAGATAGGCTGATTGAAGTCGACCCGATGGAAGTCCGCATCCGTGAAGGACAACGACCGCCGCGCGCCAAGGCATAAATCGATCGCGTCCAGAATGGTCGACTTCCCGCTGTCACCCGGGCCGACCAGACAGTTTACCCCAGGTCCCGGCAGCCACCGGAGCTTTTTGATTGCGCGAAAGTTCGCGATTTCTAGTATTCGAACGACGGTCATGCCACCCCCTCAACATCTGCTTTTTCTTGCTTACCTACCGTGCGCTGCATTAGATCTCCGCGGTAAGCTCCTTCGCGAATAGCTGTTCGGTGCAGGCGCGGTGGAAACGTTAGGGCAAAAGACATATAGAAGGTGATACCACGAAGGCCCGCGTCTTTTACAGCTATACCGCGAAACCCTGATCGGAAATGCTTGCATGAATAAAGCTTCAGCTGCAAAACTTAATGGGGCAGTATTTCTATCTGGTGGCCGGCCTTATGGCTTAGGACCTGCATAATCAAAAGACGACGGGGGAGGCCTTATGGATACAACAAAGCCTAATCAAGGTCTTTTGTTCGATGACCGGTTTCTGGACAAGTACGCCGGGCCGATCATTTCTGATCCCGCAGTCGCAATCGTGGAACTTGTGGCAAACGCTTGGGATGCCTACGCCACACGTGTCGATATTGTCTGGCCCAAGCGAACAGAGAATATCCCGTTTTCGATAACGGACAATGGAAAGGGGATGACGCCGGCACAGTTTGAGCGGCGTTGGAAAACCCTCGACTACAACCGCCTCCTCGAGGAAGGAAACAAGTCTTCGCCGCCTGCTGAAATGTCCAGCTCCCCTCCGCGCAGTCCCTATGGACGCAACGGAAAAGGGCGTCACGCTGCCTTTAAGTTCTCTGACCCATATCGCGTCCGGACGTGGCGTGATGGCGAGGAGACGATATACGAGGTCCGACGCGGTACCACACAGCCGTTCGATGTAAGGGTTGTCAGCTCACGCACGGGTGTTGAAGGTCATGGGACAGAGATAAGAGCGACCACGTCCGATGGGGTTGTCATGGATGCCGATACAGCGCGGGAAATCATTGGTACTCGTTTCCTTGCGGACCCAAACTTCGTTGTCTCCTTGGACGGCACACTCGTTACATTTGACGACATCCCTACGCACAGCATTCAGAAAGTCGATGTCGATGTGCCGGGCCATGGAATTGTCCGAATCGTCATGATTGATAGCCAAAAGGCTGACCGCACGACAAGGCAACACGGCATCGCTTGGCGTGTGAATACACGCCTTGTAGGCGTACCAGGCTGGATAGGTTTCGATCATGAGCGGATACTCGATGGTCGCAGCACCGAGGCGAAACGCTTTCAGTTCATCGTTTCTGCCGATCTCCTTGAAAACGCTGTTCAGCCTGACTGGACGGGCTTTATTTCCAGTGATCCTGCCTGGCAGGCGACCCGCGATGCGGTTCACGCGCAGATCAAGAAATATCTCTCTGCATTTTCTGCTGATCGCCGTCGTGAAGCCAAGGAGACTGTGAAAGAGAACCTTGTGAAAACCGTGCGACAGTTGCCGCCCGTGGGGCGGGAACGCTGGAACCAGTTTGTGGACGAGGTGATTGACAGCTGCCCCTCCATTTCGACCGACGAGGTAGGTAAGGTGGCAGGTATTCTCGCCAATCTCGAATTGAGCACATCGAAATACGGATTAGTCGAAAAGCTCCATGAGCTTCAGCCGGGGGACCTCGACGCCCTCTATCAACTTCTTGACGATTGGACGCTCAGGCTCGCCAAAGATGCCTTGGACGAGATTCAGACACGACTGAAGCTGATTGAAGATCTCGACAACAAGCTTCGTGATGAAACCATGGATGAGGTGGGAGACCTTCAACCACTGTTCGAGCGATCACTGTGGGTATTCGGCCCCGAGTTCGAAAGCCTCGAGTTCACCAGCAACCGGGGAATGACCGAGGTTATCAGGAAGATCTTCGGGTCTGATAAATCAGGAAGCAGACAACGGCCTGACTTCGTTATGTTGCCGGACGGAAGCGTTGGGCTTTATAGTCGCGACGCACACGACCTCGGCCATGATGTCGACGGGGTCTCCCGCCTTGTGGTCGCCGAAATCAAGAAGCCGGGCGTCGCTATTGGCTCGGAACAGAAAGATCAAGCTTGGCGGTACGTGAAGGAGTTGAGAAACAAGGGGCTGTTGACCGAGGCAGCGACCATTACTTGCTATGTGTTGGGATCCAGGATCGACAAAGACGAAAGCGCCCACCGCACAGAGTGGGACGGTCGGGTGACCATCATCCCGATGTCGTACAACACGTTCATACGTCGAGCGGAGAAGCGAATGCTCGGCCTGCGCGAAAAGCTCAAAGAAGCGCCTTTTTTTCGCGACATCGACGAGACGTTTCTTGAGCCGCCTCAGGAACAGCAGGGCGATATGCTCGTCAGCTGACGCAGTTTCGCGCAGAGTCGCTACTCGTCCGCGAGCGCCTGTTTGAGGGCATCCAGTATTACTGAGACGTCGTCGCGGGTCGGTTCGATCTCCAGATCGCCATGGACGATGCGATTGCGGACCGCAATCAACGGGCGCAACCGGCGCTCGGTCTCGGGCGTGACGTAGCCCAAAGTAGCGAGCGTCTCGACAACCGTGCCAGGCGCGCGCGGCCGCTTGCCCTCCTCACCTTGAAGACGGTGCAACGCCGCTTCTAGCAGAGCCCATCCTAACACGAACGCGGCCCGATAATTTCCTTGTTCGGAAAGAGCTTCCACCTCCAACAGGCGCCTGGCGATCAATGCTTGCGAGGCCTGGGGCATCACCACGGTTGCTTGAGGATCATTTCCACCATAGCTGATAACGAACTCCCACTCGGGGTGCCCGTCGAAGAGCTTGCGGATCTGGCTCAAACTCCGCTCGGCCGCTGGGCTATATTGCTGCTTCACCTCGATCGCGATTTGGGAGTCGTCTTTCGACGCAATCGCGTCCGGCTGATATGAGCCAAGAAAAGGTGGGGTGAGCTCCTTGCCGGGATGCATCACGAACTTGAAACCCTTCGCCTCGTACTGATCACGAAGTTTCTCTAGTGTTTTTCGTTCGAATTCGATTGCTGACTGTGAGCTCAGGGTCATTAGATACTCCTCCAACTTAAATCGTTGGTGACATGTACATATACAACTGGTGTGGGGACTTCGGAAGCTGTCACTATGTCCAAGGCAGCAGTGAGCTGCTCGCTTGGATCGAGGAATTGCCAACCGCCTGCGGGCTCGAATTTCTGGACGCTTACTCTCTCGATCGACTTGTCATCAAGATAGAGAATTCCGATTAATGCATCCAGTATGGGCTTGATGATATTGTCCACATCCCCCCCCATCGGCGCGATAGGGAAATAGTAAATTGTGAGAGCCAGTGGCTCGGGTTCGAGAAAGGCCCACTCGACGGTCTCATTGCGCCTCGATGTGGCCGCCGCAGCAACTTCCCCCTTCCAGCGCTCTTTCGATGACCCTCGCCCTTGAAGCGAAACAGGGGTTCCTTCGAGATGGAATTCAAATGGAAACAATTCTTCGTCTTCCACACTGAGGTCCTGTGGTCAAATTACGATGCCTTCGCATGCTGTCTCAGGATGATGGCATCCGCCTAAGATATTCTTTGTCCGCCTGAGGTTGAACGATTTGATAGCCGCGTTTCAGAGGAGCCGTGCGCGTCGTTAGATGCTTTGAATCACCGCGGACGCGCGCCGCCTCGTCCGAACGTAAAAGAGCTACCGCCTCGCTTCAAGAACGTCCTGCAGTGTGGGTGCGGGTTTCTCAGCGTCTGTTATCCACGTCTGCGACCACAAAATCGATCTTTCGTAGACAGAACTGCACTGCCACTCGCGATCTGCTTCGAACCAGTGTTGCGCTTCTGGCAGCAGTTCGAACGGCACAGGATGGCGGGCAAAGGGGTTGTGAATGACCTCGATTTCGGCGGTCCAGGGTTCGTATCGATGCGGCCAGAGATTGCGATACTCGTCGCTCGTGATGTCGAGGCAAAAGGGTATACCCTTCAGCGCGCCGGGGGCGCGGTCGAAGAACTCTCCCATCCTGGTATAACGGTAGCCGGCTGGCGCCCCCGCAGCAGAGATCGGAACCCGGTTGAGCTTGGCGATTGAGCAAGCGTTCGAAAAAATGACAGCTGAAAGCTCTGCATGCCGGTCATCTGCAAAGAGACCGGCCGGAAATCGGGTTGGGCCAAGAAGCGTTTCAGCTGGCATCGACACAGCTTGCAGGCTGCCGTCAATCTCGGCCACGGTCGCGCCAGATCCCTGTAGATAGCCGATCAAGCTCTCACGGCTCCACATCATCGATCCAGATGCATGGAAGTCGGCGACTGCTAGGATGAACGGTTTTCCGATGATATGTGGCAGTTGATCGTACCGTCTCGCCAGCTTGTTGCCGATCGTCTTTGCAAAGCGCACGGCGGCGCTGCCAAAGAAAGTTTCTTCCCTGCTCGTCGGTATGTCTGAGAATGGTGCATTGACGTGATTGTAAGGCACCGGCGCATTTGCCGTGACAGCCTCGACCCAAGCTTCGCCCCCAAGGGGGTTCTCGATGCGGAAATCGGGCGACTCGAACGGTTGCTCGACAAGTAGTCCTTGTTCTCGAAATGAGGCGAGGAGCTGAGCCTCCCAAATGCGGGTGTGAAAATTGGTGGTCTGGCAGTCGCTCACCCAATTGCGATCAGGCCTCGGCAGGGCGAGATAGAGTTGGTTTAGCGCCCATGCGGCGGGCTGACGCGCGGGAGTTGCCAGCAATCGAAATGCATCGCTCGGCTCACGGTCCTTGAGATCAAAGAGTGGCAAGTGCGCGACGACGCCGGACGGGATAGTTTCCAGCGGTAACTCCTCTGCCAGGGAGGGCTCTAAAGCTTCGACTGCCGCATTCATCGAGTCGAAACCGCTCGCTCGCCCAGTGACTGTCCACACGGAGTCCACGCGCCGGCGCATCACAATCGTGCCGAACGTGTTGGTAGCGGAGTTTCGGGTGACAATACCGCAGGCGAGACCATCCGACCCACCCCACGCTCCGATGGGAGGCTCGTCGCCGAAACCATGGCCACGGGGGAGCGACAATGCGTAGAAATCGAATTCCCACTGCGGGATTTTTCGCATCACGTCGCCTCCTGTTTTTCGGGCTGGCTAGAGGGCTTGCTTCACATAAATCGGGAGGTTGATGTTGGCTTTCAAAGCGGCGACGAAACCGGGATCATCGACGGCCGTAATCGGCGACATTGGCAATGGTTTCAAGACCGGCGCAGCTGCCTTTATGATGTCTTGGAATGTCGAAAATTCCTGTTCATCTTCCAGTTCGAAATCGATTGTGATGGCATCTCGCTCGATCGCCTGAAATCCTATGATCTTAGGTGGCTACTTTTTTCGAAGCGATTTCGGCAGGAATTTATCGATTTCTTCGTCGCGAAAAGTATAGTCTTCGTTCCTCTGCAAGGCTCTTTGCGCATCGGCATAGGCGTTGGCGGTAGTTTGTGGCGCCCCTAGATAAATTGCCGCGAGCTTCTTCTGTAGTTCATCCCGGCGCTTTAACGCCTCTTCCGATGGGATCCCTCCCATTCGAAGATCGGCCAGCAGAGACAGATATGATTCCCGTATCGGCCATAAGTTGGCGGCGGCGTCCCTGTGCTTCTGCGCTGTGCCACCAGGGTCAAACCCCTTCATGTAGCCGGTAGCCCACAGGCCGACGATCGACAGAAATGCTGTTGCAAGCTTCAGCCAAAACTGATCGAGAAACACAACGGACAACGCGCCGGACGTGGTCAGAACGGACACGCCAATCTGACAGAGCTTATATCGCTGCAGCGTCGCGGAGCAGCGATCAGCCATCTTTTCGTGAGTCTTGTGGGTGTAGACGACACGGCCAAAGCATTCCCGGATCTGGTCCTCAAGCGGCGAGAAGTCGTCCCGGTCTGGTTGCTGTTCAAGCTGCATCAGCGCTTACCTGACTGCCTTGGATAGGAACATGGATGCGATCGGTCGCAACAACAACGCCGTTTTGGACGGCGTAGCATTCAACGATATGATCTCCCCTGAAATTGGTGTGCTCGGTTCGTCTCATGCTGCCTCGATCTCCGTCAATTTGTCCACGGATGCAGTCCCGACGGCGTGCCTCCTCGCCGCGATTGAGCACCTTCCAATAAAGGTTGAAGTCGCCCTGGATGTCGTGATCGACAACACTGAATGTCAGCGTCTTGGCCGTTTTGAGCGGCAGGTTCAGCCGCAACATCTCTCTTAGGAACCGTTCTCGGAACCCATTTTGCGAGACCTCACAATCTAGGGTGATGCTACTGCGTATATCGACCGGATACCGGTTGTCGATAAACTCCTCCGTGTTCCTCCACGAAGATGAGGCAAAGGCTGCCTTTTGCGCCGCCTGTTCTGCAGCAGGGAAACCGCGACCATAAATCTTGCGCCACTTTTCATTCTCGGTAGTCGAGCCTGCGGCAGCGATGGCGTCCAAAGCCAGTTCGTAGGCTTTTTTTGCCTTCTTCTGAAATTTCTTCTTCACCTTGACGCGCTGGCCGCTCCCAAGAGCGGCGTAATAGTCTTGATCAGGACGCTCTGAAAGGAACTTGAAGAAATCGCGACTCATGTAATCGTAGTAGAGATAGCTCTTTTCATCATACTCATTCGTCGATTTCAGAAAATTATAGGTCAGTGTGTCGATCAACAGCCCACCCATCGCAAGGCCATGTTTGTTCTTCCAAGCTCGAGCCATCTTGCAGAGGCGACGCAGGTTCTTGTTCTTCTGTACGTTCGACTCTTTCATAGCGGCGATCTCTTCGCGGGGCTTCGTGATTTTCCATGACCCACCATCATAGGTGTCAGGGTATTTAAAGCTTCCGTCCGCCTGTTCAAAAACCGGTTGGACTTCGATATGAAAGTCTCGGTAGAGCACCTGGATGACAAGCCGATCCTTGAGAACAGTTGTGCTCGGATAGCGGCTCTTAATCGCATTTTTGGTGTCATCGAGAAGACGAGATTGCCCGCCTTCCTTGTAACTATCCCACTTCCCGGCGGGCATAATATACAGCATGTCGAGATCAGAAATGCCCTTGATTGCGGTCCATCTGCCGTATGAGCCAACTTGCAGAGAGTTCGAGACTTTTGAGTCGGTGTCGCGGAATTTTTTGTTTAGTGCAGCCGTTACCTCGCCGTAGCGAAGGCTAATGGTATCGTCATTGTCTACCGCAATATTGCTGAGAAACTGCTTGAACGTGTCTGCAATGCTCATCGGCCTGTTACCTCAAGAATGTGGTTTGATGGGGAAATCGATGTCTTCATCTCATGCTGGGGCTGTCTTGCGATGAAGCTGACCCGTCGGTCGGTTGGGCTGGGAAAAGCTCCAACGTGAAAGGGTCACGCCGGCGGCTCAGTCCGGCGCCACGCGTTTGACAAGGGTGCTTGACCCTGCTTAGCCCGTCCCTTCCTTCGAAATGAGCCCAACCGCCGTTGGGCAAGCGCCTTGTCAGAATCGTTGCACCGCACATTCGGCAAGGATGGAAGTAGCTTGTCTTCTCATTCGCATCCGTACCTTGACGGCGAACGAGAGCCTCCCGGACCGAGATGACGTAGCCTGACGACAACTGTCTCGGGTGCGCCTTGCGTGTAAACCGGTCCTTTTTCATTAAGCAGTTCCTAGATCGAGGTTTATCTCTTTGCGAAGAAGCTCTTGAGCTCGATGAATGCGGCAATGATCCGAGTTATGCAGGAATCGGTGGTTATTCTTTCTAAGAAAAGATCAGGCATCTGACCGCTCTTTTCAAGAGGGGAGGTTTACAAAAATGTCAATATAATTTATTTTGTAAACTGAAATCTAGGAGATCGATATGATCGGCAACAAATTGAAAGTCGCACGGCAGGCGGCTGGGCTCTCATTGAGGGCATTAGCGGATGCAATGAGTGGCGTGGTGTCAGCGCAGGCGATCGGCAAGTATGAGCGAAATGAAGATATGCCCGGCTCCAAAGCCTTGATAGCTTTGGCCAAAGCCTTGGGTGTGTCCGAGGAATTCCTTCTAAGTGAAGATCAGCTATCCCTAGAAGGCGTGGACTTCAGAAAAAAGCTCGGAACGTCTTCCAAAGAGGAAGCTGCAGTCCAGGCGCGAGCCATCCATATGCTCGAGCGATATCTTGTGATCGAGGATCTTCTTCACTTGCGCAGTGTCGAGTGGGAGCAACCGCGAAGCGCCCCATATCCAGTTTCAGACATTCGCGATGCGGAAGATGCTGCGCGCTCGGTCCGTGATGATTGGGGCCTTGGAAACGACCCTATCCCGCAGCTAGCCGAGCTATTGGAGGAACGAGGAATAAAGGTCCTCTCGATGGACTTGAACGATGTAGACGGTTTGGCGGCGAGGGTTCGTCGCAAGGACCGCGACGCCGCTCGGGTAATTGTTATCAAGCGGGGAACGTGGTCAGAGCGTAAGCGGTTCAACCTGGCACACGAACTTGGACATATGGTGATTGCTCCTGCAGAGGGAGTCGACGTGGAAAAAGCAGCTCATCGCTTCGCCGGTGCTTTTTTGATGCCGGCCGACGTCTTGCGAGCAGAAGCTGGTGCTCATCGGTCGTCTATAAGTGTTGGCGAGCTTGTCGCCCTAAAGAAAAGGTTCGGGGTAAGTGTTCAGGCACTCGCCTATCGGTGCAAGGATCTAGGAATTATCAGTCAGGCGGCATGTTCACGACTGTTCAAAGTTTTCGAAGAGAGAGGATGGCGGCACTATCCTTACGAAGAGCCAGAGAGTATGGCTCCCGAACTTGAGGAGCCCAAAAGGTTCGAGCGTTTATGCTATCGTGCTTTGGTTGAGGGCGTATTGGGCGAGTCCCGTGCCGCTGAGATGCTCGATATTTCCGTTCGCGAACTGGACAAGCGGCTGGACCAGACGGCAGTCTGACGCATGGCGATTCTCATTTCCGATACCTCAGTCTTAATTGACCTGGAAAGGGCAGACCTTCTCGAGTTCATGTTTCTTTTGCCGTTCGAGTTTGCCGTCCCTGACCTGTTATATGAACGGGAATTGGTCGGCGAAATGGGACAGACGCTTGTGCGGCTCGGCTTAAGGGTAGAACCCCTGACCTCTGCTGAGGTTCGCAGGGCCACCGAGGTCAACCGTGCCAACAATCGTCTCTCTGCTCCTGACACGTTTGCATTTGTGCTAGCGCAAACTCGGGGTTGGGGACTGCTTACGGGGGATGGAGTGCTTCGAGAGCTTGCGACTGCCGAGAGGCTTGAAATGCACGGTGTGCTGTGGGTGATTGATCAGTTCGCCGATGGTGGCCATGTGCAGTTCGAGAATTTGCATTCCGGCCTTAGTCGCTTAGCAAATCACCCGCGGTGTCGTTTGCCAGCAAGCGAAATCCGCCGTCGGCTCATCCGCTTTTCGAGATAGGCCAAGTTGCACTCTGCATTGCAGATTTATTTTTCAATCAGATACTTAGCTTATTTGGCGGAGCGGATCGTAGGTTCGTATCCCTTCACATCAACCGATATTCTCTGACGGTGGTCCTCCGTTGGACGAGACAATGGCTTTGGCGTGCTGGAGGAAGCGAGACGTGGGTGGACAGGGGCTGTGTTGTTCAATGAACAACGATGAAAGCGACGCGACTGGGTACCTCAAAGGTAGTATTAAAGAATAAATAGCGGATCTATCTGAGTCAAAATACTTTTAGGGGGCTGGGTCTCCAATCCGTTCTGCACAGTAATGCAACTCTAGATTTCTTTCATTTCTTGCGACCAAAGTGACGAACACTTGATTCAAGCCGCTTGTAGAGACGCGAGCTTTATAATAGAATTGCAACTATAGTTAGATTTCAGTTGCATTCCGCGGCCACTGCCATGGGGGTATGCGATGAGGTTATGTCTCGCGCTGTTGTGGGTTCTGCTGTGCATTTTTTCCCGCCACGCCTTCGCTGAGGAGGTGGCCGGCGTGCCCTCAGTTAAGAGTGATTGGACGCAGGCAGACCGTGTCGCCTGGACAGCCGCGAGCCGCAACTTGGCGCTGGAGGATCTGAAAGCCTGGGCCACGGCCAACGCATCCAACAGCTTTCTCACGGCAGCTATTTTCAACACGAAAGCCAACGAACCCAAACACTACAAAAGCATTCGGCAGCGAAACGCTTACTATGACTATATTTCGTTCGTCATCGAAACACAGGAACTGACGCCGGAACCAAGCCGAGGTGTCCGCTTCTTCCATGCTGCGACGTCCGTCACCATTCAGGGTGAATTGGGGATGTCGCAAAGCATACTGGCGGACTTTTTGGAGAAGTACTTCCCGACGATCGCCGCGAAGCTGGGCATAACCTCAGCCACCCTAACGTTCATCACCGACGTGAACCATGAACTGTTTGCGAAGAACATGCGGGTTATCCGGGATCTGTTGTTCACTTGGAAGACACCCCTTGATCCGCGTGTCGCAACGCCAAAGAAGGCGCTGACCAGTCTGGAATTCGATCTTGCGATGGTCGAGTTCGAGCAGACTGCGGTTCAGGCCCATATTGTCAGGGTGCCGATCACCAACGCTGTTCTCGCAGACGTGACTAGCCTGGTCAGGAAAAGTGCGCCGTTTCTCGGCATGACAAACCAGGCGAAGCCATGGTTGAAGGCCGCCAATTTCACTGACGCGGATTTTGCCGACTATCGCTGGCGTGTCGCATTGGGTCGCGCGATCGTGTTCAGGTTCCATAAGAAGGACGAGGCCGACTACCTCGCCTATATGAAAGCCAACCCACCTGCATTAAAAGCGCGCGCCAAATTTTACAGTGGGTTGAAATCACCATCCAGTTACTCTGCCGAAGCCGGGGGGGACTTCACGATCCTGGGTTCCTGGAAAACCGAGAAGGGCGCCAACCGCCATGCCGATCAGTTGCGGAAGACGCATCTGGGGATCGATGTCGCTGTCTATCCTCCTTATGGTGACGACATATATTGGACCGTAGTCGGAGCAGCGTTCGCCTCGAAGCAAGTTGCGAACGAGCTGCGATCATCGGCGAGGCGAAACAAGATATCGCGCGACGCCTTCACCCTTCGCAGAGCAGCCGTGGACAAACTCGGCAAGGTGGTGCTTCCCGCACCGCAATCGATCAATCTTACGCGTACGCCGGATTTCCTGAAAGCAGCGACGGCGAGCCTGGTGCCGGAAACCGTGGCTCAGGCCGTGTCGATATTCACTGGTGATCAGGCCGCCGCGGAGGCGAGGCTGAAGGAGTTGAGGGCGTTATATCCAGATCTGTCGCTGGCGTTGTTCGAGCGGAAAGAGGCAGGGCAGTACGCGGTTCTAATAGCGACATTCGCCAATGACGGGCAGGTCGAAGAGGCTCTGCAGATTGTGCGCAGGATTGCAATTCCGCAGGACGATATTGTCGTCCAAACGATCTCCGATCCCACGCAACTCATCCGCATCGGAAAGGTGCGCAGCATTCAGACAACTTGGGCACTGGTAACCGACTGCTACAAGAGTGGATCAATTACTGTCGAAACCTTGCAGGCATGCAGCGGCTATTGGGTCACCCCATCCACACTGACGCGCTGCATTCTGGAAAGCGATTGCAGGCTCCTCGACAGCGGCATTCTAAAAACCCCTGAGCAGGTCGCTGGCTTCCTGGCGACACATGGCCTCAAACTGACAGATCAGCTCAAGATCAGTGATGCTGCGATCCCTGTGTCGAGGGACGGTAAGGCACTGGTGTCGGCAATACAGGACTGCCGCAATCGGGCACAAGGCGACAACGAGGTCTTCGTGGGCTGCATGGCGGCTGCGTCCGGCGACCCGATCGCGGCGACCGCGCTGAAATGCCAGCAGGACGCGACCACCACGGAATCACTCCTTGCCTGTGTGTCCCAAGCATCCGGCCAGCCGGACCTGCAACGCATCAGCGACTGCGTGACTAGCGACAGTCAGGATCCCATGCAAGTCAGCAAGTGCCTCGTGGGAACCTCCAATGCCGAAATCATTGACAAGGCGACAACCTGCCTCGAGGCCGCTGGATCCCAGACCGCCGCCTTGACGGATTGCGTGAAAGGGCTCGTCGAACCCTCGCAAGCCGCCACAATCGACTGCCTGACGAAATCTTCGAGTGACCCGGTCGCCGCCGCTGCCTGCGCATTGCCGCCATCGCCTGAGAAAAAGGCGGCGCTTCGGGCTTTGGACTGCGCACGGAAAACGCAGGATAAGGCTCAAGCCGCGCTCTGCCTGGCAGGTATGGTCGACGATGGTCCGGGGCGAATAGCCCAATGCATCGCTGGAAACACGAGCAAGGCGGAAGCAATCGGTTGCATGCTGGCGGATCGGCCGGAGATGCGCGAAGCCGCCAAGGTGCTGACCTGCGTCAGCAACGGGACGGATGCCGCCTCTCTCATCGCAAACTGCTCACAGGGGGTTCTGGATCCGAAGACGGCACAGGTTGCCGCCTGCATCGCCGACAATGCCTCCGACTCGGGTGCGATCGCCAGCTGCGCTGCTTCATCGCTCGTTCCGCCGGAACTCGGTCCGGCCGTAAGTTGTGCGGCGTCAAGCACCGGCGGTGCTGATTTTGCGCTGTGCATGGCAGGTCCCAAGATGAATGCGGAATGGCGGATCGCCGCCGAATGTGCGGTTCAGAGCGGAGGGGCGCCGCCTGCGTTCGCGGCGTGTACGGCTGGGAGACTGACCGTCCGTGAATTCACGAAATGCCTGACGGGCAAGGTCGGGGAAGACTGCTTTGGTCCGAACAACACGATCGTTGCGGCGTATGGTACGGTCGCCCACGATCTGTCAAGCTGCCTCTCCGGGGGAGCGTGTCTTGGCGATAACAATGACCTCGTCAAGGCTGGTCGGGAGGTCGAAAAGTTTGTTGGCGGGATCGGCGAGGCAGCCGGGAACCTTTGGGATGACTTCCGCCGTGGTGACGTCGGAAAGATTATCTGCGGCTTGCTTGGTTGCTGAGGAAGGAAGGCGGTCATGCTTCAAAGATGCGGTGTAGCGATAGTTCTCGTTCTTTTGTCGTCGCCCGCGCTCGCCAACGAGCAAAAACAACAGACCCTCTGCGAGGCAATCTCGTCTGCGCTTCCTGACGCGTCTCCCAACTTTCCGCAAACGGTAAATGTTGGCGGTGAAAAACTGGCGTGTACGACCAATGAAGAATGGGGCGACTGGATCTGCAATGTTTTTACGGAAGATCAGTGCGACGCGGCAGAAGGATCGACAGCAGCGGCGTCGGCGACGGATAAGGTACGGTCCGAACTTCGTGATCGCTACGAGAGGACTTCAAAGGAAGTCATCGATTGCTTCGCCGACCGGGCGCGGCGCCCGCTCGATTATCAAAAGTTCGTCTCGGCAGACGATGCCTATGTCAGCAAGGGTACACTCATCGAGAACAGGGGACATATCAGGCAGCTCTATGTCATTGGACGCACGCATGTGTTCGCAAAAACCGGCGAGGTCTGCCGCCAGGGAGGCGTTACAATCGAAGTCCAGGACCCGAAGAACTTTCGACCGTTTTACTGATGTTCCGTCCAGCGCATCGCTGCAACTATACATCCGCACCAAGATTGAACGGCTTTAGCTGGTACCTGACGCGGTGGTCGGTCGAAAACCCTCTAACGATTGGCGGTTCCTCCGCAACATCTCTTGTTTTTGTTGTCGGACCTGCGCGTAATCTCCGAACCGAGTATTCAGGGGCTCGCTGAAGCGTGTCGAGTGCCTCGTCATAACCCCACATGCGTCAGTAGCCGTCGCTTCCCAAACTACCCGGCACGCTCGACTATTCCAGGTCATTCAGTGGGTGTCGGTCACTACCGCCAAGGATGAGATATGCCAAGGTCCTGCCGAGATAGCTTGAAAGCTGCGTGCTATCGCTGGATAGCGCCTCGTGCAACTCGATTGTAACCCAAACACGCGGACCCCGAAAGTCACAAGTCCTTGATCCTTAACATTTATCTGTTATCTTGTATTTGAAGTTATAGCAGGTTGGTGGTTCGAATCCGCTCAAGACCAAGGATGTGAGGTTGCAACAACTCGCACTCTTCTAATTTTCGTCAAGGAAATTCGGTGGTGGCACGCTGAAGCGAACCCAATGTGTTTCTGCTGGCTTAACCTCTCTTCAGACTATTCCATTGGACCCCGTTACGCTTCTAACGGACGCAATCAACAGATCTACGAACGCAGAGACTTTAGGCGGTCTAAAGCGGGCGGCCGGGTATACCGTGTAGACACCACCCGAGGGTAAATGCCAGTCTGGAAGCACATGAACCAACCGTCCGCTCGCTATGTCCGCGGTCGCCAGGAAATCCGGCAGGACCGATAACCCGCCACCCTGCCGGACAGCCTCCATGACCGCCGGCGTCGTGTTGATCGCGATGTCAGCCTTGAAACGCACAGTGCGTGCGTCGCCTCCGTCGTTGCGGGTAAAGGTCCATTCCAGGGGTTCCTTCAGCGCGTTGTTGGCGACGAAGGGCAGGGATGGCAAATCGCTTGGCTGGTTAAGTTCGGCCACCTTGCTCGCGAGCTCGGGCGTGCCGACCAGATATTGCCGAAACGCGCCAATCCGGCGCGCTTGCAGGCTTGAATCGGCCAGCCAGCCGACGCGAATGGCGAGGTCCATGCTGTCGGCGACGAGATCGACCATTTTGTCGCTGAGGCTCAGTTCGACCTTGCATTCCGCATATCGGGCGGTGAAGGTGGTCACCAGGGGCACGACCACCGAGGTGCCATAGTCGTATGGCGCGGTGATCCTCAGCAGACCCTTTGGCTCTGTTCTGGCTTGAGCCAACTCTCTCAGGGCATCCTCTGCCTCGCGCAAGACGAGGACGCAACGAAGGTGAAACATCCGCCCTGCCTCGGTCGGCTGGAGCCGTCGTGTCGTGCGCATCAGCAGCGTGATGCCGACCTCTTCTTCGAGCTTCGCAACCTGCTGGCTGACGACAGCCTTGGTGATGCCGAGATATTCGGCTGCGCGCGTAAAAGAACCCGTATCGACGACAGCGACGAAATAGGCCAGCCGATTGAGATTGGTCGCTTCCTGCATGAGCGCACTCCATACTTATTGTTTGCTTATAGCATACATTCTGTCGTGTTCGACGGACTTCTCGCTCCAATCCTCTCATGTCATCTATAGCTTCATAAGGAGCAAGACATGAACAACCAGGCCCACGTTACCTACCTATTCGATCCCCTCTGCGGCTGGTGCTATGGCGCGTCGCCTTTGCTCGCACAACTCGCTGCGCTTCCAAACCTCATCGTCACACTGGCGCCGACGGGCCTTTTCTCAGGGACAGGCGCACGGGCGGTAGATGGGCATTTTGCGAACTTTGCCTGGTCCAACGATGTTCGCATCGCGAGCTTAACGGGGCAGCGGTTCACCGAGGACTATCGCGTAAAGGTGCTCGGCGGTGGCGGCTTGCTAAATTCTGGCCCAGCGACGCTGGCAGTCACAGCCGTTTCTCTGACAGAACCGTCTCGCGAAATTGATGCTCTTCGGCTCATTCAGGAAGCTCGTTATGTCGCGGGTCTCGATGTGACCAACCTGCCGGAACTGCGCGATATCCTGGAGGGTGCCGGCCTCAGTGCCGCCGCCGCTCGCCTTGCGGCACCGGATGCGGAGCTGCTGGCGGCAAACCGCAAGCGTGTCGATCAGGCCCAGTTGCTGATGCAGGAGTTCGAAGCCGGTGGCGTGCCAGCGCTGGTTGTCGATGACGGACAGCGAACCGAGCTGGTCAAGGCCCACAAGCTGTTCGGCAACGCCGATGATCTCATAGCCAGGCTTTCCGCTCTTGGCAGGGCCCGGCTCACCCATTCCTAAAACCCTAAATCTGGAGACACTCATGTTCACAAGGAGAACCATCATGAAAACCACTCTCGCCGTAGGCGTCACTGCCGTCTTCGCGCCCGCTGACTTGGGCCATGCCGCAGGAAGCCTCACCTGGAAGCATTTCCCCGCCGGACAGAATGGCTTCTTCCGTGCGCCCGTTCTGATCTCCGGCGCGACTGAAGCCGTGCTCATCGATGGCGGCTTCACGCTTCCCGACGGCAAGGCCCTGGCCGAGGCGATCAAGGCAACGGGCAAGACGCTCACAACGATCTATGTCAGCCAGTCCGACCCGGATTACTATTTCAGCCTCGGTCCGATCAAGGCCGCTTTCCCCGATGCCAAGGTGATCGCCGCCTCGGCCACGGTTGCTGCGATCAAGGCCAGTGTCGAGAAGAAGCTTGCCGTCTGGGGGCCGCAACTCAAGGAAAATGGCCCGCAGACGCTGGCCGACGTGGTCATGCCCGAGGTCTTTAACGGCGGGGCGTTGACCGTCGACGGTGAAACCATCGAGATCGTCGAAGCGGAAGGCCTCGCCAATCGGCGTTATCTGTTCATGCCATCGCTGAACGCGGTGTTCGGTGGCGTGATGATCTTCAACGGTGTCCACGTATGGACGGCAGACACCAACAGCGCCGAACTCCGGGCTGCTTGGATTGCCAATCTCGAAAAGATCGCGGCGCGCAAGCCGGCGGTTGTCGTCGCAGGCCATATGGCTCCTGACGCAAGAACAGATCTTACAGGCGTCGAGCACACCATCTCCTATCTGAAGGCGTTCGAGGAGGAACTGGCCAAGCATAAGGACTCCGCCTCGCTCAATGCTGCGATGGAAGCACGCTTTCCGGGTCTCGGCATGGGCGTGGCACTCGACATCGGCTCAAAGGTCGCCACCGGCGAAATGAAGTGGGGCTGATCGCCATGGGCGCCAATCTCGATCTCATCAGGGCCACCCATGAGGGCTCATCCGAGGATAACGGCCGCAACCTGCTTGCGGTCCTGGCACCCGATGCAACGTGGACGGAAGCCGAAGGCTTCCCCTATGCCGGCACCTACGTGGGGCCCGACGCCATTGTCGCCGGGGTATTCCACAGGCTCGGCACGGAGTGGATCGGCTATAGCGGGAAAGTCCATACCTTTATGGAGGACGGCGATCGTGTTGCGGCGTTCGGTATTTACTCCGGCACCTACAAGGCGACGGGCGAGTCGATGACGGCGCACTTTGCCCATCTCTACGAGGTCCGCGACGGCAAGATCGCCAGCATGGTCCAATATGTCGATACGCTGCTGGTTAACAGGCCAATCGTCCCAGATGCCTGACAGCGGGAAATGACTGAGACGCTGTGGTGGGGGCACGCCAATGTGGAACGCCCCCACTGAAATGTTACGGAATTACTACACCCCCGGGCTGGTAAACGTGGGGCTCCACGCCGTTCATTTTGCAAATGCCAATCAGGCCGGCGAATCGGCCCAATTCCGCCCACCCTCCTCATGGCCCGCAAAGAGCGTACATGCTGAAACGGCGAGATGGCTTTCAGCGTTTCCTCGATGATGGATGCGTCGATACTTCCGGGTCGAAGGTTCGTATCTCTTCAAGGCGTTCACCCTGAACCCTAGCTAACTCATTTCTTCGGGACAGATTTCGGCTTCGGCTGATATAGACGCCGTTTGGCGTTCAAGCGCAAAGCATTGCGGACATCCCTATCCACGATCGACAGGTCGAACCATTCCGGATCAAAGTAGCCGCCGCACCACTGAATGGTTTCGGCATATTCGGGATCTTCCCGGTCGGCGATGATCTCCAGAAACCGCTCGTAACCCGATACGCCGCCAACATCCTCGGGCGGCCGCGCCCCTTCGCCGGCGACACAGCTCCCGTGTTTGGGTGTAGCAGTGAGTGTCAGGAACTCCTCGACCGCGACGGTGTGCCGCCAGCCATCCCCGAAATCATAATGGTAGGTGAAGACGGCACCTTGCTCGAAGTCCATCAGGCGAACCTCGCTCTGATCGAAGACCCGAGGATCGTCGTCGGTCGCATCTTCCGTGAGGATCTCAACGTTCCCATACCGGAGACCACCGATGCGGAACTCATAGAGATGATAGTTCCACCAGTTGAATGCGGCCTGAATTCCGAGATGCGGATGCTCCAGGTTCCAATGGACCGGCAGAACCAGACGGCGCCAGATGCCCGGCTCGATGTGGTCGATAGAAACTCTGATCTGTACAGCGTTTGCGGCTTTGAACATTGGCCGAGTGAACAAGGTTGGCGAAGGATCGTCAAGACAGGCGCTCGCGCGGCATGCGAGGAT
>NZ_AHZC01000389.1 GCF_000247475.1 Rhizobium sp. PDO1-076 | reverse complement strand
CACATGGCGTCGGTACCATCACCGCTATCGAAGAGCAAGAAGTGGCCGGCATGAAGCTCGAGCTTTTTGTAATCGATTTCGAAAAGGACAAGATGCGTTTGAAGGTTCCGGTTGCCAAGGCCGTGAGCATCGGTATGCGCAAGCTGTCCGAAACCGACTTTGTCGAACGCGCTCTCAAGGTTGTGCAGGGCAAGGCTCGCGTCAAGCGTACCATGTGGTCCCGCCGGGCGCAGGAATATGATGCCAAGATCAATTCCGGTGATCTGATCTCGATTGCAGAAGTCGTTCGCGACCTCTATCGCGCAGAGAACCAGCCGGAACAGTCCTATTCCGAGCGTCAGCTCTATGAAGCTGCTCTCGACCGCATGGCGCGGGAAATCGCCGCCGTGAACAAGATGTCCGAGACCGAGGCCGTGCGCCTGGTCGAGGTTAATCTTGCCAAGGGCCCGAAGCGTGGCAAGACGATCGAAGAAGAAGACACCCAGGAAGAAGAAGCGGCATAAGCCGATCCTCTCATGGGTCACCTATAAAAAGCCTCCGGTGCGAACCGGAGGCTTTTTTGTGTCTGCCGTTTGCTGAGACTGGCTGATCAGGCAATAAAAAACCCCCGCCGAAGCAGGGGTTCTTCATGACTATTGGCAGAGCCGAAGTCGGTACCGGTCAGTTGCGGTTTCCGAGGAAGCGCAGCATGAACAGGAAGAGGTTGATGAAGTCGAGATAGAGGCGCAGCGCGCCCATGATGGCGGTGCGGCCAGCCGTCTCCTGGCTGTCGGATTCAGCGTAGGCAGCCTTGATTGCCTGGGTATCATAGGCGGTCAAGCCGGCGAAGATCAGTACGCCGATCACCGAGATGGCGAAGTCGAGCGCCGAAGACGCCATGAAGATGTTCACCAGCGATGCGATGATCAGGCCGAACAGACCCATCATCAGGAACGAGCCCATGGCCGACAGATCGCGCTTGGTGGTGTAGCCATACAGCGACAGGGCACCAAAGGACGCGGCCGTCACAAAGAAGGTCTGGACGATGCTGGCGCCGGTGTAGATCAGGAAGATCGACGACAGCGACAGGCCCATCAGGGCGGCATAGATCCAGAATGTCATCTGCGCAGAGGCGACGCTCATCTTATGGATGCGGAAGCTCAGGAAAAACACCATGGCGACCGGTGCGAGGATCACGACCCAGCGCAGCGGCGAGCCGTAGATCGCCTGGGCGAATGCCGGGCTGGACACGGCCATCTGGAAGGTTGCGTAAGCGGCAATACCGGTGATGGCAAGGCCCAGCGCCATGAGGTTGTAAACCTTGAGCATGTAGGCGCGCAGACCTTCGTCGATCATCGTCGCCGACTGGGTCTGGCCCGCACGGCTCTGATAGTTGCGAAGTTCAGACATTGTTTTCCTCTTTCAAGCTCCGAGGGATGACGGTACGGGCGTAGTGCCCGGGCGCCGCTGCGGAGCTCAGCATGCGTAACAACAATATGAGGTGTTCCTCGGTCTTGGACAAGAGCCGAAAGCTTAAATCGCGGTAATCCGGCCGACGGTGGGTGAAGCGTGCCAGAAGTTCTGTTTCTGGCTTAAAGTTCACGCAGAACGGGAGCCGCTTTCTGTCCGAGAATGCGCCAGGTGCCGGCCAGACCGATGCCGATGGTGACCACGAGAGCAATCAGGATTGTCATCACGGCGACGTCTGGCAGGAAGTTGGACGGCAGTTTCATGATCTGGCTCAACACGTACCAGGCGATGCCGCCGCCGGCGATCAGGGCAAACAGGGCGGTGGCTGCGCCAAGCAGCATGTATTCGTAGGTGAAGGCGCGGATCAACATGGCGCGCGTTGCGCCAAGCGTCTTCAGGATGACTGCATCATGCGTTCGTGCGCGGTTGCCGGCGGCAAGAGCGCCCGACAGCACGAGCACGGAGGCAATCAGCGCCAAGGCCGCCGCTGCCCGGATCGCCGTTGCAAGTTGCCCAACCAGGCGGTCCACCACCTCGAGGGCATCCTTGACCCTGACGGTGGTGATCGTCGGGAAGGCCTGCGTGACGGAACGCAGGATCGTGGCTTCCTCGGCAGACGTTGCCTCGCCATCGATCAGGGTTGCCAGCCAGGCATGCGGTGCACCGGCGAATGTGTTGGGGGAAAAGACCATGACGAAGTTCATCGACAGGCTTTCCCACTGAACCTTGCGGAAATTGGCGATCCTGGCGGTGATGCTGCGGCCAAGCACGTTGACGGTCACGGTGTCGCCGATCTTCAGGCCGAGTTCCCGGCCTTCCTGTTCGGAGAAGGAGACGAGCGGCTCGCCGGCGTAGCCGTCCTGCCACCAGGCGCCTTCCGTCACGCTGCTGTTTTCAGGTACATTGCGGGCATAGGTGAGGCCGCGATCGCCGCGCAAGACCCAGCGGCCTTCCGGCGGCACGTTGATCTTGGCGACATCCGTGCCGTTCAGTGCCAGGATACGGCCGCGCAGCATCGGGACTTCGACCAGCTTGCCTTCCGGGGCCTGGCGTTCGACAAGGCTCCGGAAGCTGTCGAGTTCGCTGCCTTGGATATCGACGAAGAAAAAGTTCGGTGCACGGTCCGGCAGATTGCCGGTCAGTTCACGGCGCAGGTTGCCGTCGATCAGCGCCAGGGCCACCAAAAGGCTCAAGCCGAGGCCAAGCGAAAGCGTCACTGCCGGCGTCAGGGCGCCGGGCCTATGGATGTTGCCGACGGCCAGACGAAGCGCTGCCGAATGGATCCGCGGGCTGCACCGCGCCGCAACTGCGATCAGATATGCAACCACGCGCAACAGAACAAATCCTGCGGCCATGGCAATGAGGAAGACCGTCGCTATGCGCCTTTCTTCCGACGAAAAGATCGCAAGGGCTGCGAGTGACGCCAGGGCCAGAGCGGTCGCAAGAAGATACGGCCAAGACGGCAGGCCACGGGTCTCGAAGCCCTGCTCGCGGAACAGGGCTGTTGCCGGAACCTGGCGCGCATGGCCGAGCGGCAGGATGGCAAAGGCGAGCGTTACAAGGATGCCGAAGACGGCAGCCAGAAGCAGCGCGCGCGGATAGAGCGTTGCTTCCGTCGAGATCGGCAGGATGCCGGCGAGATAACTGGCGGTGATCGGCGGGGCAATAGCACCCAAGACCAATCCGATCAGGATGCCGACCGAGGCAACCAGGGTGATCTGGATCAGGTAGACCATGACGACCACGGATGCCGGCGCGCCGACGCATTTCAACGTGGCGATGACGGTCCGCTTGGAATCGAGAAAGGCGCGCACTGCGTTGGCGACGCCGACGCCGCCGACCACCAGGGCTGTGAGGCCGACGAGTGTCAGGAACTGCGAGAAGCGCTCGATGTTTTCCGTCAGCGCCGGTGCTGCACGATCACTGCTGCGGATCGACCAGCCGGCATTGGGAAGTTCCGTCTGGGCGCGCTGCCGTATTATTGCCGGATCGGGCGCGGGGTCGCTGAAGCGAACCTTATAGGCCTGTTCGACGAGGCTGCCGGTCTCGGTCAGGCCGCTTGCCAGCAGCGCGGTGCGGCTGGTCAGGAAGCGCGGTGCAAAGCCGAAGCCATCGGAAATGGAATCCGGCTCATTAACGATTACGCCGTTAATCCGGAAGCGGGCATTGCCCACCAGGATTTCGTCGCCGACAGCCATGTTCATCCGGTCGAGCAGCAGTTGCGCAACGACTGCGCCATAGGCGCCGTTGCGTTGCGCCAGCAGTTCTGACAAGGGCTGGTCGGGTTCGGCCGTGAAACTGCCATAGAGCGGATAGGCGTCGTCAACCGCTTTCAGTTCGACCAGCGACTGGTCGGCGCCGTCCGGCAGACGCGCCATCGAGCGCAGCGCCGTCGTCAGCGAAACGGTACCCAGTCCCTGCAGGAAGCGTTGTTCCTCTGCATTGGCTTCGCGGTTGTTGAGTTCGAAGCGCATGTCGCCGGCGAGTAGCGTGCGACCTTCGGACGAAATCGCATCGGTAATGGCGGTCGAGACGGAGTTGACGGCGGCGATGGCGCCGGTTCCAAGCGCGATGCAGGCGAGGAAAATGTAGAAACCCTTGAGGCCGCCGCGCAATTCGCGAAGCGCGATGCGGAAGGCGATCCGCACCCGTGATGCAAAACCGCTCATGCGAGCACCGCGGCCGGGCGGATGGTTTCGGCGGCGCTGTCGCCGGCAATCGTGCCAGAGGCGACGCGAACCTGGCGCGAGCAGCGCGCCGCAAGGGCGTTGTCGTGGGTGACGAGCACGAGTGTCATGGCGCGCTCGGCCTGCTTGGAAAACAGGAGATCGGCAATCTGGCGGCCGGTTTCGGTATCGAGATTGCCGGTCGGCTCGTCGGCGATCAGAACGGCCGGGGACGGAGCCAGGGCGCGGGCAATGGCGACACGCTGCTGTTCGCCGCCCGACAATTGTCCGGGATAGTGGTTCAGGCGCTCGCCAAGGCCGACCGCCTCCAGTTCCTTGCGGGCAATGTCGAAGGCATTGCGGACATTGGCCAGTTCCAGCGGAACCGCGACATTCTCGATCGCCGTCATATTGGCAATCAGGTGGAAGGACTGGAAGACGATGCCGATATTCTTGCCGCGAAAATCGGCAAGGGCGTCTTCGTTCAGCGCGTGCAGCGCGGTGTCTCGGACATGGATTTCGCCGCTGTCCAATCGTTCAAGGCCCGCCAGAACCATCAGCAGCGTCGACTTGCCGGAGCCGGAGGGGCCGATGATGCCCACGGCTTCCCCTTCGGCTATGGTGAGATCAATATCCTTCAGGACGTGGACGGAGGCGGCAGCATTGCCCAGAGTGAGATCGGCGCTTTTGAGCTCGATGATGGTTTTTCTCACGCGCGGCCGTCCTATATCTATTGGAAATCAATTTCGTTGCCGCAGGATGCGACCTGAGGGCAATCTAGGAAAGCCATGATGAGATTTAAAGCCGTAGCCCTTCATTTCACCGTGATCCTGATGGCGGTACTGGGCGCCACCCGCCTTGCCGCTGCCGAGACAATCCAGCTGGTCGGCTTCGGCGACAGTTTGATGGCCGGCTATCAATTGCCGCAGGAGGATGCGCTGCCGGCCCAGTTGCAGCGCGCGCTGGTGGCGAAGGGACATGATGTTGTCATCACCAATGCCGGTGTGTCGGGCGACACCACGTCTGGTGGGCTTTCGCGTGTGGACTGGTCGGTGCCGGACGGGACGGACGCCGTGATCCTCGAGCTGGGTGCCAATGACGCGTTGCGCGGAATCGCGCCGGAACAGTCGGAAAAGAACCTGGACCAGATCATCAGCCGTTTGAAGTCGCGTCAAATTCCCATCCTTCTCGTCGGCGTGCTGGCGCCGCCGAACATGGGGGCAGACTATGGCGACAAATTCAATGCCATCTATCCCCGCCTGGCTGAAAAGTACGCGCTGCCGCTCTATCCGTTCATCCTCGACGGTGTGATCACCGACCGCAGTCTTTTGCTGGAGGATGGCATGCATCCCAATACCAAAGGGCTGGCCGTAATGGCGGAGCGCATACTGCCCCTGGCCGAAGAGCTGGTGAAAAGCGTTGAGGGTAAGTCTAAATAAGCGCTTGCGCCTGATGGCATTGCGTGATTCGCTGTGAGCATCTGCAAAAGATTCGGGGAGCTCGCGATGCCGAGATTATTCACTGCCCTCGAAATTCCGCGCAATGCTGCGATGAGCCTCTCATTGTTGCGCGGTGGTCTCCCCGGCGCCCGGTGGATTGATGTGGAGAATTACCACATCACGCTGCGCTTCATCGGGGATGTGGACGGACGCACGGCCGACGAGATCGTCGATCGTCTCGACCGGATTGACCGACCGGAATTCTCTCTCTCGCTGAATGGCATCGGTTCCTTCGGATCGAAGAAGCCGCATTCGATCTGGGCAGGCGTCACGCCGGCACCTGAGATGTATGCGCTACAGGGCGAGATAGAACGGATTTGTCAGCGGATCGGGCTTCCTCCCGACCCGCGAAAGTTTACGCCGCATGTCACCCTTGCACGCCTCAAGCAGTCTCGTCTCGAGGATGTGGTGCACTACCTGAGCGGTCGCGGCGACTTCCAAACAGTCCCCTTCATCACGCCTCGCTTCGTGTTGCTGTCGTCGAGGGAATCGGTGGGTGGCGGGCCTTATCTGACGGAAGAAGTGTTTCCGCTTCACGAAAACGGTTCGATGGCGAACTTTGCCACCAAGGCTTTGCAGCCTGAAAAGAGCATGGTGTAGACGGCGTCGAAATCGCCCTGTCCACCGTAATAGGGATCCGGGACATCGACATCGGTCGATGTCGCATAGTGGCTGAACAGATGCAGCCGGTCCCGGTTTTCGGCCGGTGCCAACGCACGCAGGCGTTCCAGATTGCTGGCATCCATGGCCAGGATCAAATCGAAGGTGGCGAAATCCTGCGGCTTGACCTGCCTTGCCCTCTGCCTTGAAATGTCGATGCCGTGTTGACGGGCGGTGAGGATCGAGCGGTTGTCTGGCGGATTACCGACATGCCAGCCGCCAATTCCGGCAGAGGCAATCTCGCCGGCATACGCATCCGATGCGACAAGGTGGCGGTAGATGCCTTCCGCAAGCGGTGAGCGGCAGATATTGCCAAGACAGACAAAGAGGATCGAAGGTGTGTTCATCGGCGCATTCCAACGGGAGGTGGAGAGATGAAATACGAGAAACTCGATGACGCGGCAATCGCTGCCCGTCTTGGCGAACTCAAGGGATGGTCGATCGCCCGCGCAGGGGTGGCGATCGAAAAGCACTATGTCTTCCGCGATTTTCGCCAGGCTTTCGGCTTCATGACCGAGGCGGCACTTGCTGCCGAAAAGCTCGACCATCACCCCGAATGGTTCAATGTCTACAAGCGGGTCGATGTTACCCTGACTACCCATTCTGCCGGCGGTCTGACGGAACTGGATTTCAAGCTGGCCGTTCTGATGGATATGGTGGCGGCACAGGACGATTGAATTCCCGGTGGCCAATCCACATATGCTTGATGGGTCCGAATGAAGGAATCGATGGACGATGGATGAGGTGAAGATCGGGGAAATTCTGCTGCCGGGCGACGAAGAGACGCAGGAGCGACAGGAAGCGAAGGTCCGCGGCCGGTTCTGGCCGACGTTGAAGAAGGCCGCCCGCCAGATCCCATTTTCGCGCGATGTCGTGGCTGCATTCTACTGTGCCACGGACCGCGAAACGCCTTTTCGTGCGCGCGGCATCCTGCTCGCGGCGCTCGGCTATTTCGTCCTGCCGCTGGACGCCGTCCCCGATGTCTTCGCCTTCATTGGCTTTACCGACGATGTGGCGGTGCTGACTGCCGCCTTCGCATTGATCAACAGGCATATCAAGGAACGGCATTACGATGCCGCGGATGAGGTTCTTGCCGAACACGCCGAAAATCCCGGCAAGGCGTCCTGAGCAAAAACAGGATTGCGGACGAAAAGTCAGATCAGCCTAACTCTCGCCTGATTTCCTCTTTCTACATCGCTACAGGGAGCCAAGATCCGAAACTGGCGGTTTTTCGCCGGATTTCGGATGCCAAATTCGGATCGACGACGCGGTTTGTGACAAGAAGGCGTCCGTCGTTCATCCTTTGGTAAGGTAAATTAAGTCAAACTGAACACAGGTTTTGACGAAGAGCGTCCGGTTTTCGACCGGATGATGGATGGAAACAACCGGCAGGAAGACATGTTTGTAAGAAGTAGCGTAGCCGCACTGGCACTTATCCTGGCAAGCAGCGGGCTCGCCGTCGCGCAATCGCCGACGCGTATCGAGCAGTTCAAGGCCTGGGGTGCCTATTCCTATAAATCCAACGGTGGCACGGTCTGCTACGTTTTGTCGGTCCCGACGACCAAGGAACCGGCCAGCGTCAATCATGGCGATATTTTCTTCGTCGTGTCGCAGCGCCCGGGCCAGAACATATCATATGAGCCGCAGGCGATGATGGGTTATGCGATGAAGGGCGATTCGAAAGTCAATGTGACGATCGATGACAAGAACTTCGTCCTGTTCGTCAAGGATACTTCGGCCTGGGTCGAGAATGCGGCCGAAGAACCGGCACTGGTGGCTGCCATGAAGACGGGCAAGTCGATGACGGTGAAAGCCACGTCGGCTCGCGGCACAGGCACCAGCTATAGCTATTCCCTGTCGGGTATTTCGGCGGCGCTGAAGAAGATCGAAGGCTGCAAATAATCCTTTTGGGTTCCGCATGATTGCATGGGGTCGGCACTGCCGACCCCATTGCTCGTTAAGGCTATCGCATCCATCGTGATGCTGCGGGGTGACGTCGGCTGAAAAAGCTGATATTGGCCCGCCTCAAAGTCGAATGCGCGACCATGTTCCGCATTACCAAGTCCCGCATTCATGCATCGCCAAACATTGATCGCCGCTCGCCGGTGGCGGCCCTGATATTGGCAAGAGGTTTGAACCATGTCCGTCACAGGCACCATTTCTGAACGTCCCAGCACCCTTGCGCCGGCCCTGCGTCCAGCCGTCTCGGCCGAAAAGCCGAGCCTGATCGGCATGGACCGGGATACGCTTGGCGCGGCACTGCGCGAAAAAGGCGTTCCGGAAAAGCAGGTCAAGATGCGCGTCGCGCAGATCTGGAACTGGGTCTATGTGCGCGGCGTGTCGGATTTCGACGCGATGGTGAATGTCTCCAAGGACATGCGCGAAATGCTGAAGACGCATTTCACCATTGCGCGGCCGGAAATCGTCGAGGAACAGATCTCCAACGATGGCACACGCAAGTGGCTGTTGCGTTTTCCGCCGCGCGGTGCCGGCCGCCCGGTCGAGATCGAGGCGGTCTACATTCCGGAAGAAGGTCGCGGAACGCTCTGCATTTCCAGCCAGGTCGGCTGTACGCTCACCTGTACCTTCTGTCATACCGGAACGCAGAAGCTGGTACGCAACCTGACGGCAGAGGAAATCCTGTCGCAGCTGCTTTTGGCGCGCGACCGGCTCGGCGACTTCCCCGATCGCGACGTGCCGCAAGGCGGCATGGTGCCGTCGAGCGACCGCAAGGTGACCAACATCGTGATGATGGGCATGGGCGAACCACTTTATAATTTCGAGGAAGTGAAGAAGGCGCTGCTGATCGCCTCCGACGGCGATGGCCTGTCGCTGTCGAAGCGCCGTATCACCTTGTCGACTTCCGGGGTTGTGCCGGAAATCTATCGGACCGGCGACGAGATCGGCGTTATGCTGGCGATTTCCCTGCATGCGGTGCGCGACGACCTGCGCGACCTGCTGGTGCCGATTAACAAGAAGTACCCGCTGAAGGACCTGATCGAAGCCTGTCGCAACTATCCGGGCCTGTCGAATGCCCGCCGCATCACGTTCGAATATGTGATGTTGAAGGACGTCAACGACAGTCTGGAAGATGCCAAGGGGCTGATCAAGCTGTTGAAGGGCGTTCCGGCCAAGATCAACCTGATCCCGTTCAATCCGTGGCCGGGTACGAACTACCAGTGTTCGGACTGGGAACAGATCGAGAAATTTGCCGATTTCATCAATGCCGCCGGTTATGCCTCGCCGATCCGCACACCGCGTGGCCGCGACATTCTCGCCGCCTGCGGCCAGTTGAAGTCGGAATCAGAACGCATGCGCAAGACCGAGCGGCTTGCCTTCGAGGCGATGATGATCGCCAATCACGGCGCCGACGACGAGGATTAAAAAAAAAGCGGGCTTCGGCCCGCTTTTTCGTTTCAGACTATTGCTTTGTCAGCGCGTCACTTTGCCTGGGTCATCAGGATCTTGGCGGCGAAGATCGAGAAGACACCGGCAAAGGTGTAGTCGATGCCGCGCAGGATCTTGCGGTTGGCCTGCAGCCAGCCGGAGAGGAAATCCGCACCGAAGATGATTGCAATGCCGATCGGCAGCGACAGGATGATCGACCAGAGGCCGAGGAAGATCAGCTTGCCGGTGACATGCGGATCGTCGGCGGTGACGAATTGTGGCAGGAAGGTCATGAAGAAGATGATGACCTTGGGGTTGAGCAGATTGACCCACAATCCATTGACGAAAGCACTCAGCCGCGAGGCCTCGCTGTCGCCATCGGCCTTGACGACGAAGTTCGAGCCATGGCGAATGGCCTGGATCGCCAGCCAGAGCAGATAGGCAGCTCCCCCTGTCTTCAGCATCATGAAGGCGGTTGGCGACGCAACGATCAGCGCGGAAATGCCGAAGGCAACCAGGATGGTGTGGACCGAGATGCCGAAGCTGGTCCCGGCCAGGACCATCAGGCCGATCGAGCGGCCGTCGCGCAGGGACCGGCTGATCCAGAGCGTCATGTCCGGCCCGGGCGTCAGGGCCAAAAGCAGGATTGCAAGGCTGAAGGCAAGGAATGTCGGAAGGCTTGGCACGAAATCCATGGGTGACACCGCAAATCAAGAAGCCCGATAAGGCCGGAATGTCTTCCTTATCGGGCTTCGTGCGGCTTGCCAATCGGGTGGATTATTTTGCCAGATGCGCCTTGAAGGCCTCGGCATAGTCCGCATGCCAGCGCGACAGCGGTGGCCTGTTTTCGATGATATCGCCGGCAGCCCAGGCAATGCGCTTTTCGTCTGTTGCCCGATCGACGTCGTTGTCCGGGCAAAGGATGTAGAAATCGCCTCGGCCAATGCTTTCCAGCATGAACTCGACCGTCTGTTCAGACGTCCAGGCAGCGGCCGGCTTTTCTGCCCGGCCATTGGCGGTGAGCCCGGTATAGACAAAGCCCGGGATCAGCAGATGCGCTGTGACATTGCAGTTCGGGGTGTTGCGCAATTCGTGCTGAAGCGCCTCGGTGAAGGCTTTCACACCCGCCTTGGCGACGTTATAGGCCGGATCGCCCGGCGGCGTGGTGATGCCCTGCTTTGAACCGGTATTGATGATGATGGCCGGATCCTTGTGGCTGATCATGTCCGGTCCGAACACCCGTGTGCCGTGCACCACGCCCATCAGGTTGACAGAGAAGACATTATCCCAATTGGCCTGCGGACCAAACAGGCTGCTGCCCGGCTGAATGCCGGCATTGTTCATCAGCAGATGAACGCGGCCGAAGCGCTGAATGACGGCGCGTTCAAGCGCTTCCAGATCGTCGCGCTTGCTGACATCGGTCTCGATCGCAACGATGTCGCTTTCGGGATTTTCCGACAGAGCTGCCACCTGCTGGCATGCTTCGGCCAGCCTGTCGCCGCCGAGGTCGGCCAGCACGACGCACATGCCCTTGGACGCGAAGATCTTGGCGGCGGCCAAGCCGATGCCGGAGGCAGCACCGGTCACGACCGCAACCTTGCCCTTGGCCATCACGGATAGGATGTCTGCCATGTTTTGCTCCTTTGGTCTGTCATTGTGCCGTGACGGCATATGGTATGGTTTTCCTGCAAGTCAAACCGTACCGCTTCATCGCCTAGATAAGGTGACAGGCCCAAATTTGCATCCGTCGGATGCGGACCTGTCGGGCGCGTGCGTGCTCGGGCGATGATTTTGCAGTCTTCAAGAAAGTCGCGGAAGCGACTTCCAGCGGCGCGCTTGCCCTTGCACCGCGCGGGAAACCGGCTAAAAGTGCCGCCAAACCAGGGGCCCAGGTTGGTCGGGCTCGCCTTCATCAACGGACTTTATCATCATGGCACTCCCGAAAGACGTCAAAAAGGTCGTTCTCGCTTATTCCGGCGGCCTCGATACCTCGATCATCCTGAAGTGGCTGCAGACCGAACTCGGCGCTGAAGTCGTGACCTTCACTGCCGACCTTGGCCAGGGCGAAGAGCTCGAGCCGGCGCGCAAGAAGGCCGAGATGATGGGCATCAAGGAAATCTTCATTGAGGACGTGCGCGAAGAGTTCGTCCGCGATTTCGTCTTCCCGATGTTCCGTGCCAATGCCGTCTATGAAGGCGTCTATCTGCTCGGCACGTCGATTGCCCGTCCGCTGATCTCCAAGCACTTGATCGAGATCGCCAGGAAGACCGGTGCCGATGCCATTGCCCATGGCGCGACCGGCAAGGGCAATGACCAGGTTCGTTTCGAACTGTCGGCCTATGCGCTGAACCCGGACATCAAGATCATCGCACCGTGGCGCGACTGGGCTTTCAAGAGCCGCACCGATCTGCTGGCCTTTGCCGAACAGAACCAGATCCCGGTTGCCAAGGACAAGAAGGGCGAGGCGCCGTTCTCCGTTGATGCCAACCTGTTGCATTCCTCTTCCGAGGGCAAGGTTCTGGAAGACCCGTCCGTCGAGGCACCGGAATACGTGCATATGCGCACGATTTCGCCGGAAGCCGCTCCCGACAAGGCGACCGTGATCAAGGTCGGCTTCGAAAAGGGTGATGCCGTTTCGATCAACGGCGTACGCATGAGCCCTGCGACGCTGCTGGCCGAACTGAACAATTACGGTCGCGACAACGGTATCGGCCGTCTCGACCTCGTCGAGAACCGCTTCGTCGGCATGAAGTCGCGCGGCGTCTACGAGACGCCCGGTGGCACGATCCTGCTGTCGGCGCACCGCGCGATCGAATCGATCACGCTCGACCGAGGTGCAGCCCATCTCAAGGACGAGATCATGCCGCGCTACGCCGAACTGATCTATTACGGCTTCTGGTTCTCGCCGGAACGCGAAATGCTGCAGGCCCTGATCGACAAGAGCCAGGAGCATGTCGAAGGCGAAGTGACGCTGAAGCTCTACAAGGGCAATGTCATGGTCATCGGCCGTGAATCGCCCAAGTCGCTCTATTCGGATCAACTGGTCACGTTCGAAGACGACCAGGGGGCTTACGACCAGAAGGATGCGGCCGGCTTCATCAAGCTCAATGCACTGCGCCTGCGCACACTCGCCAAGCGCAATCTCGGCAAATAATTCACAGGTTCATCCCTGTTGTTGTCTTAGCCCGCCGTTTCTGACGGCGGGTTTTTTACGCCTGAAACCGGCTCGCCCGCAGAAAGCCGAGATATGCAAGAAGGGCGCCGACTTCCATGACCGGAATGATCGTGCCGAAAGCGGTCAGCGGATCGGTGAGGAGAGAGGCTGCTACGCCGCCGAGAAAGCCCGAAGCCATCTGGACGAAGCCGATCAGGGCCGCCGCCGAGCCGGCGATCTGGGGATGGGGCTGGAGCCCCGCCGTGGTGATGTAGGGAATGACGAAGGCGATGCCGAAGGAGCAGATTGCCACCGGCGCCATGATCGACAGGAAGCTCGGTTCAATCAGGCGGACGGAAAGTGCAATCAGGATGCCGCCGCCCGCTGCCATGGCCAGGCCGAGCCGCAGCGCACGCGTTTCGCCGAGACGGGGTGCCAGCAGGCGCAGTGCAACGGATCCCGAAAAGAAGAAGCCCGATTGCATCAGCATGCCGACACCGAACTGCGCCGGCGTCAGGCCGACCCGGTCGATCAGAACGAAGGGCAGCATGGTGGACTGCGCATAGAGGGCGCCGACGCAGCCGCCGAGCACGAGCGCGGCGAAGAGGACCCGCGGGTCGGCGATCAGGGTGCGATAGGCGCTGAGGATACGGTCCGGGCGGATCCTGCTGCGATCGGGGATCGCCGTCTCGCTCATTGCGAACGCAACGACGGCCGCACTGAGTATGCCGAAGCCGACCATCAGGTAGAACACGGCCTGCCATCCAGCCACGGACAAGGCGATGCCGCCCAGTGTCGGTCCGGCGGCCGGACCGACAGCAAGCATGATGCCGATCATGTTCAGTATGCGGGCGGCTTCGCTTCCGGTGAACTGATCGCGAACGATGGCGCGCGAGACGGTGACGCCAACCGAGGCGCCGATGCCCTGAACCAGTCGGCCGGCAAGCAGCAGGTCTACCGTCGGCGCCAAGGCGGCGATAAGACTGCCGGCGAGATAGATCAGCAGGAAGGCCAGGGTCGCCTTGCGTCGGCCGAAGGCATCGGAAATCGGCCCGGCGGCAAGCTGTGCCACGGCGAAGCCGGCGAAATAGAGCGAAAGGCTGAGCTTGATCGCCGAACTCGTGGTGTCGAAGGCGGTGACGAGCTGGGGCATGGCCGGCGTGTATATCGCCATGGAGACCGGGCCTATGGCCGTCAAAAGCGCGCCGATCAGCGAGGTTCGCCTCTCGCTCATGCGAGCATGTGTCATGTGAGCGGCTTTCGGCTGCTGGTGGGATTCAGGCGTTTCGGGCCGCAGCGCGACCGACCGGATGCAGCCCGGCGATGCAGACATAGTGCGGGAGGCCGGTGAAGGCGAGATCTTTTCGATGTTTACGCCGCGGCGAGAATGGTCCGGATCGCGAATGCGATCAGCTGGTGCGGTCGAAGAAATCCAGAACCTTGGCATAGGCGTCGGCGTTGTCGAGATTGCCGATCATTTCGGCGAGCGCATGCTGGGTGCGGTAGTGTTCGGCATAGTCGAATTCAGTATTGTCGGTTAGGTTGGACAGATCCGCGACATTGCCGTGGCGGTCGACCGCCTGAAGCGGCAATTCGGTCGACAGTTCTCGATAGGTATCCTCGTCGATTTCAGCCCGATCGAAACTTTCGACGGCGATTTCGCGCAGTCGGCGCGGTGTCATGCTGGCAAAGACAGAAAGTGCTTCCTCGAATGTCTCGCGTTCTCGCGAGACCATGGGCTTCGGCGAGAGCTCGCTCAGACTTACCTCTTGCTGGAGGTTGCTTTCCTTGACCTTCAGAGACGGGCCGCCAATCGGCCGTATTGGAAACACTTCCATGGGACACACCATCCTTTCATAGGATAGATCGATCTATCTCCCAGTTCTAATTTTCGTCAACGTTGATGGAACAAAGTTGTGGGTCATATTGATTTTTGTTCACTGCTTTTTGTGTGCTTGTCATCTGTTCGTCGCGATAGCATACCGGATGAACGTGCTTCGCAGATCGGAAGCGCCACCGAAGGAGATGCTGATGACCGGTTCCCCCGTCTATAATCCTGCCGTTGTCGAATGGACGGGCCCGCATGGCCTGCCGAAGTTCGAGGAGGTTGCGGATGGTGATTTCGCACCAGCCTTCGAGGCGGCCTTGGCCGAGCATGATACCGAAATCGATCTGGTCGCGGACAATGCGGAAGCGCCGAGCTTTGAAAACACCATTGTCGAGCTGGAATTGGCCGGCGATAATCTTTCGCGCGTATCGGCGCTGTTCTGGAACCGGGCGGGTGCGCATACCAATCCCGCCATTCAGGCGCTGGAGCGCGAGATCGCGCCGAAGATGTCACGCCACTATTCGAAGATCGGCATGAATGCCGCGCTGTTTCAGCGGATCGACGCGCTGTGGAACGCACGGGACGAGCTTGGCTTGTCGCTGGAGCAGACCCGCGTATTGGAACGGCACTGGAAGGGTTTCGTCAAATCGGGCGCCAAGCTTCCGAAGGCTGAGCAGGAGCGTCTTGCGGCGATCAATGAACGATTGGCAAGCCTGGGGGCGCAATTCGGCCAGAACGTGCTTGCGGATGAAAGTTCGTGGACGCTGCCGCTGGCGGGCGAGGATGACCTTGCAGGCATTCCGGGTTTCCTGCGCGATGCCATGGCCTCGGCCGCGGCCGCCCATGCGGGTGGGCACGCCTATGTCGTGACACTGTCGCGCTCGATCATTGAACCCTTTTTGACGTTTTCCGAGCGCCGCGATCTGCGCGAGACAGCGTTTAAAGCCTGGACGGCCCGTGGCATCAATGGCGGCGCGACCGACAATCGCCAGATCGTCAAGGAGACGCTGGCGCTGCGGGCCGAAAAGGCTGCGCTTCTGGGATATGACAACTTTGCCTGCCTGAAGCTCGACAATACCATGGCGAAAACGCCCGACGCGGTAAACGGGCTGCTGATGCAGGTGTGGGAGAGGGCCGTGAAGCAGGCCGAGGGCGAGGCGCGTGAACTGGCCGAGCTGATCGCCGAGGAGGGCCGCAACCACGAGGTTGCCCCATGGGACTGGCGTCACTATGCCGAAAAACTGCGCGCCCGCAAATTCAACTTCTCCGAAGCCGAGCTGAAGCCCTATCTGCAGCTTGAGAAGGTCATCGAGGCCTGTTTCGATGTTGCGGGCCGCATCTTCGGCATCAAGGCCGTGCCGATGACGGGTGTCGCCGGCTATCACCCCGACGTGCGGGTCTTCGAGATCCGCGACCGCGCGGATCGGCTCGTTGCGCTGTTCCTCGGCGATTATTTCGCCCGCCCCTCGAAGCGTTCGGGTGCATGGATGAGTTCGTTCCAGTCGCAGCACCGGCTGACGCTGAAGAATGGACATGTCGGCGAAATCCCGATCATCTACAATGTCTGCAATTTCGCCAAGCCGGAGCCGGGCCGGCCTGCGCTTCTGTCGCTCGATGATGCCCGAACGCTGTTTCACGAATTCGGCCATGCTGCCCATGGCATGCTGTCGAACGTGACCTATCCGTCGGTATCGGGCACCAGCGTCTCGCGCGATTTCGTCGAGTTGCCGTCGCAGCTCTACGAACATTGGCTGATCGTGCCGGACATCCTGAAGACCTATGCCGTGCATTTCGAGACCGGCGCGCCGATGCCGCAGGCCCTTCTCGACAAGGTGCTGGCGGCTCGAACCTTCAATGCAGGCTTCAATACCGTCGAGTTCACCTCTTCGGCGCTGGTCGACATGGCGTTTCATACGCAAGGGGCCATCGAAGATCCGATTGCCGTGCAGAACGCGGTCCTGGCAAAAATCGGCATGCCTGCGTCCATCGTGATGCGCCACGCCACGCCGCACTTCCAGCACGTTTTTTCCGGCGACGGCTATTCGGCCGGCTACTATTCCTACATGTGGTCGGAAGTTCTGGACGCGGACGCGTTTTCCGCCTTCGAGGAAACCGGCAATGCGTTCGATCCGGAAACGGCCAGAAAACTCAAGGAAAACATCTACTCCGTAGGCGGCTCGATCGATCCGGAAGATGCCTACAAGGCCTTCCGTGGACGAATGCCGACACCTGAGGCAATGCTGAAGAAAAAGGGGCTGGCGGCTTAGTCAGCCTGCAAGAAAAGGCGATTTTTCTGCGCCGTCGGTAACCATTGAACCGGTGCCGACGGTTTCCCCTCTTTCGCAATTGCAAAAAAAGGGTTATGAGCGGCCCAAAGTAACAGGCGCGCCACCGGCACTTCACCGGCATTTGCACCAAAGCCACCAGAGATCCTTATCATGAAAATGCGCAACATCGCGATTATCGCGCACGTCGACCATGGCAAAACAACACTCGTCGACGAGCTCCTCAAGCAGTCCGGCTCGTTCCGCGACAACCAGCGCACGGTTGAGCGCATGATGGACTCGAACGACCTCGAAAAAGAGCGCGGCATCACCATTCTCGCCAAGGCGACGTCGATCGAGTGGAAGGGTCACCGCATCAACATCGTCGACACCCCCGGCCACGCCGACTTCGGCGGCGAAGTCGAGCGCATCCTGTCGATGGTGGACGGCGCGATCGTTCTGGTCGACTCGTCCGAAGGCCCGATGCCGCAGACCAAGTTCGTCGTTGGCAAGGCGCTGAAGGTTGGCCTGCGCCCGATCGTCGCGATCAACAAGATCGACCGTCCGGACGGCCGCCACGAAGAAGTCATCAACGAAGTCTTCGACCTGTTTGCCAATCTCGACGCCACCGACGAACAGCTCGACTTCCCGATCCTCTACGGTTCGGGTCGCGATGGCTGGATGAACGTCAACCCGGACGGTCCGAAGGACCAGGGCCTGGCGCCGCTGCTCGACCTGGTTCTGGAGCATGTTCCCGAGCCGAATGTCGGCGAAGGTCCGTTCCGCATGATCGGCACGCTGCTGGAAGCCAACCCCTTCCTCGGCCGTATCATCACCGGCCGTATCGCTTCCGGCTCGATCAAGCCGAACCAGTCCGTCAAGGTTCTCAGCCAGGATGGCAAGACCGTTGAAACCGGCCGTATCTCGAAGATCCTCGCGTTCCGCGGCATCGAGCGTCAGCCGATCGAAGAAGCCCATGCCGGCGACATCGTCGCCATCGCAGGTCTGTCCAAGGGCACGGTTGCCGACACGTTCTGTGATCCGTCCGTTACCGAAGCGATGACCGCACAGCCGATCGATCCGCCGACCGTTACCATGTCCTTCCTCGTCAACGACAGCCCGCTGGCCGGTACCGAAGGTGACAAGGTCACTAGCCGTGTTATCCGCGACCGTCTGTTCAAGGAAGCCGAAGGCAATGTTGCGCTGAAGATCGAAGAATCGGACGGCAAGGATTCGTTCTTCGTATCGGGTCGCGGCGAATTGCAGCTGGCCGTTCTGATCGAAACCATGCGTCGCGAAGGTTTCGAACTTGCCGTGTCGCGTCCGCGCGTCGTCATGCACAAGGACGAAGACGGCAACGTGATGGAGCCGATCGAAGAAGTCGTCATCGACGTCGATGAAGAGCATTCCGGCATCGTCGTCCAGAAGATGTCCGAGCGCAAAGCCGAAATGGCCGAGCTTCGCCCGTCCGGCGGCAGCCGCGTTCGCCTGAAGTTCTTCGCGCCGACCCGCGGCCTGATCGGCTACCAGTCGGAACTTCTGACCGACACGCGCGGCACGGCCATCATGAACCGTCTGTTCCATGATTATCAGCCTTACAAGGGCGAAATCGGCGGCCGTACCAATGGCGTGCTGCTGTCGAACCAGTCCGGCGAAGCTGTTGCCTATGCCATGTTCAACCTGGAAGACCGCGGCCCGATGATCATCGAGCCAGGCGAAAAGGTTTATGCCGGCATGATCATCGGCATTCATAGCCGCGACAACGACCTCGAGGTCAACGTGTTGAAGGGCAAGCAGCTCACCAACATCCGTTCGGCCGGCAAGGACGAAGCCGTCCGTCTGACCCCGCCGATCCGCATGACGCTCGACCGCGCCCTGTCGTGGATCCAGGACGACGAGCTGATGGAAGTGACGCCGAAGAACATTCGTCTGCGCAAGACCTATCTCGATGCCAACGACCGCAAGCGTTTCGGCAAGGCGAAGATCGCCTGATTGTCGAATTGCAGTCTTGATTGTTTTGAACCCTGGCAGAAATGCCGGGGTTTTTGTTTGTGCATGGGATCTGTCAGTGCTTGCGAGATGGGTTAAAAAAGCGTTAAATTTCGGTCTGTGGTCCTGATGATGGGACCGGAAATCGACTGACGGATGAGCCGTTGCGTGATTTCCGCGAGGACGAGAGTCACGTTATGAAGACGTTGTCGATTGATATGCGCCTTGCTGGTCCCCGCGATGGGGCGGCGATTGCCGAAGCCCATCGCAGCGCCTGGCAGCATGCCTATTCCGGCATCATTCCCCATCGTGCTCTGACCCGGATGATCGAGCGGCGGGGTGAAGCCTGGTGGCGCAAGGCGACGCGCGGGCCGGCCACGATCCTGGTCGTGGAAGTGGCGGGTGTTGTCGCCGGTTATGCCTCTCTCGGCCTCAACCGTGCCCGTTCGCTACCCCATGAAGGCGAGATCTACGAGATCTATCTGCGTCCGGAATATCAGGGCATTGGCCTTGGCTATGCGCTGTTCAACGAGGCGCGTCGGCTGCTGAAATCGCTCGGCTGCGACGGCATGGTCGTCTGGTGCCTTGAAGACAGCGAGATCGCTGCCGGCTTCTTCCGCTCGAATGGCGGTGTCGACACGGTCGAAGGCATGGAAGATTTCGACGACGTGCATCTGAAGAAGCTCGGCTTCGTCTGGAACTGAGTTGCAACGTGCGAGCAGCGGCCAGAAGGCCGCGTCAACCGGAATATATCGGGGCGTTCTACTGCCCTGGCACCTGACATGTTGTCGGTTTGACCTCTGCCTCCCTTTACCATTCTGAAGCTTCGCCCAAAGCCGTGTTGCAATGCGCCATTTTTCGCTTTAGGAAACGCGGGATTTCAACACTCCCACGGGGTCCAAAATGCGCATCGATGCAATTGCCATTGGCAAGAATCCGCCGGAAGACATCAACGTTATCGTTGAGGTTCCGGTTGGCGGTCAACCGATCAAGTATGAAATGGACAAGGAAGCCGGCACGCTTGTGGTCGACCGCTTCCTCTACACCCCGATGACCTATCCGGGTAACTACGGTTTCGTGCCGCACACGCTCTGCCTCGACGGCGATCCGCTGGATGTGCTGATCTGCAATACGCGCCCACTGGTGCCGGGTTGCGTCATCAACGTCCGCCCGATCGGCGTCATGCTGATGGAAGACGATGGCGGCATGGATGAGAAGATCCTTGCTGTTCCGGTACCGAAGCTGACCCGCCGTTATGACAAGATCACCAACTATACCGACCTGCCGGAAATCACGCTGAAGCAGATCCAGCACTTTTTCGAGCACTACAAGGATCTCGAGCCGGGCAAGTGGGTCAAGATCGGCGGCTGGCGCGACGTGGATGTCGCCAAGCAGCTGATCCTCGAATCGATCCAGCGCGCAACGGAAGAAAAGAAGTAAGGCGTCAGCGCGCCAGAACAGCCTCAAGCTTTCCTGCCAAATCCTCCGGGTCGCCATCGATCCGGAGGATTTTTTGTCTGGATGTATCGCCGGATATAACCGCGATCGATGACTTGGGGCAGCGCAGCGTCTTTGAGACCAGCGCGATCAGGGCCTTGTTGGCCTTTCTTTTTTCCGGAACGGCCGTGACCCTGGCTTTCAGATAGACCTGCCCGTCAGCCGAGATGTCGGCGCCCTCCACCATGTCGCGCCGGCCATTCGGCGTCAGCCGTATGGCGAGCAGCAGATGGTCGGCGCTGACCCGGTAGGGCTTGTTCACGCCACCAGCGGGTAGATCGTGTTCCACAGCAGCGAGCGGGCGAAGAAGATCAACACCAGCACAACGATCGGCGAGATGTCGATGCCGCCAAGATCGGGCATGAAACGGCGGATCGGCCGGAGCACCGGCTCGGTGACATTGTAGAAGAACGAGCCGAGCGAAGCGACGAAGCGGTTGCTCGAATTGATGACGTTGAAGGCATAGAGCCACGAGAAGATCGCGCTGCCGATCAGAATCCAGGTGAAGATGCTGAGTACGAGATCGATGGTTTGAAATAGCGCAAGCATTCAAGTCTCCATTTCTTGGTTGACAGAGATGTAGACATTGGCGACTTAACGGACAAGTGGATCGGGCGCCCGCATTCGAAATCATGTTTAACGGGCTCGTTTGTCCCGCTGTTTCTGAAAGTTTTCGACATGACCCCTTCTTCCGCCGGTGACCGCTTTGCTGCGTTCCGGCACAAGTCTTATACGCGCTTCTTCTTTGCCCGTTTTCTGGGTGCCTTTGCCACCCAGATTCTCAGCGTCTCGGTTGGCTGGCAGATGTATGACCAGACCGGCAGCGCCTTCTATCTCGGCTTGATCGGCCTGGTGCAGTTTCTTCCCGCGCTGCTGCTGATCCTCGTCACCGGCTCAGTCGCCGATCGCTACAATCGTCGAGCTATCGTTGCAGCCTGCATGGTGTTGAGTTCGCTTTGCGCGGCGGCGATGCTGGGACTGACGCTGGCGGATGCCTTCGAGCCGACGATCGTCTTTGCCATTCTCGTCCTATTCGGGATTGAGCGGGCGTTTGCCGCGCCGGCTGTCCAGTCCCTGGCACCCAATCTGGTGCCGATCGCGGATCTTGCCAATGCTGTCGCCTGGAATTCGTCGTCCTGGCAGACGGCATCGATCATCGGTCCTGTTGCCGGCGGCCTGCTTTATGGCGCAAGCCCTGTTCTTGCCTATTCGACGTCGCTGGCGTTTTTCCTCGGGGCCGCCGTTCTGGTCATCCTGGTGGAGCGGCCCGCCCAGCGCATGTCGAACAAGGCCGTCACCAAGGATACGCTGCTGGCCGGCTTTCGGTTCATCTTCGGCGAGAAGATCGTACTCGGAGCGATCTCGCTTGATCTGTTTGCGGTTCTGCTTGGCGGTGCTGTTGCACTCATGCCGGTGTTCGCACGGGACATCCTGACGCTGGGGCCATGGGGCCTCGGTCTGCTGCGCGCTGCGCCGGGCATCGGCGCCATCCTTGTTGCCATTGCGCTTGCGAGTTACCCGGTCCGCCACAATGCCGGTGTGTTCATGTTCGTCGGCGTGGCCTTGTTCGGTGCCGGAACGATCATGTTCGGCCTGTCGCAAACCGCCTGGGTGTCCATCCTCGCTCTGATGCTGATGGGGGCGGCCGATATGGCGTCGGTCTATGTGCGCGAAACGCTGATTGCGCTCTGGACGCCGGATGAGGTGCGTGGCCGCGTCAACGCGGTCAACATGGTGTTTGTCGGGGCGTCGAACGAGCTTGGCGAGTTTCGCGCCGGCACGATGGCGCATTTCATCGGTCCGGTCGCAGCCGTGGTCGTCGGCGGTGTCGGCACCCTGGCCGTTGCAGGGCTCTGGGCTTTCGGCTTTCCACAATTGCGCAAGATCGACAGCCTTGAAGCGCCGGAGCCTCAGACGGTCAAGTGAGCCTTCTCGAAGATCAGATCGAGAAAATTCGATAGCCAGGCGCGAAGCGGCGCATCAAAGATCATCCGTCCGTCCAGATGGTCGCGCCCCTGTTGGGCGTTCGGCAGGACAAAGCGATGGGCGCCATGCACGACCCAGCGGTGCATCATCGCCCGGGTCAGTTCGGCGTGGAACTGGACGCCCCAGGCGTTCTGGCCGTAGCGGAAGGCCTGGTTCGGATAGATGTCGCCTTCCGCCAGGAGTTTGGCGCCATGCGGCAGGCTGAAGCCTTCGCGGTGGAAGTGGTAGACCATCTGCGGCCAGTGCATCAGCAGGCGGCCATGCTCCGTCGGCCGGATCGGATACCAGCCGATCTCGGTGCGTTGCTCCCGGTCGGCCTCCACCTTGCCGCCGAGTTGGCGCGCCAGCATCTGGGCGCCGAGGCATATGCCGAGATAAGGCTTGTTTTCCTTGAGCGGTATATCGAGCCAGTCGATCTCGCGCTTGACGAAGTCGTCCGGATCGTTGGCACTCATCGGACCGCCGAAGACGACGGCACCGGCGTGGCTGGCCAAGGTGCCGGGCAGTTTTTCCCCGAGCACCGGCCGACGGATGTCTAGAGGATAGCCCTTTTCTTCCAGCATCTGTCCGACACGACCGGCACTGGAGCGTTCCTGATGCAGGACGATCAGAACAGGTTGTTTGTGGGTTGCGCGCGCCGGGTCATGGAGCATCGTCGCTTGCTCCCATTCCGGCGCGGGCTTCGGCCTCCTGGCGCTGGATCACGCGGCCGCGAGATGAGACGCCCAGAAGATCGGCGACCCGCCATATGGCGTGATCCTCCATCTCGCTGCGGTTGCCGTCGGCATAGACGATGTCCCAGAGGATGCCGATCAATTGTTCGCGTGCCGGCTCGTCGAGGTGACGCTTGAGATCGGTAGTGAAGCGGTAGTAATCGACGGCTTCGCTCTCTGCCTCCTGGCCGGCAGCAATCAGGGCTTCAAGCTTGGTCTCGTCGAGATCATATTGCTCCTGCAGGATCGAACGCAACTTCGTCCGCTCTGCATCGCGGACCACGCCATCGGCTTCCATGACCTGAAAGCACAGTGCCGCCACAGCGATGCGCGGGTCATCAGGTGCAAAGACCGCCGGTGGGCGGTCTTGCGTGATCGATTGGAAAAAGGATTGCAGACGTTCGAGCATAGATATCCTATCAGAACAGTTTGAGCCGGGTCTTTGCCTCGGGGGCGGCGCGGCCGGGATCCTTGACGCCCGGGTCATCGGGTGGGCGACCGAAGAACGGTTCGACGATGTCGTCCGCCTTGATGGATCGTTCGCCATTCGCAACGGGAAGCGGCGCCGCTGCCTGCTTATTTGCCGCAGCTTCCGGCTTTTCCTCGATCACCACCGGTGCTTCTTCATCGATGATCCGGGCGGACGGTCTCGGAACCTGCTCCGGTTCCTTCGGCACGATCGGTGGCAGGGTTCCCAGGGCTTTCTCGGCACCCGACAGATTGCCTTCCTCGATCGGACCCTCAATCTGGTCGAAGGGAACCTTCCATTCGAAAGCGTCCAGGCGGCCGGTCACCGGGGAGACGGGCATCCAGCGTTCAGAGACATGGCCATCGGCGACCCAGGCAGGATCGCGCGCTGCCTTGACCGCCTGACCCATCCAGTGACGGATGCGACCCTGGTCGCCCGTTTCGGCCTCTTCGATATCGGCGAGGAGAAGATAGACGCGCTCGCGCGATTCGATCCGGGCGGCCGCTTCTGCCTTGGCACGCGCCTTGTCGAATTCCTGCGCCTCGAGTGCGGCTTCGGCAACGGCCAGCAGGGATTCGATGTTGTTCGGCTTCAAGGCTTCGAGCTTCTCGGCCTTCTTCAAACGGTCCACGGCACTGTCACCGCTTCGCGAGCGAACGTATGCCTGAGCAATTTCTGGGTGTGGTGAAAGCTTCCACACCTGTTCGAGCGTATGGGCGGCCTTGCGGAGATTGTCCTCGCGTTGATAGGCCTTGGCGGCGACGATGGCAGCCGGCACAAGATCCTTGGCAAGCTTCAGCGCCTTGAGGGCATGATCGCGGGCGGCCAACGGTTCGCCTTCAAGCTGGTCCTGCGCCTTTGCGGTCAGCAGGACAGCCTTGAGACGATCGGCCTCGTGCCGGTCGAGCACATGGGCAACCCGCTGCTGGTCGAGCAAGCGGATTGCGTCGTCCCAGTGACCGGCGCGGCAGCGATATTCGAGTGTCGCCTTGGCAGCCCAAGGCAAGTAGGGGGCGTTCTCGGCTGCGGTTTCGGCATATTGGCGGGCCGCTTCATGGGCGCCCAGACGGCTTGCCTCGACATAGAGACCGCGCAGGCCGAGTTCCCTGGTTTCGGCATCCTCCGACATCTGCTGGAACAGTCGCCGTGCTTCGTCGTGGCGGCCTTCGATGAGCGACGCCTGGGCGTCGAGCACGAGGATCAGCGGTTCCTGGTCGGCGCGCAGCAGGCCGCGGGCACGGGCGCTCATCTTGCGGGCGAGAATGGCATTGCCGGCACCGGCTGCAATCAACCCGGTCGAAAGGGCCTGATAGCCACGGTCACGGGTGCGGGCCCGGAAGTAGCGGCGGACGGAATGCGGTGATGTCCACAGCGTGCGAAACAGCCACCAGAAGGCCATCACGATTGCCACGATGCCGATGATGATCGTGGCGGCCACCATCAGGCTCATTTCGATCAACTGGCCTTCCCAGATGATCGAAAGCGCTCCGGGTCGATCCGCCAGCCAGGAGAAGCCGAAGCCAAGAACCAGAATGGTGATGAAAAAGAACAGGATCTTCAAAACAGTCGTCATTTCCTCAGCCCCCAGTTCCGCCGGTTGTTCCGGCCGATGAACCGCCAACGGTGCTGGCAAGGGCTTCACCGATCGTGGCTTCGACCTCAACCCGTTTGTTCAACGTCGTGGCAAAGTCCGACGAGGCCGCTTTGCCGGCTTCCGGCAGCGTTTGCCATTCCAGGGAGGCGCCCTTCAGGTCGCCGTTCTGAAGCTTGTTCTCGATGCGGGCAACGATGGCTTCCGGTGTTTCTCCCTCGATATTGCCGACGGGGCGTACCTTGATCACCGACAGCGCGCCCGACAGCAGGCGGTCGGCAATGCCCTGGTCCGGATCGGGCTGATGGATGGCGCCAAGGATCGCATCGGCTGTTTTGCCAAAACCATTGGCAAGATCGGCGCGCGATGGAATGCCGGTCGCTGCCATGGATGAAAGCGAGTGTACGGCGGGATCTTCCGGTGCGACGCTTCTCAGTGCGTCCAGTTCGGACATGAAGGGACCGCCGCGATCAATGGCAGTCTTCAAACCGGCCAGCGCGATGGCACGGGCCATTTCCACGTCGTTGCGCGGTTCGTCGATCTTCTTTTCCGCCTCGGCCAGACGCGCCTCGCTTTGGTTCAGTGCCTCGGCATTGCTGGCGACGTCGCTGCGCAAAGCGGCGATGGCATCCTTGGAAAGGGTGATCTGGGCATTGAGTTCGTTCAGCGCTGCCGCATCGATTCGCGGCGCAGCAGAACTCGCGGCCTGAACGGAGGCTTCCAGCGCCGCAACGCGGTCGGCCAGTTCCTGGTTGACCAGTCCGCTGTCGGCTGCCGGGGCGGACTGTGCCGCTGCAAGGCGCGCCACTTCGGCCTTCAGGGCCTGGAGTTCGGCGTTGTCGGCCGGCGCTGCAGCACTTGGTTGTTCCGGGCCAATTCCCGGGACGATGCCGGCATATTGCATGCTGCCGGCGAGTGCGAGGGCAACAAGACCGCCAAAGATGCCGGAGGCAATCAGCGTCGATGTCGCCGGTGACTGGCGGAGCTGCTCACGGGATGAGGCGGCTGGTTGTGCAACCGTCTCCTCATAGGACGGATATGGCGTCGGTTCTGGCTCTGGCTCTGGTAGTGGCTCTGCTTCCGGCTCGGGGATCGGTGCCTCGGCGTGCAGGCCGATCGGTTCAGCATCATCGACAGGCGTTACGGGGACATCAACAGAGGCCGGCTCGCCCTCTGATGCAATATCAGAGGCGACGACTGTGTCTGCATCGGTGGTTGGCGTGCCGGTTTCCTCTGCGGACAGGTCAATCGTGACCGGATCGTCCGAGGACTTCGATCGGCGGGGTGGCTTTCCGGAAACCATGGCAACCTCTTCATTTCCCAGCATCGACCTAAACGTAGTCAGTCAGTCCGTCGAAGGAAAGGGAGAAGATCGATTTTGAGCCTGCGACCTTCAGATGAGATCGAGAAGCAGGTCCTCATTGGGTTCGGATGGCCAGGCGGCGCTTGCGCGAAGTTCGGGCGGCAAGGTTTCGGCAATCTTGTTGCTCAGGCAAAGGATGCGCAGGTTCTTGATGTGCCCCTTGTCATCGTTCATCGGCGGCAGCGATACGAAATGCCTTGCGGTTTCAGCCGAATATAGAAGAGCCACGTCAGGCCAGGGATCGAAGGCTGCTTGCAGTCTTGTCAGGTCATGGTTGACCGGCAGCATGCGATAACATTCCGCAACGGCGAGTTTCAGGCCGGCCTCCGTCAATCGGGTTTCCAATCCGGGCGTTCTCGGAGTCCCTGCCAGATACAGGAGACTGTTGTCTCTGCCGTTATCCCATTCGGCAAGGATGCGATCGGCCAGCGCTTCGCCGTCCCCGCCACCGACAAGGACATTGGTGAAGCCAAGGTTTTTCGCCGCCTCGGCTGTCCTTATGCCGACGGCAAATACGGGCAGCGCCAGGAGGGGCGACAGGTCCTGCCCGAGACTGGCCAGGACTCGAACGGCTTCGCCGCTTGTCACTGCCAGAGCACGCGGTGCCTCGGCCAAAGCTTGGCGAAGTGTGCCGAGTTGACGCTGCGCCTGCATCAGCGACAGGAGCACTGGCTGGTGGCCACGACGCCGAAGCTGGGCAGCGGTTTTCTCCGCCGACGGTTCAGGTCGCGTTACCAGAACGCGCATGGGTTCAGCTCCAGCTGGTGAAGAAGCCGCTGCCGGCCTTGGCGCGGATCGCTTCGCCGGCTTCCCTGCCAAGCTTTGCGGCGTCGGAAACATGACCTTCGGCCGCGATGTCAAAAGACTGGCAGCCGTCCGGGGTCAGGATGGTTCCGGTAAAACGAAGGTGGTCGCCCTCAATGGTGGCTAATCCGGCGATCGGCGTGCGACAGGAGCCATCGAGTGCACCGAGAAATGCACGCTCGCAGGTGACGGCGTCGAATGTCGGACGATCGTTGATGGCGGACAGAAGCGCATTGACGCCGTTGTCGCCGATCCGGCTCTCGATGCAGATCGCGCCCTGGGCCGGTGCCGGCGGAAATTCGGACGGGTCGAGCAGTTGCGTCGACACATCCTGCTTGCCGAGGCGTTTCAGGCCGGCGAAGGCGAGCAGGGTCGCATCGACGTCACCGTCCGCCAACTTGCGCAGGCGGGTCTCGACGAGACCGCGAAATGTGATGACCTTCACATCGGGGCGCAGGCGTCGGATCAGGGCCTGGCGGCGCAGCGACGATGAGCCGACGGTTGCGCCATGCGGGAGTTCCTGGAGGGTGGGGGCCGTGCGGCCGATGACCGCATCGCGGACATCCTCGCGTGGCAGAAAGGCGGAAAGATACAGGCCCTCCGGCAACTTCGTCGGCATGTCCTTGGAGGAATGCACGGCAAGATCCAGTTCGCCCGAGCTCAACTGTTGCTCCAGTTCCTCGGTGAAAAGCCCCTTGCCGCCGATCTCCGAGAGCGAACGATCGGTGATCCGGTCCCCCTTTGTCGAAAGCACGACGATTTCGAACATCTCTGCCGGCAGATTGTGGGCCAGCATCAGGCGATCGCGTGTCTCGTGCGCCTGGGCAAGCGCCAGCGGACTTCCGCGTGTGCCGATGCGAAAAGGTTTTGTTTGCATCCGATCAGATCCGTTGTTACCGACAGTCCTCGTAGACCGGTTTCCCGGTGACCGCAATCAATGAACAGGGTCCATGACGTCGCAACTCCGTATTCTCGGCCTCGAAACCAGCTGTGACGAAACGGCTGCCGCGGTGGTCACACGCCTTCCCGATGGCACCGCCATCACGGAAGCGGACGTGGTTCTGAGCCAATTGGACGAACACAGCGCCTATGGTGGCGTCGTGCCGGAAATCGCGGCGCGGGCGCATGTCGAGGCGCTCGATACGCTGATCGAAGAGGCGCTGACCCGCGCCGGCATCACGCTTGCCGACATCGATGCGATCGCCGCGACCTCCGGTCCGGGCCTGATCGGCGGGCTGCTGGTCGGGCTGATGACCGGCAAGGCGATGGCACGTGCCTCCGGCAAGCCGCTCTATGCCATCAACCATCTGGAGGGCCATGCGCTGACGGCGCGACTGACCGATGGCGTGGCTTTTCCCTATCTGATGCTGCTGGTTTCCGGCGGTCACACGCAGCTGGTGCTGGTCAAGGGCGTCGGCGACTACGAGCGCTGGGGCACGACGATCGACGATGCCCTGGGCGAGGCCTTCGACAAGACCGCCAAACTGCTTGGCCTGCCGTATCCGGGTGGACCAGCTGTCGAGCGGGCGGCGGCTACCGGCAATGCCAAGCGTTTTGCCTTTCCCCGGCCGCTGGTCGGTGAAGCCCGGCTCGACTTTTCGTTTTCGGGTCTGAAGACGGCCGTGCGGCAGGCGGCCGAAGGCATTGCGCCGGTCACCGACGAGGACATTGCCGATATCTGCGCTTCATTCCAGCGGGCGATCTCGCGCACGCTGATGGACCGCATCGGTCGCGGGCTGCAGCGCTTCCACGAGACATATCCCGACGCTGTCGAGCCGGCGCTGATCGTGGCCGGTGGGGTCGCGGCCAACCAGGAAGTGCGCCGCACCCTGGACGAACTGTGCGCCCAGCACCGATTTCGCTTCGTCGCCCCGCCGCATCATCTTTGCACCGACAATGCCGTGATGATCGCCTGGGCTGGCCTTGAACGCATGGCGCTCGGGATGGCTCCCGACGATCTGAATGTCGCGCCGCGCTCGCGCTGGCCGCTCGATGCCGGCGCCCAGGCGCTGCTTCCCTATGGCAAACGCGGGGCCAAGGCATGAGCGGACAGGAACGGATTGCGGTTATCGGTGCCGGTGCTTTCGGCACGGCGCTCGCAGCGGTGATGGCGCAAGAGGGCCGGGCGGATGTCGTGCTTGTCGGCCGCGACGCCTCGCTGATGGCGGATCTGGCGGCGTCCGGGGTCC